>JAZSAH010000030.1:0-10744 GCA_045601745.1 Acutalibacteraceae bacterium
CCGTCATCGTCTGCTGTGTTAGCTGTGAAGCCGTTCCATACGCAGTCGATTGTGCCTGAATTGAGGTCTGTGTATTTGCTGCTCCATTCGATTTCCTGGAAGATAACTTCATAACCGAGGTTGCCGAAAACTGCTTCTGCAAGCTCTGTGTCAAAACCGATAAGCTTGCCGCTTTCGTCTTTGTAGTTCATGGGTTCATAAATTGTGTAGCCAACAACAACTGTTTCTTTTGCTTCGTTATCGGCAACTGTTGTTTCGCCGCCTGCTGCTGTTGTTGTTTCTGTGTCTGTGTTGCCGCCGCAAGCAGCAAATGAGAACATCATGAGTGTTGCGAGAATGAGTGCAAAAATCTTCTTCATGTTTTTTGCTCCTTTGTTTTATTATTGTGTTATTACATTATCATACTAAAGCGTTTTTGTCAATGATTATTTTAAAAAAGAAAAAGGGGCTGATGTCAAATCAACCCCCTTGTTTGCAGATTGTTGAGTTTGTTGTTTTACACAAGACCCTGTTTCTCCAAACGCTTAAGGATTCGTTCATCGATAAAAACATCAGGGTTATTCTTTTGTGCATACCTGCATAGATGTGAATACATTTCTTTGTGATGGCTTATGCACCAGGTGACGGGAATAAGCCACGGAACATTTTTAGCTTTTACACTGATTTTATAAATCCCTATAATCGGGATTACGGTAGCTTCAAGGCTCAGTATATCTTCGTATTTAACATTGATATGACGGACTTTTCCGGCGATTCTGTAAGAATTGAATTTCACATAATTATCATGGAATTCAACATATCGATTTAAATACTCGCCGATATATGAGGAGAAAAAAGCTGTAAAAAAGACCAAAACCGTTACAGTCATTTTTATTATCCATCTGAAACCCTTATCATCCGAGTAGAAAAAAAGTATCAATGCAGCAGCATATAATAATACCAATCCAATCTGAAGGAAAAGCATGGATTTTCTGTATCTGAATTTCATTGTGACATTTCCTCCATTTATATCGCATCCATGCGGCTGTTATAAAGCTCATAATAAAAGCCTTGCTTTTCAATCAGCTCATCATGTCTGCCTTGCTCAACAATATTGCCGTTTTTCATAACAAGAATAACATCGGCATTCCTGATTGTTGAAAGTCTGTGGGCAACAATAAAGCTTGTTCTGCCCTGCATCATTGTTGAAAATGCCTTCTGAATGCGAATTTCCGTTCTTGTGTCGATTGAAGAAGTTGCTTCGTCGAGAATAAGCATCGGAGGCAGACAGAGCATGACTCTTGTTATGCAGGGTAGCTGTTTCTGACCCTGCGAAAGCCCCGATGATTCATCGGAAATAACGGTGTCATATCCATTCGGCAGTCGTTTTATGAAGCTGTGCGCATGGGATGCTTTTGCAGCTGCGATGATTTCATCATCTGTTGCATCGGGTTTACCCATGGCGATGTTTTCGCGGACGGTTCCTTCTTTCAGCCATGTATCCTGCAGAACCATGCCGTAGCTTTTGCGCAGGCTTTCTCTTGTTGCCGAGTTTATATCAACTCCGTCAACGCTGATTTTACCTTCGTCAACATCATAAAATCTCATGAGTAGGTTGACGAGAGTTGTTTTTCCGCATCCCGTCGGTCCGACAATTGCAACTCTGTTGCCCTTTTCGGCATCAAGGCTGAGATTTTTGATGAGTTCTTTATCTTTTGAATAAGAAAATGCAACATTTTCAAGCTTTACATTACCTTCAACACCGTTGAAAACATGAGCATTTTTGCCGTCGGGAGACTGCGGCTTCTGTTCAACAAGTTCAAAAAGTCTTTCGGCACAGGCGAGTGCATTCTGAAGTTCGGCAATAACGCCCGAAATTTCATTGAACGGCTTTGTGTACTGATTTGCATAGCTCAGGAAGCATGAAAGACCGCCGACTGTTATTGCACCATTTACAGCCGCCAATGCACCGGTCAGACCGACTGCGGCATAAACAACGCTGTTGACAAAACGGGTTGACGGATTTGTGAGCGACGAAAAGAATATTGCCTTGCAGGAATATTTTTCGTATCTTTCGTTTATTTCATCGAATTCCTCAAGAGCTTTTTCTTCTCTCGAAAAAGCGGTGACAAGCTTGCCGTTGCCTATATTTTCTTCAATGAATGCCGTTTGTTCGCCTCTCGTTTTTGACTGCATCTGAAACATCGAGAAGGTTCTTTTTGCGATGAATCTTGCAACAAAAAGCGAAAGAGGAGTGAGGATAACAACAACTATCGCTATTTTATAATTTATCGACAGCATGAAGCCGAGCGTGCCGAGAATTGTTATAACACCCGTGAAAAGCTGTGTGAAGCCCATCAAAAGACCGTCTGCAAACTGGTCTGCGTCGGAAATGATGCGGCTGACGGTATCACCCGTCGGTTTTGAGTCGATATAGCTTAACGGCAGAATCTGAATTTTTTCCATTGCGGCGTTACGGATATCTCTGACAACACGGAAGGTTATGCGGTTGTTGAGAGTATTCATTATCCACTGTGCAAGACCCGTTGCAAGAGCAAGAATTCCGATTTGATAAAGGAAGGGGAGAAGTGCATCGAAATTCACCTTTCCGGGTGCAATGATTTCATCGATTGCCTTGCCTGCAAGCACGGGGATATAGAGGCTTGAAGCAACGCTTGCCGCCGCAAGAATGATTGAAATGAAAAGATGTATTTTATATCTGCCGACATAGAAAAGCACTTTTCTGAGAGTGCCTTTGTTCATTTTATTCTTCATGCGTTCTCCTCCTCATCAAACTGCGACAAGTGGATTTCTCTGTAAACAGCATTGTTTTCAAGGAGTTCCTTGTGTGTTCCGATTGTGGCATTTCCGTCATCGAGAACGATTATTTTATCGGCGTGCATTATTGAGGAGGTTCTCTGTGAAACGATGAAAACTGCCTTATCGCCCTGATTTCCGGCGATTGCACGGCGCATTGCCGCATCTGTTGCATAGTCAAGCGCGCTTGAACTGTCGTCGAGGATAAGAATATCCGATTTTTTCATAAGTGCACGGGCAACGGAAAGCCTCTGCCTCTGACCGCCCGAAAAGTTTCTTCCGCCCTGTTCAACAGGTGTATCAAGACCCTGTTTTTCTCTGATAAAATCTTCTGCCTGAGCAAACTTCAGTGCATGATATATTTCTTCGTCGGTTGCATCGGAATTGCCCCAGAGCATATTGCTTCTGACCGTTCCTTTAAAAAGAACGGATTTCTGAGGAACAACTGCGATTCTTTCACGGAGTTCTTCGGAGGGAATATCATTGACATCCGAACCTCCGACGAGAACCTGACCCGAGGTTGCTTTATAGAAAGCGGGAATGAGATTGACAAGAGTTGTTTTTCCCGAACCCGTTGAACCGATAATGCCGACGGTTTCGCCTTTTTTAACGGCAAATGAGATGCTTTCAAGCGAATTTTCACCCGAACCCGCATATGCAAACGAAACATTTCTGAATTCAACAATATTTTCGCTTTTTTCATCGATATGAGAATTGCCTTTGCTGCCGTCTTCGGTTTCAATGCCGAGAACGGTGCTTATTCTGCCTGCGCAGGCAACGGATTTTGTGATGCTGATAATGAGATTTGCAAATTTGACAAGCTCAACGAGAATCTGAGACATATAGTTATAGAGCGCAACCACCGCACCCTGAGTGATTATTCCCGCTTCAACACGGATTGCGCCGATGTAAATCAGAACCGCGATGCCGATGTTGATGATAACGCAGGTGAGGGGATTCATGAGAGCCGAAATTCTGCCTGTATATTCCTGAATGAGGGTCAGAGCATCGTTTCTTTCCCTGAATTCTTCAACTTGTTCGTCCTCTTTGCAGAATGCTCTGATAACCCTTGCGCCCGTCAGACTTTCTCTTGCCGTGCAGAGAACTTTGTCGAGCGCAACGCGGACTTTCTTATATAAAGGAATACAGAAAAACATTATTCCGAAAACAACAACCGAAAGTGCAGGGATAACAACAACGAAGGTCAGAGCCGATTTTGCATCAACCGTAAAAGCCATAATCATTGCACCGATAACAACAAACGGTGAACGCAGAAGAAGTCGCAGAGTAAGGTTAAGACCGCTTTGAACGCTGTCTGTGTCGCTTGTCATGCGGGTGATGAGAGTTGCCGTGCCGACATTATCGAGTTTTTCATGCGAAAGCCTGCCGATATGTGCAAAAAGAGCGTGACGGAGTCTTCTGACAAAAGCCGTTGATGCCTTTGCGGAAAAATACTGCGCCGTAATTGAGAATGCGAGACCCACGGCACCGAGCAGAATAAGCACGGCACACATGGTTATGATGTAGTTTTTATCGGAGTTGCCGATGCCTTTGTCAATGATTGACGCAACAACAAGAGGCACAAAAAGCTCGAGAATTGCTTCAAACATTTTGAACATGGGTGCAAGCACACATTGAAGTCTGCTGCCTTTCAGATATACAAAAAGTTTCTTCATTTTGTCATTCCTTAAAATTTTATCAAAATATTTTACCATAATACAACTGTTTTGTGAAGTGGCAAGAGGAAAATATATTGAGATTTTATTGATTTTTAATTCTGATATGAAAAAATAAATCGAAAATTGTATGGTAAAATTTTTATGTATAAAGTTTAAGGAGGACAAATCAAATGAAAGTTACAAAAGAAACCCATTTTGGTATACAGCGCAAAATCGTTGCAAACATGACTTCCGAAAGCTGGGAAACCATTCCTCATATTTCTTATATCTATGAGCCCGAGGTTTCAAGATTTTTAGAGGTTGTCAAGGAGCTTAACGCTTCAGGCAAATTCCCCGTAAAAATAACTGTTAACACAATCATGCTCAAGGCACTTTGCGAAGGCTTCAAAGCTGCTCCCTGCCTTAATGCGCATATCGATTTCAACCGTAAGCTCGTAAGAGGTAAAATCAGCGAATTTGACGAAATTCATGTATCAATGACATGGATTCTTCCCAACGGCGAAATGATGACCATCAATCTTCACGATATCGGCAACAAGAACCTTGTTGAGCTTACCGAATACATAGCTGATGTCGGCAGAAGAATCGGCAACACAGACCTCAACGAGGTTATGTTCTCCGTTTCGATGCATGACACCCTCAAGAAGCTCAGGAAGGGCAGAATCATCAATGTTCTTCAGCGTCTTATCGGTTCAAAAACGGGCAAGCACAGAGTAAAGACTCTTTCGGGCAAGGCAAAGAAGGAATACAACAAGATTCCCGAAAAAGACAGACTCACAAAATATGATATCGAGCAGGGAACGGTCACCGTTTCAAATATCGGCTCCGTAACAAGAGGAATTCCCGGAAGAGTTGCTCTCCTTTCAATCATTCCTCCCCAGGTTTTCGTTGCATGCATCGGTGCAGTTAACAAAAAGCCCGTTGTAAAGCAGGATGAAAACGGAAATGATATCATCGTTGTCGGCAATGAGCTTCCCATTGACCTTGTTTTCGACCACAGAGCTCTCGATTTTGGTGACCTTGTTCCCTTTATCAACAGACTTGAAGATATATTCAAGAATCCCGAGCAGATGTATAATTGGTAATAAATCAGGACTGTTTCTTCGGAAGCAGTCCTTTCTTGTTGACAAAATCTGAAAAAGATTTTAATATTTAATTATCTTTTATGAAAGGCATTGAAAAAATGGAAAAGTTTTTTGATGTATATTATAAACAGGGAGAAAACCCGGTTTTTTGCTACAGAAGCGGTCTTGCCATTTATGAAGAAACCTTTGCAAACGGGGTTCTTCTTGCATCGGGAAGCAATGCGTCGGGTTATCCTCTCGATGTGCTTTCGAATTATCCTACAAGACTCAATCCTCTGCATTTTCATGAGCCGTCTGCCTTCAACATTGAAATTGACGGTCAATGTATTGATTACGGCTTGAAATTTGTTGATTTTCAGTCGCTTGAAACAGAAAACGGCATTCAGTCAATTCTGACTCTTGAAAGTGAAATCAAGCCTGTCAGACTGAGTATCCACACAAATCTTGACGGCACTCAGATGTTCACTCGTTTTATTGAAATTGAAAACCTTTCGGATAATCCCCTCAATCTCAACCGTCTTTCGCTCATATCGGGCGGTCTTGAAACAATGGAAAGAGCGCAGCTTACGGCGATGAACGATGTGAGCAAGCTCTATTCCGTCGGTTATTTTGATAACGATAATTGGGGCAGGGAGGGTGAATTCTCATGGCATGACCTGACTCCTGGCGTTCATTCGGTGAATTACCGCTTCGGCCGTGACAGATTCGGTCATCCTCTGTATTTTATCCGCAACAATATAACGGGCAAAATGTATTTTTATCAGATTGGCTGGAGTGGGGGATGCAGATTCACAGCAGACCTCAATGCCGCTGCCGAAAGAAATTTCAGCTCCCTTGCTTTTAAGGCTGAAATAACATCTCACAGCCCGATGATCGTTATTAAACCTCATGAAACCTTTATTTCCCCCGAGGTTCATGTCGGGATAATATCGGGCGGTCTTGATGAGGCGGTCAACGAAATGCACAGCCATATCAGAAAATCCGTTCTCAATTCCCCCTGTGCTGACCCCTCCGCCTGTTATGTCGGTGCAGGAATGGGCGCAGAGCATGATATGTCCGTTGAAACATCGAAGGCGTTCATCGACCGATTCGCTCAGATGGGTGCGGAAATATTCATTGTTGACGCAGGCTGGGAATGTCCTCCGGATGAAGAAAACAGGTGGGGCGAATATAACGGAAAGAATGTTCCTGACCCCGACAGATATCCCGGCGGAATAGGCGAGGTAAGGGATTACTGCCACGAAAAAGGAATGAAATTCGGTCTTTGGGTCGATATCGAAAACCTCGGAAACAGAACGGATATATATGAAAAGCATCCCGGATGGCGTTCCGAAACAATAATCGGCAGCCGGAGCAGAAATCTCATGGATTTAAGTATTCCCGAGGCGGCTGAATGGGCTGAAAACGAGCTTGCACGCATTATTACCGAATATAAGCTTGACCTTCTCCGTGTTGACCACAACGTTTCTTTCAGGGATTATTTCACAATGAGAAACGGTGAATGCACCTCAATCCGTCATATTCAGGCGGTTTATGCCATGTACCGGCGTCTGAAACGACGTTTCCCCGAAGTGATTTTTGAAAACTGTGCAGGCGGCGGTGCAAGAACAGACCTCGGCATGATGAAAAACTTCAACCATACATGGGTGTCCGACTGGCAGAAAGCTCCTCGCTCCGTTGCCGTAACCAACGGAATGACAATGGCGCTTCCTCCCGAAAGAGTTGACCGCCTTTTCGCAGGCATGGGATGCCATGAAAACGGAACGCTTGATTTCCATATGAGAAACTGTATGCTTGGCCATATGTCACTCAATGTTGTTTCGCCCGCAAAGGCGGCAATCAATCCCGTGCAGATGGATTTTGTGCGTCACAGCGTTGATATATATAAGAACTTCATCAGAAAATTCCTTCCCGGCTCGAAGATATATCATCATACTCCCGAAACCTCAAAAACGCTCGAAAACGGACTGTCCGTTCTTGAATTATCATCCTCCGACGGAACAAAGGGCGCAATAACGGTCTTTGCAATGTCAGGTGCATCAACGGATAAATTCAATGTTGCACCGAAAGGAATAAACGCAGGTCTGACATACAGAATAACCCTTGACAATAAAGGGATTTCTTTCACGGCAAGCGGTTATGAGCTTATCTCAAGGGGAATTGATATTTATATCCCCTCGTCGCTTTCATCCGAACTCATTCTTTATGAAGCGGAATAAAAACGGTTTTATTTACTTTACAAATTGTTCATAATATGGTAAAGTTTAGATAGCAGATTACCAAAACAAAACAACGGAGGTTTAAAAATGTCAAAGAAAAAATTTGATGTAGGTGAAGGCATCTATGATGCAAAACAGCTTGGCTATCCCCGGATGGGTATTCTCGGTGTTCAGCATATGTTTGCCATGTTCGGCGCAACGGTTCTTGTTCCTGCACTGACAGGTCTGAGTGTTTCGTCAACACTTCTTTTTGCAGGTCTCGGAACGCTTCTTTTCCATCTCCTCTCAAAAGGCAAGGTTCCTGCCTTCCTCGGTTCATCATTTGCCTTTATCGGCGGATATGCGGCAATAACCGCTGTCGGCACGGATGAAGCAGGCAACGCCGTTAACGATTACAGCCTTCTTCCCTATGCCTGCTTCGGTGTTGCGTGCGCAGGACTTCTCTATATTGTCCTTGCCGCCCTTATCAAAGCTTTCGGCGCAAAGAAAGTTATGAAGTTTTTCCCGCCCATCGTAACCGGTCCCATCATCATTGCCATCGGTCTTACGCTTTCATCAAGCGCTATCGGCAACTGTCAGGCAAACTGGCTTATTGCAGTTATTGCAATCGTTATTATCATCGGCTGCAACATCTGGGGCAAGGGTATGATTAAGATTATTCCCATCATGCTCGGAGTTCTTGGTTCGTCACTCGTTGCTGTTATTCTTCATTTCACGGGCGTTATGGAAACTCTTGACCCTGCAAAGCTTGAGGCATTCAAGGCAGCTGACTGGATAGGACTTCCTTTCCAGATGAAAGATACCGTTTTCGGACTTTTCTCGGGCGATTTTGACAAGAACCTTCTTGTTTCTGCAGTTATAACAATCATGCCCATCTCACTTGCAACAATGGTTGAGCATATCGGCGATATTTCCGCTATCAGCTCCACCTGCAAGAAGAATTATATCGCAGACCCCGGTCTCCACAGAACGCTTCTCGGAGACGGTCTTGCAACAACAATCGCTTCTCTTTTCGGCGCTCCCGCAAACACAACCTACGGCGAAAACACAGGCGTTCTTTCTCTCTCAAAGGTGTTTGACCCCAGAGTTGTCAGAATTGCGGCTTATCTTGCTGTTATTCTTTCATTCTCACCCAAATTTGCTGCTCTCGTAAGCCTCATGCCCACTGCAACAATCGGCGGCGCATCGCTCGTTCTTTACGGTATGATTTCAGCAGTCGGTGTAAGAAATGTTGTTGAAAACAAAGTTAACTTTGAAAATACAAGAAACGTTATCATCGCTGCTCTTATTCTTGTTCTTTCAATCGGAATCAACTATGCAGGCGCAATCCAGATTCCCGTCGGCTCCGTAACAATCAGCCTTTCGGGTCTTGCGGTCGGTGCTCTTGCAGGCATTATTCTTAACGCAATTCTTCCCGGCAAGGATTATGAATTCGGCACGGATGAAAAGGGTGACACTTCCGTTAACTTCAAGGTGTAATCCGATTAATTGAATTCAAGGGGGCAGGCTTTGATGCCTGCCTCTTTTTTATCGTCTTTATAACCAAAAACAGACAATGTTTACTGTGTAATATTCATAAAAAATTATTGCGGTATTGAAAAACAGTTAAGTGTATGTTAATATATTAAAGATAATTTATTAAAGATAAGGAGAGATTATATGGCATCTGAATCAACCGCCAGGGTTGTTGAAGAGAAGGCACCGAGCGCAGTCCCCAAAGACAGGCGTTATGTCGGCTCTAAAGAAACCTTTGCATACATACTCGATGACATAGCTCAAAGCTTCAATATCGGTAAGTACGATGATGTTTTCAAAATGAACATCCTCAAAATCGACCTTGTTCTTCAGTCGGTTACCAACGGTGTTATCACAGTATGGGATATCATCAACGACCTTTTCCTCGCAGCCATCGTTGATAAGACCCGCACAAGATGGGGCAAATTCAAGCCGTGGCTTGTAGTATATGCCATCCCCGGTGTATTTCTTACCGTTATTTATTGGGCGCTTCCCATATTTATGGGTACAGAAGGTATCGGCAGCAACATTCCGAGGTTTGCGCTTTATCTGCTGCTTCAGATTTTCTCAAATCTTGCAACCTCTTTGATTTCGATTGTCCGCCAGGGCATGACCTCAACAATTACCCCGAATATTATTGACCGAACAAGACTTATCACTTCGGCAAACCTTCTTTCGGGATTTGTTGAAAAAGCACCCGAAATCCTTATGGGTCTTTTGATTGACATTTATATCAATAGTCCTGCAAATGATATTCTTCAGGTAACAAATCCTGATGCTTATCAGTCGGGTTATAACAGAATGTTCGTTCTCGGCGGTGTTATAACCGCAGTTGTTTCCGGTCTTTTCGCTCTTTTCTATGCATTCGTTGCAAAAGAAAGAGTTATGCAGACTGTTGACCGTCCCAGCGTTTTCGGCGGCATTAAATCGGTTGTTACCAACAAACCCCTTCTTCTTATCACTCTTTCCGAGTTCCTCGGCGCTTTCAGCCTCAACTCGGGCACAAACCTTTACTACATCGAAGTTCTCAACCTTGCATCGATGGCAACAATCGTTGGTATTCCCGGTGCGGTTGTTTCACCCATTTCTTATTCATACGTTCCCTGGGCGCGTTCAAGATTCTCAACAAAAGCACTGTGGATTGCCGGATCCCATGTTGACAGCTTCCTGATGCTCGGCGTTTATGCCGCAGGTAAGTTTATCAACATCGGCGGCAAGAAGGGCTATGAAAGCCTTGCAGTCATGATTCCTGCATTCATGCTCCGTGAAACCATCTGGATGTTCTTCTGGGGCATCAGAAAGGTTATTGCCGAAGAAATGAGAAACGAAGCTATTGACTACGGCGAGTGGAAGAACGGCTTCCGTTCCGAAGGTATGACAGGCGTTGCAAAGGGTCTTGTCACCAAGATGGTCGGCGGCGTTAAGAACGTTGTTCAGCCCCTTCTCTTCA
>JAZSAH010000031.1:0-26022 GCA_045601745.1 Acutalibacteraceae bacterium
TTGCCCGCTTCGTTGGTTTACATAGCTGTCGGAATGTGTTTTCCTGCACATTGGGCAATCCTGATTAATGCCGTGGGAATAATGATTGAAGTGAGCGTCTCATATCTTTTCGGCATAATAATGGGCGGGGCTTATGTTAAAAATAAGCTTGAGAAGAATAAGTACGGCTCGAAAATTCTGGCTTTGCAGGAGAAAAATAAATTATCCGCAATTTTTGCTATAAGAGTTTTGCCTGTTTTTCCGATTGATATAGTCAGCCTTCTTCTCGGCGCGGTAAGAATGAAATTTCTTCAGTATTTTCTTGTTTCGCTCGGAGGAATTATTCCGAGAGTCATTCTTTTCACAATTCTCGGTGACGGAATCTATGATTATTTTCCTATGAGAAAAATTGTTCTCATTGCCGCAATTCTTATTCCCGTTGCCCTGATAGTCTGGGTTATAAAATATGCGGTAAAAATAACAAAAGCGGAGGATAATTACGGAAAATCACCGTATGAAGCTATTAAAGACAGCCGCAGATACGTTATTTTTGATACGGATATCGGACCCGACTGCGATGATGCGGGCGCATTGGCTGTTTTGTTTGAGCTTGCAAAGAAATACGAGGTGAAAATTCTCGGTATTGCAAACTGCACGTCAAATCCTTACGGCAACGGTGCAATCCGTGCAATTTCAGAATACTACGGGCATGAGGATATAAGAATCGCTCAGCATAAGGGATATGAAATACTCAAAGACAGTAATAAATACAATAAACCCGTAACCAAGAAATACTGCAGATATGAAAACAGTGCGATTCATGTTGAGCCTGCAGTTGATTTTTATGAATCTGTGCTGAAAAAAGCAGAGGATGATTCGGTGACCGTCATTTCCGTCGGACCGCTTACGAATATTGCGGAAATTCTTGAAAAACAGCCCGAATTATTCAATAAAAAAGTCAATTCCATTGTTGCCATGGCAGGCAAATTCCCGACCGGCAGGGAATTCAATATCGAATGTGATGCTGCTGCGGCAAAAACCGTTTTTGAAAAATTCAGACACATTATAGTTTGCTCGGGATTTGAAATCGGTTCAAAAATCAAAACGGGATTTTTCCGTGAACATGAAAACAATCCCGTCTATGACAGCTATAAGAATTACATAGGCGGAAAAGAGCCTCCTTATCTGAGAGAAAGCTGGGACCTTACTGCGGTTTATTATGCATTTGAGGGCGAAGGTGATTTCTGGTCTCTTTCAAAGCCTGTCAACATTACCGTTGAAGATGACGGTTTTGTTTCCGCTTCGTTCGATAAATATTCAAAGCGTTATTATCTTATGGGTAAAGCGGAGAATGATATAATTGCAGAGCATCTTAACAGCTTCCTTGAATGTCCGGTTGTTGACAATTCCGGGGATTGATTGTATAATCTATAAAAAAGAAACGAGGTACGGGACATGACAAAAAGAATAATTGCTTTATTAATGGCATTCCTCACGCTTTTATCATTTGCCGCTTGCGGTGAAAACGGCGGAGAACAGTCAAGTGACGTTCCCACAACAGAAAGCTATATCCGTGAGGTCAAAACGGTTGTTGCAGCCGTAAAGGATGTGACGGGATTCGGTCTTTCAAAGCTTGCAACGGACAGAGATTATGCTTACGATGTTCAGTATTATGACGATGTTCAGCAGGTCAAGGATATCATTAAAAGCGGAAAAGCCGATATGGCATCAATGACTCTTTCGAATGCTGTTGAACTCTGCACATCAGATGCAGGAGTGAAAATCATCGCTTCGAACAATCTTGCTTCAATGTATGTCATAACAAAGGGCGTAACCGTTTCGGATTTCAAAGACCTTAAAGAAAACAAAATATATGCACTTGAAAATGACTATGAAACTCAGCTTTTCACCGAAGTTGTTCTCAAGGATAACGGTGTTGATTATGAAAGCCTTGATATTCAGAAAATGAACGGCGTTGACGAACTTGCGGCTGAAATTTCGGGCAAGGATAAGTATGTGCTTATGCTTACGGGCGTTGATGCTGCAATGCTTCCTGCAGATGAAGAAAGAAAAACTTCTCTTGACTTTACGGCAATATGGATAACTCAGAGAAAGAGTCTTCCCATCCACAGTGTTATTATTGCAAGAAACGACTATATTGAAGCGAATTCCGATATTATGGAAGAATTCAGAACCTTCAACGAGGTTTCCGTAAACTTCATTATCAACAATTCCGAATCGGGTGCAATGCATCTGAATGATGAAGGCTTTTTTGCGGATGTTGAAACGGCTATGTCATATGTTACATTCTTCAGCAGCCTCAATTATGCGGAGAATGAAGATATGAAAAGGGTTGTCAACGAAACGCTCGAAACAGCTGTCGGAGAAACTCTTCCCGAAGAAGCTTTTTATATCACAAAGTGATTATTTACCGGCCTGCAGACAAAAATGCAGGTCGGTTTTTTAGTGTTTTGACGGTATAAACACTAAATAATGTTAACAAATTGCAAAAATATGTCCTGTATGTTAATTTTTTGCTTGCAATTATAATAGTTTTATACTATACTTATTTCATACGCCGTTGCGGCAGTAATTCGTCGGATTTTGTCGCAGCGTATCAAAAACAAATTTTTGGAGGAAAAGACAATGTCAAAGAAAATTCTCGCAATTCTCCTTGCAGCTTCAATGCTTTTTGCATTCGCAGCTTGCGGCGACAACACTGAAGACACAACAACCACAACAGCAGCAATCGAAGACACAACAGCAGAAGCAGTTGAAGACACAACAGCAGCAATCGAAGATACCACCGCTGCAATCGAAGACACAACAGCAGCAGACGAAACAACAACAGCTGCAGGTGAAACCACAACAGCAGCAGGCGAAACAACAGCTGCAGCAGAAACAACAACTGAAGCTGCAAAGGCTATGCCTCAGGGCACTGAAGAAATCGTTGCATACTACAACACAGCTATCAACAATGCAAAGTCAAAGTCAAAGAGCATTCATTCAAACTACATGAAGCACGCAGTTGCAGGCGAAATCACCGGTATCCCCAGCGCTCTCGATTCAATCGGTCAGAGCCTTATCAAGGATAACATGGGCGAAGACGAAAGCAAGAAGAATGTTACATGGTCAACAGCAGCGGACAAGAACGCTTTCTTCCCCGTTGAAAACGAAACATATGCATCAAAGCTCACAGCTGCAGATGTTAAGTCAGCAAAGATTACCGAAAGCAACGGTAAGTACACAATCACAATCACAACAAAGGACGATGCACGTTCAGAAAATCATAAGCACGGCGCAGGCCATGCTCCCAAGGCATTCAACGTTGTTCTTCCCGGCATCATTGACGGTTATATTCCCGGTATCGTTAAGAGTATGTTCAGCGTTGGTACAGTTGCAACAGCTTACCCTGCAAGCACAGTCAAGGTAACTGTTGATGCTAAAACAGGCAACGTTCTCACAGCTAACTACATGATGTACTGGACTCTCTATATCCCCCTCGGTGATACAGATGTTGTTCTTCCTTTCTCAACAGAAAACGACTACACAATCAACTGGTAATTATTTTTCAGGTGACCGTATTTATGCGGTCACCATTATTCTGTTAAAATTTTATTGAAAAAGGTGATTTACTATGAAAAAGGAAGTTCTTGTTGAAACTTCAGCCCGCCATGTTCATGTAAGCCGTGCAGACCTCGATGTTCTTTTCGGCGAAGGCTATGAACTTACCCACAAAAAAGACCTTTCACAGCCCGGTCAGTTTGCCTGCGAAGAAAGAGTAGCTGTTATCGGCGAAAAAGGCAGCTTCCCCGCTGTTTCAATCCTCGGTCCCGTCCGCCCCTCAACTCAGGTTGAACTTTCTCTCACAGATGCACGTTCAATCGGTGTTAAGGCTCCCGTTCGTGAAAGCGGCGATATCGCAGGAAGCGGCAAATGCAAGCTTGTAGGACCCAAGGGCGAGGTTGAAATCGATTGCGGCGTTATTTCCGCAAAAAGACATATCCATGCAACTCCCGCTGATGCTGAAAAGTACGGTCTTGAGGATAAGCAGATTGTTTGTGTTAAGGTTGAATCCGACGGCAGAAAGCTCGTTTTCGATGACGTTGTAGTCAGAGTCAATCCCAATTTTGCTCTTGCAATGCATATTGATACAGATGAATCAAATGCAGCGGGTGCGGTTCCCGGTATGATGGGCGAAATTCTTTAATTATCAATCAACATCCCCCATGTTTTCGAATTTCGAAAATATGGGGGATATTTTTATTCGCTGACAATTCCGAGACTCACCGACAAGGCTCTGTCAACTCTGACCATATCATTCTCGTCAAGAATTCCCATTTTTTCTCTGAGCCGTTTTTTGTCCAGAGTACGTACCTGTTCAAGCAGAACAATCGAATCCTTTGCAAGTCCGCAGCCGTCGGCATTGACTCTTATGTGTGTGGGCAGACTTGTTTTGAATCGCTGGCTTGTTATTGCTGCAGCAATAACCGTCGGACTGAATTTGTTGCCGACATCGTTCTGAACAATGAGAACAGGTCTTGTGCCGCCTTGCTCCGAGCCTACGACGGGACTCAGATCTGCATAATAAATTTCTCCCCGTTTAACGGTCATGTAATCACTCTCCGAATATGCAATGTTTGACTTTCATCACTATTTTTGGCATACGGCAGGCAAAATAAACGCAGATTTGAAATCGGGGAGCAAAAAATTTCAAAACGCCTGTCCTTCCGTTATCAATATATTCTTTTTTGAGGCTTGATGTTAAGATTTTCATAATAATTTTTAGAAATTTCATAATTAAATCATAATGGTTTGCGTAATTGTTTATTAATATTTTTCGGAGTATTATATAGGCACAGGGGGGGACAAAAGTCCTGATTAATTCAGAAAGGAGATTTCGCAATGGGTGTTTTGCTTGTGCTTTTCTGGCCGATTTTGGTTTTGACTGCACCTTTTGAAATTGCAGGTTTTGCTCTTTCAAATATTCTCGGACCTTTTGGTGAAGCTGCAGAGGTCTGGGCGGATTATTTTTCAGGTATGATAAGTTTTTGAGGGGGATAAAAATGAAAAACATCAAAAAATTCATAGCAATTCTTCTGGTGCTGACAACCTTGTTTTTTTCTTTTTCTTTAAGCGGATTTGCAGCCGATGAAGTGATTTATACGGAAGAAAAGCTTGTGTTCAGCGGCGTTAAGATTTTTGACGGCAAATTCGCACTTTACTGCGCAAACGAATGTCCCGGTTGGGGATTTACCTATGAAATTGAATCTGCAGAAAGTGGAACAAAAATTATTTCGATTTTCGCAGATGATTACGATTATCGCATCACAGACGAAAAAGTTGTCTTGTCGGTTGATAACAGCTTATTTGCCGAAAACACGGAATACAAACTTACCGTAACCCATGAAAACAAGAAGATTGAAGAACTGTTTTTTAATTCAACGGATTCTCTGGCTTCATTACCGGAATTCTGCGAAGAAAGCTATTGGCTTATGGAATACAGCGAAACGGATATGACGGATGAAATACTTTTGCCCGTCGGATACGAAAAAGAGTTGTTTCTCAACGGCTTTGATATAAAAAACTACGACAGCAGAGAATGTGCTGTTGAGGTTGACGGAATGATAATCACCGCAAATGAAACGGGTAACGGCTATCTCAGACTGTATGACGGTGAACGAAATCTGATTGATGAGGCATGGACTCAGATATCCGAATCTCAGCCTTCGTCATTCATCGATGCTCTCAATTTGTCTTTTAAAGAATTTTTTGAAGGTGCTGAGAATTCTGCGGAGAACTTTTTGCTGGCAGGAATATGGACTGCAGAAGGTATTTATGTAGCAGTTTCATTGCCTTTTATAATTATAGGGAGATTAATAGAATATCCGTTCCGTATGATGTTCGGAGAGATTTAAGGAGGAAATAATGGGAGCCATATTTTTACTGATATTGCCTTTTTTTCCGTTTCTTGCAATAGTTGACCTTGTCAAAGAGTGCGCCGGAATTTTGGGGTAATAAGAAAAAACCGATGTATGTTCAGAGCTTGAACACACATCGGTTTTTGTTATTCTTTTATTATTTTCCACGCTTCAACAAGTCTTTCAAGGCTCCACGCCGCATTTGCGGGACTTGTTGACGGCAGACATACCGCCTTTATTCCCGTTTTGGGATAAGTATATTTATTATAATATTTTTCGGCGGTTTTACCGTTGACAAAAATCCTTTCGACTCTGCTGTTTTCAATGATTATACTCAAATCATTTGCCGTAACATCCGTTATCGAGCTGTCCGAGCTTCCGACTATCTCGCATGATTCTATAACATCCCACAGTGCAAGGTTGTTCTGAAGCACAAGCTTTTTCTTTTCTTCAACGGTTACGGGTTTAGGTATACCGTAAAGCGCAGCAAGAACCGACCAGAATCTGTTCTGAGGATGACCGTAGAAAAATGCGGCTTCTCTTGATTTTACCGACGGAAACGAACCGAGAATGAGTGTTTTCGAATTTTCGTCAAATAACGGGGGAATAGGGTGAACCGTCATTCTTTATCCCCGCCCTTGATGTATTTTCTGAGAACCTTGGAAACGGGAAGAAATACCGCAAATGTAACCGCCGAATTTATTCCGGCTTTGAGAAGATTGAACGGAATGATTGCGGGAATGAGCATTCCGATAACGGTCTGAGTGCCTGCACCCATGAATATTCCCGTAAAAACAAGGTTGAGAGGAATCATGACAATTGTCATTGCAACAGAGCCGATAACAAGACCTGCAACAAGACCGGCAACGGTCTTTTTCTTTTTGTATATGAGTGATGCAGTAAGAACAAGCACCGATGATGCGATGAAATGCATGAAAAAGCCGATAATTCCGCTTGACGCGCTGACTGTTACTGCCTGGATGATGCAGACCGCAAGAAGAATAACAATTCCCGAAACGGGTCCGAGAAGCATTGAACCGATAAGCACGGGAATATCTGCGGCATCATATTCAAGAAACGGCGCGGCAGGTATCAGCGGAAATCTTATAATGCTGAGCGAAACTATTGAAAGCGCCGTGAGCATTGCCATGATGCAGAGCTTGATGATGTTGTCTGATTTTTTCATAAAATAATCTCCTTTCCTCGGAGATGCCGAAAAACAAAAGCCCTGCAAAAATGCAGGGCGAAATGCTTGGTTTATCAGCATTCTCTATCATCCGGACTATACCGTCGGTTGCGGAATTTCACCGCATCAACCGTTTTTCAACGGCTCGTGGACTCTACCACCGGTGGGGAATCTCACCCCGCCCCGAGAACTCTTATTGTTTTCATTATAATACTTGCTGTGATTTTGTCAATAAAAATATAGAAAATAACAAAATTTGAGTTTGTGTTTTATATAAATATATGCTACAATATAATATATGTTACAGTAATAAATCGGAAATATTGCCCGAAAGGATGATATATATGAATTTTACACCCGTCGGAGGAGCAGGAACACATGAGGGCTATTGCATAATCAAAACGGTTGAAAAAAAGCTCACTGCAAAGGGAGTTCCTTACCTTGACCTTATTCTTGCCGATAACAGCGGTGAAATCAACGCGAAGCTCTGGGACTATAAAGAATCCCCCACAAATCAATATAACAACTCTGATTTTGTCAAGGTGAGAGGCACTTATGTTCCTTTCAACGACACAATGCAGTTCAGGGTTGAGCGCATCCGTCAGGTTTTGCCCGAGGATAACGTTATGATTGAGGATTATGTTCCTTCAGCTTGTCTTACGGGCGATGTTATGCTTTCGGAGGTTGAAAAAGTTGTTGAGTCATTCAAGGATGAAGAACTCAGAAAGCTTGTTTTTGCTGTTATTGAGGAATACAGAGATAAAATCCTCTATTGGCCTGCGGCAAAAAATCTTCATCATGCGGTGAGAAGCGGACTTCTTATGCATACTCTCTCCATTTTAAGACTTGCGGAAAGCGTATGCAGAATATATAAATTCGTAAATTATGACCTTCTTTGTGCAGGCGCAATTCTTCATGATATTGCGAAAATGGAAGAAATTGATGTTTCTTCAACCGGCATTGCAAGCGAATATACAACAAAGGGCAATCTTCTCGGACATCTTGTTATGGGTGCGATAAATATTGACAGAATAGGCAGAAATCTCGGTGTTTCCGACGAAACGCTGACTCTTGTTGAGCATATGCTGATTTCTCACCACGGCACTCCTGAATTCGGTGCGGCAAAGCTTCCGATGTTTATCGAAGCGGAGCTTCTTTCCGAGCTCGACTTAATGGATGCCCGTCTTTATGAAATGCGTCAGGCTGTTGATGCCGTTGAAGAAGGAGCGTTTACTCCCAGACAGTGGGCGCTTGAAAACAGAAATCTTTATAACCACGGCAGAGCATACGGCGGCGACGTGGAATTGATGAAGGAGGAAAACGTATGAGAAACCATGAAATAACCAAGGTTCAGCCTTTGCTTAACGAGGACGGAAGTCTCAGAGAGCCCGGCTGGTCAAAGCAGCTTTATCAGGTGTATGACCGAAATGCAATCAAGGCTCCGAAGTTCAGAATAAAGGAATGGGACTATTATCTCGTTATTTCCGAAAAGAATAATTTCGGTGTTGCGTTCACGATTTCCGATGACGGATATATCGGTCTGCAGTCTGCATCCCTCCTTGATTTTTCAAAGCCCTGGGAACATACCGAAACAATTCTCAATGCTTTTCCCATGGGAAAATTGAAGCTTCCTTCAACAAGCGCAAAGGGTGACACGGTTTATCACGATAAGCGTCTTGATATGGAATTTCAGGTGACCGAAGGTAAACGCAGAATAGTATGCAATTTCAAAAAATTCTGCGACGGCAAGGATTTTTATTGCGATATAACTCTTGAACAGCCCGATATGGATACAATGGTTATCGCAACTCCCTGGAAAGAAAAGAAAACCGCTTTTTACTATAATCAGAAAATCAACTGCATGAGAGCAAGCGGCAAGGCTGTTTTTGACGGCAAGGAATATGTTTTTGACCCCTCAACCGATTTCGGTACTCTTGACTGGGGCAGAGGCGTCTGGGCTTATGACAACACATGGTATTGGGGCTCGGGCAACATGGATATTGACGGTCACGCATTCGGCTTCAATATCGGTTACGGCTTCGGTGACACAACAGCCGCAAGCGAAAATATGCTTTTCTATGACGGAAAATGCCATAAGCTTGACGATGTAACCTTCAATATTCCCGCAAGCGGATATACGGACCCGTGGACCTTCACATCGAGCGACGGCAGATTTGAAATGGAATTTGTTCCCATTATTGACCGTGCCGCAAAAATCGATGTCAAGTTTATCATCACAGACCAGCATCAGGTTTTCGGCAGAATGAGTGGCAGGGCAATTCTCGATGACGGAACTGTTATCGAAGTCAAAGACTGCCTTTGCTTTGCGGAAGATGTTCATAATAAATATTAATCGGAGAATAAAATGGATTGGACAGAAATTAAAATAACCGTCAACGCCGATGAAGTTGACAAAGCAGGGGATATAGCCTCCATGGTTGTTCCCTACGGAATTTATATTGAAGACTACCGTACCCTTGAACAGGAAGCGTGGGAAATTGCAAGAATTGACCTTATTGATGAAGACCTTCTTGCAAAAGACAGAAGCAAGGGTATAGTTCATGTTTATGTTTCACCCGAAGAAAATCCTGCTGAGGCTGTATCGTTCCTTAAGGAGAGATATGTTGCGGAAGGGATTGACTGCGAAATCGACGAGGTCGTCTGCAAAAATGCCGACTGGGAAAATAACTGGAAGAAATATTTCAAGCCCATGCCCGTCGGTGAAAGACTTCTTATCCGCCCCATCTGGGAGGACGAATATGATGCAATGGGCAGAGCAGTTCTTCATCTTGAACCGGGTCTTGCATTCGGTTCGGGAACTCATGATACAACCCGTCTTTGCCTTGAAACTCTTGAAAAATATGCATATCCCGGCAAAACAGTTCTTGATGTCGGATGCGGAAGCGGCATTCTTTCGGTTGCTTCGCTTCTTTTGGGTGCGGACAGTGCAGTCGGAGTTGATATCGATGCTTTAGCAGTTAAAACGGCAAAGGAAAACGGCATCACAAACGGCTTTGAAGAACCGCAGTTTACCGTTCTCAAAGGTTCAACAACCGATAATGTAACAGGCAAATTTGATATCATTGCCGCAAATATTGTTGCCGATATAATCATCAGTCTTTGCAGAAATGTCAGGGATTACATGAACCCCGGTGCTGTTTTTATCACTTCGGGTATTATTGTTCCCAGAGAAGAAGATGTTCTTGCGGCATTTGCGGAAAACGGACTCGAGGTTATTGCACGCCATGAAAGCGGCGGTTGGCTCTGCTTCGAAGCAAAGGCGGCGGAATGATGAGTATTCAGGAAGAATTAAAGGCTTTTCTTTTGGAAAAAGGCGTTGCCGATGTCGGCTTTTTCAAGGTTAATGACGGTGAAGAAGCGTTGCCCTACGGCGTGAGCATTGTGGCGCGTCTTTCGGAAGAAATTATTGATGAAATCGAAGATGAGCCTACCCATACATATTTTAATCATTATCGCAATGTCAATGCTTTCATCGATTCAATGCTTTTGCAGGCAGGAATGTTTCTTCAAAGAAAGGGTTATAAGTATATAACCGTTGCCGCATCGCAGAGCATCAATAAAGAAGGCTGGAATTATATGGCGAGATTTTCCCATAAAAAAGGAGCCTGCCTTGCAGGACTCGGCTCTGTGGGAAGAAATTCGCTGTTTCTCCATAATGAATACGGCAGCTATGTCCGTCTGGGCACTCTTTTCACCGATTGCCCGTTTGACTGCGATAACACACTTGCAAAAAGCGTGTGCACGGGATGCGATATCTGCGTCAAGGCTTGTCCTGCCCATGCAATAAAAGGCGGCGACTGGACTCCCGACACTCCCCGTGAAGAAATTTTTGACCCCGAAAAATGCAGTCAGTATATGAAAAAACAGTTTCAGCATATCGGCAGAGGTGCCGTTTGCGGAATCTGCATGAAGGTTTGTCCCATGAATAAACCTAAAGAGGTGTAACATGAAAACAATCAGAATAGAGTTAACAAATGAAAAAGCCAACCTTACCGTATATCTTCCCGATGCATCGCCCGAAATGCCAAGAATGAAGATAAGACCCGGCGTGCTTGTCATTCCCGGCGGCGGCTACAGCTTTTGTTCCGACCGTGAGGCAGAGCCGATTGCGCTTGCTTTTCTTGCAAAGGGATATGCAGCTTTCGTGCTTCGCTATACAGTCGGCCTCGAGAAAGACGGCTATGATTTTTCAATGCCCATGGCAGATGTCAATGAGGCAATGAAAATCATTCACGAAAATGCGGAAGAATGGGGCGTTGACAAAGAAAAAATCGCTTCAATCGGCTTTTCGGCAGGCGGTCATCTCTGCGCCGCAGTATCAACAATGGGCGATATCAGACCCAATGCGAGCATTCTTATTTATCCCTGCATTCTTGAATCAATCAGCAGAATTCTTGCCTTCCCCGTGCCTTCACTTGAAAAAGAGGTTGATGAAAAAACGCCTCCCACTATTATTATAGCATCCCGTGAAGACACCTGCGTACCGATTGAGAATTCCCTTGCTTATGCGGTTGCACTTGAAAAGGCAAAAATTCCTTTTGAAATTCATATCTACGAAAAAGGATATCACGGCTTCTCACTTGCCGATCACACTGTCTATTCAAAGGCAGAGGAAGAATATAACGCCCATCTCAAGGGATGGTTTGAGCTTTGCGCAAACTGGCTTTATAAAAGATTTGAACTGTAAAAATATCCCCCATAGTTCTTGAAACAATTCAAGAATTATGGGGGGTGAATTATATAACTGTTGCACCGTGATTTACGGGAGTCGTGATAAATACATTCGGGCAGATTTTTCTGAGTTCTTCTGCACAGTTTCCGGCATTTTCTTTGCTTTCGAAAAGAGCAAAAACAGTCGGTCCGCTTCCACTCATCTGACAGAGCGAACAGCCGTGTTTCCTCATGATTTTCTTGAACTCAACTCTTTCGGCAACTTCGATTACCTGCTCGAAAACATTGCCTGCATATTTGCAGATGCCTTCAAAATCACCCTTTTCGCAAGCGTCGAGCATTCTCATGCTGTCGGGTCTGTAAAGATAGGTGTTATCGGCTGCCGCATATGCTTCTGCGGTCGAAACGCCCGAGTCGGGTTTTGCAAGAACAATGAAGCAATCCTTTAAAGGTTCAAGAGGCGAGAGAATGCCGCCCGTATTCTGTGAAAGGCAGGTGCCGCCTTTGATGCAAAACGGAACATCGCTTCCGACCAAAAGACCTGTTTTGCAAAGCTCATATTCGCTTAAGTTTGTTTCATAGAGCTTATCGAGAGCAACGATAACTGCCGCCGCATCGGCACTTCCGCCTGCAAGACCTGCGGCAAAGGGGATTCTTTTTTCTATGTGTATTTTAACATTCGGCTCAATTCCGTGTTTTTTGCAGAAAGCAGACGCCGCTTTATATGCAATATTTTTTTCGTCACACGGAAGCTTTTTTTCGGAGCAGGTGAGGAAAATACCGTTTTCTTCACTCTTTTCTACGGTTATTTCATCACAAAGACCAACAGTCTGCATAACCATAAAAAGGCTGTGATATCCGTTATCGAGTTTTCCGATTATATCAAGAAAAAGATTGATTTTTGCAGGAGTATTAACAGTTATTTTCATGTTTATTCCTCCTTATTCAATGGGGATGAGTGTGGGTGTTCTTCCCTGATAAACGGCAACCTTATCAAATCCGCATCTGAGAGCAAGCTCATATCCCTGCTCAATTCCTGCGCCGAGATATTCGGCATAATGAGCATCGGAGCCTACGGTGATAAGCTTTCCGCCGAGTTCTCTATATCTACGGATGATGCTTTCGTCGGGTGAGGTCACCCCAATGGGCTGGCGAAGACCTGCCGTGTTTATTTCAAGAGCCGTTTTATTTTTTATAAGTGTGAGAAGTATTTCGTCGATTATTTCCGAAAACTCCGACATATCAACATTCTTTCCGTATTTGCCGACAATATATCTCAGAGGATAGGTGAGGTGTGCGAGAGCGTCAAATTTTGCCCACTCAGCAAGCTTCAGTTCGGTTTCGAAATACTGACGGAGCAAGTCCATATAGTCAATGCTTTCATCATTGAAATCCATATAGTAAAAATCCTGCATTTCGGGGAGATTATGGATTGAGCCGATAATGAAATCATAGTTCATCATTTCAACGAGTTTTTCCGAAACGGGCTTGTTATATATCGCCTGACCGAGTTCAGCGCCGACACAGACCATGAGCTTTCCGTTAAAAGCGGAGCGCGCTTTTGCAACTTCAAAATAAGACTGGATTGCAGTGCGGTCAAACTGACCTTTGTAGAAACCGTCCATTTCAAGATGGTCGGTGAATGCAATTGCTCTGAGTCCCTTCATGCAGGCTGTTTCGCAAAGATACATCGTTGAGTGATGTCCGTCAAAGGAATTATCCGTATGTGTATGCAAATCAACAAGATTTTTGAACGCCATAAATCTCACCTCTTTTTATATAATACCATATATTTTCAAATTGCAACAGATAAAATCAAAAAAATATTGTTAAACCTTTTAAAATATGATAAAATATCAAAAACAAAGGGGGCACAGAGATGAAAATTATCGTTACAGGCTCAAAGGGTCAACTCGGAACAGATGTTGTTGCTCAGCTTATCGCAAACGGAAATGAAGCTATAGGTGCAGACCTGCCTGACCTTGACATAACGGATTCCGATGCCGTCGAGAGCTTTATTTCCGGAAGCGGAGCAGATGCGGTTATCCACTGTGCCGCATTCACAAATGTTGATCTGGCTGAAACGGATAAGGAAACCTGCAGCAGAGTTAATTCGGAAGGAACGCTCAATATTGCCCGTTCATGTGCAAAGCACGGCATGAAGATGCTTTATATCAGCACAGACTATGTTTTCGGCGGAGAAGGGGAAAAGCCCTTTGAAACCGATTCTCCGACTGTTCCCTGCAATTTTTACGGCGTTTCAAAGCTTGAGGGCGAAAAAGCGGTTGCGGAGAATTGCGATAAATATTTTATTGTCCGTATTTCATGGGTTTTCGGTGAAAACGGCAAAAATTTTGTGAAAACAATGCTTCGTCTTTCAAAAGAAAGAGATGAAATTACGGTTGTCAACGACCAGACAGGTTCGCCTACTTACACAAAAGACCTTTCGAAGCTTCTTTGTGATATAATTACCACCGAAAAATACGGAGTATATCACGCAACCAACGAAGGCTTTTGCAGTTGGGCTGAATTTGCTGCAAAAATAATGGAGCTTTCGGGTGCGGAAACAAAAATAATCCCTATAACCGGCAATGAGTATAAATCCGTTGCGGTGAGACCGTCTAATTCGAGGCTCTCCAAAAAAAGCCTTGATTATAACGGTTTTGAACGCCTTCCGCATTGGGAAAATGCGCTGGAAAGATATCTCAGAAATATTAATTGAATGTAAAATCGGAATGCACCGTCATTATTTTTCTTTTTTAGACTTGTAATGCGGTGCGTTTTATATTATAATGTAGCATGAATAAATATGACGGAAAGGAGCGACTGTTTATGAGTGAAGATAATAAAAAAGAATTAACCGAAGAAAACGGTCGCGCCGTTTCTCATGATAATGTTACCGACGGTTTCTATGATATCGGCAGTATGTATAGCAGACAGACAAAAAAGAAACCGGTCAGAACAGCGGAAGAAGAGCTTCGCTTAAGAGAAGAAAGCCTCAGAAAAAGAGAAGAAAAACGCCGCGAATACGAAATGCTGGCAATAAAAGAGGATATTGAGAGAAGATATTCCCTTCAGCTTGAAGATGCTAAAATAAAAAATGAGCCGGAGAAGAAGTCGGAAAGACGAACCTCTGCAATCAGCCGTCATATTCTTCCCGAAATAGATGAACGTGAGGTTGTGCGTGAAGAACTCGAAAATATCGACAGAATCATGAATCCCGAAAGCGCTGCTCCTCAGCCCGAAGCACAGGAAACAAAAAATCCTCCGGAGAAGAAAAAAAGAAGAAAAAAAGAGAAAGAACCCGTTCCCGAATACGATTTGTCCGAAGAAAACGCATTTTACGCATTGTTCTATGTTTTCGGAAACAAAATCTGTTCTGTTCTCGGAGCCGTGTTCGGACTTTTATTCAAAATAATCAGACTGCCGTTTGCCCGTATGTATTATTCATTCTCGGATGCAACGGTTAATGTCAAAAAAAGAGTGCGTGCAGGAATAAGGTCAAACCTCAAAGAACTGGTGCATTTCCGCAGAGAAATCAAAAACGCATTCCAAACCATAAAGAGAACGCTGAAAAAGCCGAAAACACTTTTTCCTGTTCTGAGTCATTATTTCAAAAAAGCGTTCCGAAGCCATACAAACCTTATCAAATCAGCTTTCAATTATCTTTTGCCCGTTGCGGCTTTTGCCGTATTTCTTTTAACGGTCAATTATTGGAACGGAGTAACATTTGCTCTTGAGGTTATTTCCGGCAATAATGAGAGTCTCGGCTATATCAGCGATGAATCGGTGTATATCAAAGCCAGGGAGCTTGTCAAGGAACGACTTGCATCGGGTGCATATGATACCTCCGAAAGCGTTGATGTTACCGTTGCGGAATCTCCGTCGGTCGACCTTAATGCAAGCTATTCGCTCAGCCTTGTTTCGCTCGATGAGCTTAGTGATGCTCAGGCAATTTCGGATAAGATGATAGAAAAATCTGTTGACCATCTGACTCATGCCTGCGGTGTTTATATTGACGGCGAGTTTATCTGTGCCGTTAAAAATGAGGCGGATGCAAAAACCGTTTTCAATGATTATCTTGCACCCTACGAGGCAGAAGCAGAGGCGGAAAACAGAAACTGCGTTGTCAGCTTTGCTCAGAATATCGACTATATTCAGGGCCTTTATAAAGACCAGGCCGATGTTATGTGGGATGCAAGCAAGCTTTCCGATGTAATCCGCGGAAACGGAAATAAACAAACAATTCATAAAGTTACCTTTGATGACACGCTTGAATCGATTGCGGCTTCATATGGTGTAACGGAAGAATATATCAGAACTCTTAATCCCGGAATAGATTGGGATAATCTTAAACCCGATGAGAGCATCATAGTCGGAAAAACCGAAAGCTCAGAGAAACATGTAAGCATCAAGAAGGTAATCACTTCAACAACAACAAAAGAAGTTCCGTTCGAAATCAAAGAAATACGCGATATGACAAAATACAGCGGCTACAGACAGGTTACCCGTGCGGGTATCAACGGAACCAAAAAGATTACGACTACGGTGACTTATATTGACGGCGAATATATATCCGAGAAATCGGATGAAGAACCAATCAAGGCTCCCGTAGATGAAATTGTTGTTATCGGAACAAAAACATCCTACAACGGCGTTTATATCGGTTCCGCTTCAAAGAAAGGCTTCTTATGGCCTGCACCGAGCTGCCACTATGTAAGCTCTGCTTACGGTTGGCGAAGCAGAGGCTGGCATAAGGGTATCGATCTTGTTAAGTCAGGCGGCGGTGCACTCGGAACTCCCGTTATTGCCTCAAGAAGCGGTAAGGTTGAGGTTGTTCAGCGAAGCAATTCGGGCTACGGTCATATGGTTCTCATAAACCACGGTGACGGCTATAAAACAAGATATGCTCATCTGGTTTCCGGCTCGATAACCGTTTCCGTAGGTGACTATGTTGATGCGGGTCAGACCTTAGGAAAGGTTGGTTCAACAGGTAACTCAACGGGACCGCACCTTCATTTCGAAGTTATTTATAACGGCGAAACCTATAATCCCGCAAATTATATTTATTAAAAATCATCTGCCCGGTGCAATTTTGCATCGGGCAGATTTTTTGTTGTATGATAATGTTTAAAGCGGTGAATAATATAGTTGCCAGATTGAAAACGGAGGAAAAAATATGTTAAAAAAATTTGTTTCTGTTATTTCGGCAACGGTTCTTTTTCTTTGCGTATTCACCGCCTGCAACGGCAATGATAATACGGACAAAACAAGCGGTGCGGCAGGAAACAATCAGACCGTGAAAGAAATAAGATATCTTAATTTCAAGCCGGAGGTTGCGGAGGTTTATGATGAAATTGCCGCAGAATACGAAAAAGAAAAGGGTGTAAGACTCATTGTTGAAACTGCTGCATCAGGCACTTATGAGTCAACGCTGACAGCAAGAATGGCAACTAGCGAAGCACCGACGCTTTTTCAGATTAACGGTCCGATAGGATATACTTCATGGTCGGAATATTGCGCTGATTTGTCCGATACCGAACTTTATAAGCATCTCAATGACAAATCCCTCGCCGTTACTTCAGACGGCAAGGTTTACGGTATACCCTATGTTGTTGAGGGTTACGGAATAATCTACAACAAGAAAATTCTCGATAAGTATTTTGCTTTGCCCGAAAAATCAACAAAATTTAATTCTGTCGATGAAATAACGAATTTTGCATCACTCAAAGCAGTTGTTGAGGATATGCAGAAGAATAAAGAAAAGCTCGGCATTCAGGGCGTATTTGCCGCAACTTCACTTAAAACGGGCGAGGATTGGCGTTGGCAGACTCATCTGATGAATATACCTCTGTCGTTGGAATTCCGTGACAAAGGCATTGATTTTACGGGTGAGGATTATAAAACCATTGATTTTACCTATTCCGATAATTTCAGGAATATTTTTGATTTGTATATCAATAATTCAACCACGGACAGAAAACAGCTCGGCACTCTTGATGTAACTTCATCGATGGCTGAATTTGCGCTCGGTAAGTGCGCCATGGTGCAAAACGGCAACTGGGGTGCATCGCAGATTCTCGGAGTTTCGGGTAATACCGTTTCGGCGGAAGACATTAAATTCATGCCCATTTATTCGGGAATTCCCGGAGAGGAAAATCTCGGAATTTGTATAGGCACGGAAAATTTCATCTGCATCAATGCGAAGGCAAGCGAAGCGGAGCAAAAAGCCGCCGCAGATTTTCTTTATTGGCTTTTCAGCTCTGAAAAAGGAAAGAAATTTGTAACCGAAAGGCTCGGTTTCATTCCACCGTTTGATACTTTTTCAAAGGATGAATCTCCCGATGATCCTCTTGCAAGAGAGGTAGTTCGCTGGATGAATACAGATAATGTTTCCAATATTCCGTGGAATTTTACTGTTTTTCCGAGCGTTCACTATAAGGATAAATATGGCGCCGCACTTCTTAAATATGCGCAGGGCAGTATGACATGGGATGAGGTTAAAAAAGTTGCCGTTGAGGAATGGAAGAACGAATTCGGGGTATAATTTTATCAGCAACTAATGCAGGGGTCATTTCTGACCCTTGCTTATTTCGGAGTTGATAAAATGCAGAAATCCCTGAAAAAATATTTTCCTGTTTTTCTTCTTCCGACCCTTGCCGCATTTACGGTGTCTTTTATAATGCCCTTTTTTATGGGTGCTTATCTTTCTTTTACGGAATTTAAGGTTGTCAATGAAAGCGTATGGGTCGGTTTGTCAAATTACATCAGAATATTCACAACCGATAAAACTTTTCTGAATTCGTTATGGCTGACGGTTAAATTTACAGTTGTTTCGATTCTGACGGTTAATGTTATTGCTTTTTTTATTGCACTTCTCCTGACCAAAGGTCTTCGGGGCACAAATCTTTTCAGAACTGTATTTTTTATGCCCAATCTTATCGGCGGAATCGTTCTCGGTCATATCTGGAGCCTGATTATAAACGGCGTTCTCGGATATTTCGGCGTTGATATCACATATGACCCCGATTACGGTTTCTGGGGATTGGTTGTTCTTATGAACTGGCAGCTGATCGGATATATGATGATTATTTATATCGCAGGAATACAGAATATTCCCGATAATCTGACGGAAGCTGCGGCAATCGACGGAGCTTCACCGTTTCAGACGCTTGTTCATGTTACCGTGCCGATGGTTATGCCTTCGGTTACAATATGCACCTTTTTAACGCTCACCAATTCCTTCAAGCTCTTTGACCAGAACCTTGCTCTGAACGGAAAAGCGCCCGAAACATCGCTTCTTGCTCTTGATATTTATAAAACCTTCTATGACCACACGGGACTCAAGCTTGCACAGTGGCACGGCATGGGTCAGGCAAAAGCGGTTATATTTTTTCTGATTGTTGCGATTATCGCTTTCCTTCAGCTCAGGGCAACGCGTCAGAAGGAGGTTGAGCATTGATGAAATCGAAAGGGTCTTTTGTCAGCGGCGCAATATATGTTCTGCTCTTTGTTGCTGCGGTTATATTTCTTGCGCCCGTTGTGATTATTCTGATAAATTCCGTAAAAAGCAATTTCTTTATTTCGGAGTCACCGTTCACATTCCCTGCGGCAGAAACTTTTGTCGGCTTTGAGAATTTTATAAAAGGCTTCAACCAGTCGGATTTCATGCGTTCATTTGCAAATTCCGCTTTTATAACTGTTGCATCTGTTGCGGGAATAGTTATTCTCACTTCGATGACCGCATGGTATATTGTCAGAATAAAAAATACTGTTACAAGAATTATCTATTATCTTTTTGTTTTCAGCATGGTTGTTCCGTTTCAGATGGTTATGTATACCGTAACTTACTATGCATTTGAACTGAAACTGAATAACCCCGTAGGAATTATTTTTGTATATATAGGATTCGGTGCGGGACTTTCGGTTTTCATGTTCAGCGGATTCATAAAGAGCATACCGAGAGAAATCGAAGAAGCGGCAACAATTGACGGCTGCGGACCGATAAGAGCTTTTTTTACGATTATATTCCCGATTCTGAAGCCGACGGCAATAACCGTTGCGATTCTCAATGCCATGTGGATTTGGAACGACTACCTTCTGCCTTATCTTGTTCTCGGGTCAGGCAAAAACAAAACCCTGCCCGTTGCCGTGCAGATGGCTCTCACGGGCGGCTACGGCAACAAGGATATGGGTGCACTCATGGCAATGCTTGTTCTGGCAATACTGCCGATTATTGTTTTATATCTTTTCTGCCAGAAATATATTATTCGAGGCGTAGTGGCAGGCGCGGTGAAAGGATAAAACCTATGGCAACAATAAGATTCTGTAATGTTGCAAAATCCTTTGATAACGGCAAGGTGACCGTTATTCCCGACCTTTCTCTTGAAATAGCGGATAAGGAGTTTGTTGTGCTTGTCGGTCCGTCGGGATGCGGAAAATCAACAACTCTCCGCATGATAGCAGGTCTTGAGGATATCAGCTCGGGAGAGCTTTATATAAATGACAAACTTGTAAATGACACTCCGCCGAAAGACCGGGACATAGCCATGGTTTTTCAGAGCTATGCGCTTTATCCTCATATGTCGGTATATAAAAACATGGCTTTTGCATTGAAGCTGAAAAAGCTCCCCAAAAAGGAGATTGACGAAAAGGTTATGTGGGCGGCAAAAATCCTTGATATTGAGCCGTATCTTGACAGAAAGCCCCGTGCTCTTTCGGGAGGTCAGCGACAGAGAGTTGCCCTTGGCAGAGCGATGGTCAGAAACCCGGAGGTTTTTCTTCTTGATGAACCGCTGTCAAATCTTGATGCAAAGCTTCGCACGGAAATGAGAGCGCAGATAACAACCCTTCATAAAAAGCTGCAGACGACATTTGTTTATGTTACTCATGACCAGACCGAAGCCATGACCATGGCGGACAGAATTGTTGTTATGGATAAAGGCAGAATTCGTCAGTTTGACACTCCGCAGAAGCTGTATAACGAGCCTGCAGATATGTTTGTTGCAGGATTTATCGGTTCTCCGCAGATGAATTTCATAGAGGCAAAAATCGTTCCCGAAAAAGGAAAGCTTGCCGTGAAATTCTCGGGATATTCTTTTGATGTGCCGAAAAACAAAGAGAGCGTTCTTGAAGTATATACGGGTAAAGATATCGTTCTCGGAATAAGACCCGAGCATATTCTTTCCGAGGGCAATGAGAAGGATTGCTCATTGACCGTTGTTGCGGAAATAGCCGAAATGATGGGAAGCGAAACCAATATATATTTTGAATTATCGGGCAAGCGCCATATTGCACAAATAAAAACCGAAAGAAAAATCAGCGCAGGGGAGAGCGTGAAGCTTTATATAAATCCCGATGATGCTTATTTCTTTGATAAGGATACAACCGAATCGATATAAAAATGGGAGCTGTAAAAAACTCAAGTTTTTTACAGCCCCTTCCGGGTTTATTTGTTGTTTTTTTCTCTGAATCTGAAAAGACCGATTGCAATTGAAATAAGGTTGCATACCTCGGTGATAATTCCCGACCATGAATTGCAGATAACATTATAAACCAGCCACATTAACGAGGTGGGGATGGTCAATGCTCTGAGTTGCTGGGTTTTCGGACTCCACATAACAAAGGAAGAAATAATCATCGCCGCCATGGGGAGGAGAGAAGCAGGGCTTGTGTAGGTCAAAAGACCTCCGAGACCTGCAAGAATTGAAAAGATAATCGGGCAGAATATGCTGTCGGTGAATTTTGATTTTCCTCTGAAGCAATATGCAATGCTTCTTGTAAAGCCGACAATATTTCCGACCATTCCTTCATATGCTCCGAGAAGAAAATACTGGAGTGCAAAAAGAAATCCCGAGCAGAACTGCATGAGAACGATTCTTTTGTGGGTGCGCTGCTGAAATGAAAAAAGCAGAAGCACCGCCGCAATAAGACCGATTGTTTGAGAAATGATAAATTTCAAGTCCTTGCCGGTAAAAAAAGATGTTATAAAATCCATAATAACCTCATATTGTCCGTTTTTGTTAATTATAGCTTTTTGAAGCTGTAATAACAATGCATGAAATGAAGAAATCCCCCCGATATCGGAGGGATTTTTTGTGTAATTTTATGTGTTTATATCATATTCGGCAGAGTTGATTAACAGAGTGCTTTCGTTCTTCCATTCTATGCTCATGGTTTCATATTCTCTCCATTCACCGATATAAATGCGTTCGGGAGTTTTTGATATTTCAAGAAGCAGAAGGTTCAGCGATTTTGCTTTTTTGGCGTAAACAACCGTGCTTGCGCCTGTTGCCCCCTGGTCTGAATCAACAATTTCCGCATAGTATTCTCCGTTTGGAGAATATACGGTATCAACAACCGTGTTAACCGAAAAACTGCCGAAAAATACCGTGACAAAAGAAAACAGAACCATAACAAGAAGCATCAGAGAAGATGATGTCACGGAAAAGATTTTTGCCTTGTCAGATGTGATAATCTTTTTGCTGATAACAGCACACGATATGAAGCACACCGCCATGAAAACAGCAGTCAGCGCCGACTTGCTTTCGATAACATATATTACCGTATTAATGAGCTGAATCAGGGGGAGAAAAGCAGAAAGAGTTTTTATGCCTTTTTTCGTTTCTGTATTTTTCAGAAATAAACACGATGCAATGCAGATAATCGCAGAAACGGCAGACAGTATTTCATAGCTGAAAAGAGAAACGGAATATCTGAAAGGATGAAGCACCAACGCCAGGACGGGAAGAAAAGAAACAACAACAAACGGAATGATAACAGATAATTTTTGTTTCACGGCATTATTCCTTTCCAAGCATTTTTGCATATATGTCCGAAAGAACTTTTGAAAGAATAACAAGTATAACAGTCAGAACAATTCCGAAGCTGTAGAAGAAAGATATATGCTCAGCAATGTCGGTAAGGGTGGCGTCTGTGAAAATTTCAAAAATGTTTATATCGTAGTGCCATGCAGTCCAGAGAGAAGCACCGACAGTTATAACGAATGTCATGATGCAGGAACACCATGAAAAGATTTTTCTGCTTTTGTAAAGCTTGACAAAATACCAGTTGACAAGCGAAAGCATGAATGCGGTTACGGGAACGACGGCATTGAAAGCGATTATGCTGTTTGTAATGCCGAGAGGCGTTCCCGCTTCGATAGCAACGCCTAATGTTATTGCAAGAAACGATATAAGAAAAAGCACCGATTGCAGAACCGAAGCCTTCCAATCGTTGATACGGCTGTGTTTTGTGCTTTCATAAACATTGACTTCGTATGTCGGCTCCGAACTCATGCTGTCAAAAACAGCTTTGCAGTTTTCGCATTCCGAAATATGCTTTTTTACCTGAGCAGAGGTTTCAGGTGAACAGCATTCATCGATGCAAAGCGGAATCAGGTCTTTAATAATATTGCAATCCATTTTATTACCTCATTTTCTCGTTAAGTTTTTGTTTTGCACGGTAGAATGTGACCCTTGCCCAGCTTTCGCTTTTTCCGAACAGCTTGCTTATATCTTTGAGTGATAACTGACCGAAAACGGAAAGCATGAAGACCTCTTTATAAGGTTCATCAAGCTCATGCAGACATGAAAAAGCTTTTTCCGTGAGCTCCTTTTGTTCAAACGAGCTTTCTATATCTGCAATATCGGAGTTTTCGGCTTCTTCATCATAAGCGGAAAGCTTTTTGTGTTCATTATACCATGCAAAATAAGTGTTACGGGCAATGCTGCAGAGCCACGATGAAGCTTTGTTTTCGTCTTTTAAACCCGAAAAGTTCATATATGCCCGAAAAAAGGTTTCCTGCGTAAGTTCTTCGGCAAGCGACCTGTTTTGGCAGAGCTTCATCAGGTATTTGAAGATAAAATCAGAATTTTCGCCGTAAATCTTTTCAAAATCCGCCACATTCTCACCGCCTTTCACTTATTGGATTGACAAAAGCACAAAACGTTACAAAAGATTTTTAAAAAACGGGTACACCGCAGTGCACCCGCTTGAATTATGAATATTTTCTTGACCATGCATAGGGGGAGAAAAGCATGAGCATGGGAATAAGTTCAAGTCTGCCTGCGAGCATATCAAAGCTTAAAACAAGCTTGCTCAGAACGGAGAAATCCGCAAAGTTGCCGTAGGGACCGACTGCTCCGAGACCGGGACCGATGTTGCCTATGCAGGCAATAACAGAGGTGATTGTTGTCACAAGGTCACGACCGTCGATTGAGATGATGAGTATGGAAACAGCAATGAGAATCATATAGGTTGCAAAGAATACGGAAACACTTTTGACAACGGGTTCTTCAACCTTGTGCTTATCGACCTTTACTGTTTCTATGCTTCTGGGATTTATTGCTTTCTTTATATCACGCAGACCGCTTTTTATAAGAATCATAAGACGGGAAACTTTTATGCCGCCACCGGTTGAACCTGCACAGGCGCCGATAAACATAAGAAAAACAAGAATAATCTTTGTGAAAACCGGCCAGGTGTCAAAGTTTGTTGTTGAGAAGCCTGTTGTTGTGATTATTGAAGCAACCTGGAAAACGGAGTATCTTATAGAATCTCCAATGGAATATTGTGTGTTTGCAAGGCATATTGAAATCAGAACTACAGAACTGATGACAATACCTAGATAATAACGGAGTTCTTCATTTTTGACTGCCTGTTTTCCCTGTTTGATAAGAATCATATAGTATATATTGAAGTTTACACCGAAAAGAAGCATGAATACAGCGATAACCATTTCGCAATAGATGCTGTTATAGCCTTCAATGCTGTTATTGAGAACTGCAAAACCGCCTGTTCCTGCCGTAGCAAACGAGGTTACCAGACTGTCGAAAAGAGGCATTCCTCCCGCAAAAAGCAGAATAACTTGGATGAGAGTCATAACGCAATATATTCCATAAAGAATTCTTGCGGATGCACGGAGTTTGGAAACAAGCTTTCCGACTGTCGGACCGGGAACCTCAGCTCTCATAACGTGCATGGAGGAGCTTTCCGTTTTAGGGAGAATGGCGATAACAAAAACAAGAATACCCATGCCGCCAATCCAATGCGTGAAGCTTCTCCAGAAAAGAAGACTTTTGGGTAATGCTTCAATATTATTGAGAATTGTTGAGCCTGTTGTTGTGAAACCTGAAACAGTTTCAAAGAATGCATCAACAAAGCTCGGAATATGTCCGCTGAAATAAAACGGTAATGCTCCGAAAAGTGACATAAAAATCCATGAAAGAGCAACGATAACATAGCCGTCTTTGGCATAGATTGTTTGTTTTTTCGGCTTTTTATAAATTGCAGGCAGACCTATAACGGTAAGCGCCGCAATTGTGAGCGCAAATGAGATAAGTGTGTTTTCGTCGTAGAATATCGCAACGATTGCAGGAATTGCGAGAAGAGCCGCTTCAACAAGCAGAATTCTGCCGACGTTATAAAATACCATTCTGTAATTCATGATTATCCTCCGTCAATCACACAAAGATATCGTGAAGGTCCTCGATTATTCTGCCCGTGGTAACAACGATAACGCTGTCGCCTGCCTTCATAACATCATCGCCGCCGGGGAAGATGATTTTTCCGTTGCGGATGATGCATCCGATAAGAAGGTTGGGAAGAAGATTGAGCTCCCTGAACGGTATATTTTCATATCCTGCGTTTTCGGGAACGATAAATTCAACAGCTTCAACCTTTCCGTCAACGAGCTTGTGAAGCGTCTGAATCTGTGAATTGCCTGCGGAATTATGAAGCGCACGGACATATCGTGTAACAAGATTTCCCGCAACAATCTGAGGTGAAACAACCGTTTCAAGTCCGATATCGTTGAGAATTGAATATGAGTGGCGGTTAACCTTTGTGATGATTTTGTTAATGCCCTTTGATTCCGCATACATGGAAACAATGATATTTTCTTCATCAATTCCCGTAAGAGAAACAAGCGCATCCTGATATTCAAGACCCTGTTCGTCAAGGATATCCTGGTCGGTACCGTCACCGTGAATAACCGTAACATCATCGGAAAGGGTATCCGCAAGCTCATAACAGCGTTTTTCGTTCTGCTCAATAAGCTTGATGTTTCTGCCCGTATCCGAAAGAAGCTTTGCAAGATAATAAGCAATTCTTCCGCCGCCGATAATCATAACATTTTTGATTTTTTGTTTATAAACACCTGTCTGCTTCATGAAAAGAGAAATTTCTGCTCTTGTTCCCGTTATGCTGATTGTGTCATCGCAGCGAAGAACAAAATCGCCCGAA
>JAZSAH010000032.1:0-12502 GCA_045601745.1 Acutalibacteraceae bacterium
GCGATTCTTCCCGTTTCGCTGTCTGCAAGAGCTGCGCAGGGAAAAACAACATTCGGAACATCGCCCACGCATTCGTAAAGCTCATGAGGAGCAAGCAGGAAGCAGTCTGCTCTGTGGAGAACCTTCCAGGGTTCATCTTTATCAAGGATTGCCGCACCCATTGCATATGTAAAGCCGTTGCAGCTTGTGAGAACGCCGTGATAGAACATGAGCCAGCCTTCATCTGTTTCAATGGGGGTGGGACCTGCGCCTACTTTTGTCATTTCCCAGTTTTTTACGGGTGACATAACAAATCTGTGCTTACCCCAATAGGTCAAATCCTTGCTGTGGCTGAGGAAAATATCGCCGTAGGGAGTATGACCTCTGTCGCAGGGGCGGATGAGAAGGAGATATTCGTCATTGACCTTTCTGGGGAAGAGAACGCCGTTTCTTGCAACGGGATAGCAGGCATCCTCGAGCTGTGTCCATTCCTTGAAATCGGTGGTGTATGCAATGCCGATTGTTGTTCCGTGAGGTGTGAGATTAACCCACGAGAGATAATATTTTCCGTCAATGAGGCAGAGTCTGGGGTCGTAGCCTCTGAAAATAACCTTTTCTTCAAGCTCCCAGTTTATGGCATCCTTGCTGTAGCCTACAACGAGAGTATGGTCACGGCTCATAACGTCAACTCTGAAAACGCCTGCAAAACCGTCGCCGAAAGGAACGACTGCGGAATTGAAAATGCTGTTTGCCATATAAAGATTATCGCGGGTTATAACAGGGTTTCCACTGTAACGCCAGACGGGATATTTGTATCCTTCGGGCTTATCCTGCCAAGGGATATTTGGAATTTTTTCGCCGATAATTTTTGCCATAGTATTACCTCTTTCTGATTATTTTATGTGTCGCATCATGTCAACATCCTGCCATTTGACCTCAAATCCCGCACCGTGGGAGCAGAAAACTGAGGAGGATGGGTTGTCAAGATCACGTTCCTTTTCATATCCGGTTTGTTTTATGATTTCTTCTGCGTTATGACACGGTCTGTAGCCGTTTTCACGCATGGTGATAACACCTTTTCCCGAAGTGTATGATATGACCTCCTCGGGATAATTCATGAATTCGGAAACGGGTCCCGTTCCCTTGATTATAGCCTGAGTTTCTGTCATTTCGGGAGGCTCAAATTCACCGCAAAGGCGCTGAATATCGGAAATTGCCCTGCCCATCGCCGTTATCGGAACACGCAGAGTGAAGGAATAATAAGGCTCAAGCAGAAGATTATCCGCTTTTTCAAGACCCTGCCTTATTGCTCTGTAGGTTGCCTCCCTGAAATCTCCGCCCTCGGTATGCTTGAGATGAGAACGGCCTGCGGTGAGAATGATTTTAACATCCGTCAAAGGCGAACCCGTCAGAATTCCGATATGTTCTTTTTCAGCAATATGGGTCAGAATAAGATGCTGAAAATTCGAATCGAGAACTTCAAGACTGCATTCGTTTTCGATTATTATTCCGTTTCCCCTCGGTGCAGGTTCAATGCGAAGCTGTGTTTCCGCATAGTGCCTCAAAGGTTCATAATGACCGTAACCCATAACGGGGGAGGTGACGGTTTCTTTATAAAGAATTTTGCACGGTCCGAATTCTATATCCATCCCGAATCTCTCTTTAACGAGCGACTGCAGAATTTCAAGCTGAATTCTTCCCATGACCCTGATCTGAATCTGTTCTTCATCCGAATACGACGAGATTTTTACGGAAAGCTCGGGCGATTCCTGACCGATAAGGGATAAATTTCTGTATGCCGTGTGGATATCGGTTGAATCTGCAATGATAACCTGAGCCGAAAGAAGGGGATTGAGAGTGGGAAGCTTATTCTTTTTTTCACCGTCAAGGCTTATTTCCTCGCCTGCCATGACAGATGAAAGACCCGTCACCGCACAAACACTGCCTGCGGAAATCTCTGTTACGGTTTCGTGTTTATCGCCTGAATAAATCCGTATTTGGTCAATTTTTTCATCGCCGAGAGATTGTTTTACTGTCAGCTTACCGCCCGTTATCTTCATGAAGCTCAGTCTGTTGCCCTGATTATCATGGAGAATTTTATAAACTTTTGCGGAGAATTCATCGGGATAATTTTTGCATACGGTGTATTTTTCAATTGCATCAAGTAATGCATTAACTCCGATATCCTGAAGCGCAGAGCCGAAAAAGCAGGGAAAAACAGCTCTTTCGCAAACGTCCTCTGATATCTCTTTTGTGCAGAATTCTTCATCCGCATTTCCTTCGAGAAAAGCCTCAAGCATTTCCTCGCTTATCATCGATAATTCTTCGTCGAGATTTTCTTTATCCTGTGTGAAATCGATACATTGAGAATTGAGTCTTGATTTGATTTCCGACATAACAGACTGCTTATCAAAGCCCTCTCTGTCGGTTTTATTGACAAAAATAAAAACAGGAACGGAATATTCATCAAGCAGCTGCCATATTGTTTCTGTGTGGCTTTGTATACCGCTTACGCCGTCGATAACAAGCACGGCATAATCAAGAATGCCGAGAGTGCGTTCCATTTCCGCTGAAAAATCAACATGACCCGGAGTGTCAACCAGAGTGAATTTCTTTTTGCCGAGACTGAAAGGATTCTGCTTTGAAAAGATTGTTATTCCGCGGCTTCTTTCAAGCGCATGAGAATCAAACCATGAATCTTTTTTGTCAACACGACCAAGCCGACGGATTGCGCCTGCTCTGTATAGCACGGCTTCTGTCAGCGTTGTTTTTCCCGCATCAACATGAGCGAGAATTCCGATTATGTTTTCATCTGAACGAATCATAATACCTCAATATAATTGTTTTAAATATTATACCAAACCATTGATAATAAAGCAATAGAGATGTTGAAAAACACAAGTATGGCGTTAGTTTTAACTAACCTGTTTGTGAAAAAAGTACAAAATATAAAAAATCAGGAAAATTTATCCCAAAAAATATTGACAAAATCAGCTTGCTGTTCTAAAATATCAATGAGTTAGACATAACTAACCAAACAGAAACAAGGTGATTTATGTGACTTTGCTTGATGCTGTGCAAGGCAAGGAATATATAATTAAGAGCATTGAAACCGATGACGAGGAGCTTGATGCTTTTCTCTTTTCGCTCGGCTGCTACAGCGGTGAACCCATTACCGTTGTTTCAAAATCAAGGGGCGGATGCGTTGTTTCAATCAAAGACGGCAGATACAATATTGATAATCAGCTTGCGGAGGTAATCGAGGTCTGATATCGGGAGAAAAGTAGTCTGCCGATTACTTTTATCTATCGGTTAGTTATAACTAACTAACAGCAGAATAATCAATATAAGGGGAGAAACAGAAATGAGAATTGCTTTGGCGGGTAATCCGAACAGCGGAAAAACTACGATGTTCAATGCGCTCACGGGCAGAAACGAAAAGGTTGGCAACTGGGCGGGCGTTACCGTTGAGAAAAAAGAACATTTAATCAGAAAGAGCTTTTTCTCTCTCGGTGAGATTGTTGCCGTTGACCTTCCGGGTGCGTATTCTATGTCACCCTTCACATCCGAGGAAAGCATAACAAGCTCATACATAAAGAACGAAAAGCCTGATGTGATTATCAATATTGTTGATTCAACAAATCTCAGCAGAAGTCTTTTCTACACAACTCAGCTTCTCGAGCTTGGAATTCCCGTTGTTGTTGCTCTCAATAAAACGGATATAAACAAAAAGAAGGAAACAAAAATTGATTCCGTTCTTCTTTCGGAAAAGCTCGGATGCCCCGTTGTTGAAACGGTATCCACTTCGTCGGAAGGACTTTCGCAGCTTATAAAGGCGGCCGTCGGACAAAAGGGCAAAGGACAGAAAGCGCCGTTTGTTCAGAACGGTGTAGACCTTTCCGATAAAAAGGCTGTTATCGAGGCGGATAAAAAACGCTTTGAATTTGTTAACGGCATCGTTAAAAAAGTTGAAAAACGCAAGGTGCTTACAAGAGATAAGAATATTCACGATAAGATAGATTCTGTTCTTACTAATAAATGGTTCGGAATTCCGATTTTTGCCGTTGTCATGTTTGCGGTTTTCTGGATTTCACAGTCGGGTCCCGGCGTATGGATTGCTGAAGGTTATGAGTTTGAAAACGGAACGGTTATTCCGGGACTTGTAACAATACTTGAAGCGTTTCAGTCATGGGTGGGAGGCTTTTTTGAGAACGCAAATCCGCTTCTTTATTCGCTTCTCATTGACGGCGTAATCGGCGGCGTTATCGCCGTTGTCGGATTTCTTCCCCTTGTTATGGTCATGTATTTCCTTATTGCTCTGCTTGAAGACTGCGGTTATATGGCAAGAGTTTCCGTTGTGCTTGACCCGATATTCAAAAAAGTGGGACTCAGCGGAAAATCCGTTATTCCCTTTGTTATTGGCATAGGCTGTGCAATTCCGGGCGTTATGGCAAGCCGCACAATACGCAATGAGCGTGAACGCAGAGCAACGGCAATGATAACTCCGTTTATGCCCTGCGGTGCGAAGCTTCCCGTAATATCACTTTTTGCAGGCGCATTTTTCGAGAATGCAACATGGGTCGGACCTCTGATGTATTTTACGGGTATTGTTCTTATTTTCGTAAGTGCACTTGTTATCAATAAAATAACGGGTAACAAGGCGAAGAAATCATTCTTCATCATGGAGCTTCCCGAATATAAAGCGCCGAGTCTTCTGAGAGCTTTCAAATCAATGTGCAGCAGAGGTTGGGCATATATTGTCAAGGCTGCAACAATCATTCTTGTTTGCAACACTGCGGTTCAGATTATGCAGTCCTTCAGCTGGGATTTCAAGGTTGCCGAATCGGCAGATTCATCAATTCTCGCTTCAATCGCAGGACCTTTTGCATATATTCTCATTCCCGTTGCAGGCGTTCTTTCGTGGGAGCTTGCAGCTGCGGCAGTAACGGGTTTTATTGCAAAAGAAAATGTTGTCGGAACATTGGCTGTTTGTTTTGTCGGACTTGAAAACCTTATTGATGCAGAGGAGCTATCGCTCATGGAAGGCGCAGGTGCGCAGGCTGCAGGCGTTATGGCAATAACAAAAGCCGCAGCACTTGCTTATCTTATGTTCAATCTTTACACACCCCCATGCTTTGCCGCTATCGGAGCTATGAACAGCGAAATGAAAAGTGCAAAATGGCTTTGGGCAGGTATAGGATATCAGCTTGGAACGGGCTTCACCGTCGGTTATCTCGTTTATCAGACAGGTACGCTTATCACAACCGGCTCAACGGGTGAGGGCTTTGTTCCCGGACTTATTGCCGTTATCGCTTTTGTTGCAATCATCGTTGCTCTCTGTATTCATTCCGACAAAAAAATCAGAAAAGAAAAGGAGCTTAAAAGCAAAAAAGCTCTTTCGGCAAGCGTTAAATAATCAGGAGAAAGAATGGAAAATATTGTTTTGGCGGTCATAATAACCGCAATCGTCGCCGTTGCTCTTGCTTATATTATCAGAGCAAAGAAAAAAGGACAGAAATGCATAGGCTGTCCCGACAGCAAAACCTGTCCTCATGCAAAAAACGGCGGATGCTCAATGAATGTCAAATAGCAGAAATCCCAAAGAATTTCGCAAAAGAAAATCTTTGGGATTTTTATTATTTTATGAATTCTATTATGCTTTTAAGATGCTTTTCTGCCGTTTTTCTTCCGATATCATAAACTCTCTGCATATTATCGGGGTCATGCTCGATTTTGCCGATTCCGAGAGGTTCTTCGGGTCTGATAACATAAACCGCACCGTTCTTTTCTCTTTCTGCAATATATTCGAGCGTTTCGTTATATTCGATATGTCTGTTTTTCATTGTTTCAACAACATTCGGATATTCTTTGAGAGCATATTTCATGATTTTTGCCGCTGAACTCGGCTTTTTTATGTAACCCTCGGGCTGAGTGAGGATGATGACATTTTTCTCAAAGCCGATGCTTTCAAAATATTGAATGGGAACGGAATCCGCAATGCCGCCGTCGAGATATTTTTTGCCCTTGATTTCAACGGGTTTTGAAACAATCGGCATGGATGCCGAAGCTCTGAAGCATTCGAGAGCATCATCGCCAGCTTCGTCGGAATTGATATAAACAGCCTTTCCCGTTTCAACATCCGTTACAACAACATAGAAATCCATGGGATTGTCGAGATAAGCCTGAGTATCAAACAAATCAAGAGTGTCGGGAATAGTATGATAACAGAATTCCGCGCCGAAAAGGTCACCCGTTTTGATCAGTGAACGGAAGCTGCAGAATCTCGGGTCTTTTGCAAATCGTTTGTTATATCTTATAACTCTGCCGATTTGCCTTGATTTATAGTTGCAGCCGAATGCCGCACCTGCCGAAACGCCGATTGCAGCATCAAATTCAATTCCGTTTTCCATAAAGACATCGATAATGCCTGCCGTGAATAAGCCACGCATGGCTCCGCCTTCGAGAATCAGTCCTTTTTTCATTGTCCGAGCTCCTGCATAGTTACTTCTTCTTTGGGATACTGTGATTGATATTTATCCTGATAATAGTTTTCAAGACCGTATTCAATTGCGCCGTTTTCATCAACATTGATAACGGTGCAGCCTCTCTGTGAACCGAGCTTTGAAATACCTACATATGCCAAATAGTCAATGCTGTAGGAATAGTTGAGGTCAATTCCCTTGTAGTTCAGAGAGAAATTGTTCAGATGGTCATGTCCGCAGAAAACGGAATCCGTGCTTCCGAGTTCCAGCATGGTTTCGAAGAAATTATCATCATAAATGCCGGGGAAAACAATTTCGCCTGATTCGCCTGCAGTGCCGTAGTTATGCTTCACATTTTCGGTATCAGTATATCCGTTGCCGGCATATTCAAACCATGCATCCTTATATTCCGTAAGAGGAATATGAAGGAAAACGGATGATGACGGGTTGAGAGTATTGATATTGATATCTTCGGCAACGGGTGTTACGGCACTTGAAGAATAGAGCTTCATCATGTTATGCTTACGGTTTTCTTCAACGGTTTTTTTATACCACTCAACCTGGTTTTCATGAACATTGTCATATTTCCAGAAAATTCCGAAATAGTCACCGTCAACATAAGAATGAGAGTCGATTGTGAAAAGTGAACGGGTGATGATTCCGTCGGAATTAACGATGTTGAAAACCTGATTTCCGTAGCCGTCAACATCCTTTGCACCGTCACGCATAAGGCAGTGGGGATATTGTTCGTAAAAATCGGTTATATCCTCACGGTCGAAGTAGCTGTAAGCTTCGGTATCGTGGTTGCCGTATGTAGCTGTCCAGTAAACTCCGAGGGTTTCCATAAGCTCCGCAAAAATCTTTGCGCCTGATTTGTTGTTGAATGTTCCTGCCTGGAAGGGCACCGGATAAGCGATATCGCCCGAAGCAATAACAAAATCGGGTTTTTCTGCTTTTATGATAGCTGCAACGGCGTTGAGTGCCATTTTGTCTTTTTTTGCGGACATCCAGCCGCCGCCGATATGGATATCCGTAATCTGAATAACCTTAAGACCGTTATCCGAAATAATATTCCATATGCCGTCAGTGGGATTTTCGATATTTAACCCGTTATCTCCCACAGCAGTGAATGACTGCGCTCTTTTAACGTTTGAATTAACGACAATTGCGTTTGCAATTGCTGTTACAACCGAAAGAACGGCGATAACCGCAAGAATAATGTAAACAGCTTTCAGAAATTTCCTTTTTTTCATTTTCTCTCACCCTTTAATAATGTTGAAGGCACAGCGTTGCGAGGCTGTGCCTTTGTTAAATCAGAAAAGTTCAGCTATGCCGAAAATGATTGTCTTGAAGAAAGCAACGATTTTTTCGCCTGCATTGAATTCGTTGCCGAAAAGCTCAAACTGTGCAAGCATATAGTTGCTGTCTGCATAGAAATCAAGATATGTGATAACCGAAGTTTTATAATCTGTTGTGTTTTCGTTGATATCGATGATTCTGACGCCTCTGCCATGGTCGCCGTATGAACCGAAGCCTGCACCGGGAGTATTGACAAGGTCAACGCCCTGATAATTAACAACATATGAATTCTTGTGGTCATGACCGAAGAACATTGCAACAACATCGCCCTGGTTTCTGACAGCTTCAAACTGACCGCCGTTCTTTGAGGGGGGACAGGGCATTTCGTTGAGTTCACCTGTTACATAGTTTTCGGAATTGAAAGCATAATACTTTCCGTTATCTTCAACGCATTCAAGCTTGTCTTTTTCAGTAGCAGGGATTTCAGAAATAATATCATAGATTTCTTTTACAACTATATGCTGGAACATCATTGAGGGAACAGCTTTTCCGCCGTTCTGTGCCTTGAGTTCGTTTGAAGTTCTGATATACCAGTCAATCTGATCCTTATGAACATGGTCATAACCGTCTTCATCATACATATTGGAGTCAATCATCCAGAGATTATATGCAACCTTTGAAGCATCTGCAGATGAATAGACGGGAACATTATATGTACCGCAGCCGTAAAGAGCTTCGCCTTCGTCAACTGCAATGCAGCAGTCATATGCTGTATAGAATTCCATCTGTTCTTCTTTGGTAACGATTTCTTCGGCGTCATGGTTTCCGAAAACAACGGCAACGGGAATGCCGATTTCTTCAAAAACGGACATATAGTTATCAATTCCGCGCTTTACAAGCTGGAGGTCGATAGCCTTAATGCCTATTGATGCAGAACCTGCGGAAATGTTGTCGCCGGTAAGGACAATAAGGTCGGGCTGAGCATCAATAACAACCTCTCTGAGGAATGTCTTTGTTGCAGGAGTAAGGACCGTTCCGTCCTGAATATCTGCAATCTGCATAATGCGGAAATTGCCGTCCTTGTCAAACTGAAGCTTTTCAGATGCATTTGATTCTGCAAAAGCAGGCATAAAAATGCCGAATGCAAGTATAACGGCAAGAAGGATTGAAAGAATTTTTTTCATGTTATATCTTCCTTTTCTGTAATATTATTAACAAATATTATAACAATTTTTTGAAGTAATGTCAATGAAAAAAGCGAACCGCGTTTAACGGTTCGCAGGGTTTTAGAGATACGGTTTCATTTTATTTTCAAGATTTTCTTCAAGCTCACTTATTCTTGTTGCAAGGTTTTTTACCTCGTTTGAAGCGGCTGGATACTGGTTAAGATATTTGTTGATGGACTTTATGCCCATTCCGCAGCCGTCGGTAATGAGGCTTGCAGCTTGTGCAGCGGTCGGCTTGAAAGCCATTTCTGCATTTGCCTTGATTTTAGACATACCCTTCGCCATAATATTGGGTTCTTTTCCCTCGCAGCCGAGCTTGTGCAGAGTATCGTCAATGTCTTTCTCAAGGTCTTTGTGTTCGGTTTTGCTTTCTTTGAGAACCTGCGTGAGTTCGCTTTCTTCGAGATAGGGCAGAACATCGTCGATTGATGCAACCGCCATTCTTATTCCTGCGCTGCATTCACGAAGAAGAAGCATGGTATCTTTGTTATCGTTCATATTATCACCTCAATTATATTGTTGACAAAAAACACGGATTTAATTATTATTAAACCAAGGAAGTGATAAAAATGATTTTTGCAAACCACGCACATATTTTTCCCAAGGAATTAAGACCTGAGGGCTGCGTTGAAAAGCTTATGGAGTTTCTTGATGAATGCGAAATTGACAAATCCGTTGCATTCGCACCGTTTTCGGACAGATTTCATGAAGGCGGTTTTGAAGGCAGTCCCAATGACTGGCTTGCAAAGCAGATAAAAGGCAACGACAGACTTGTCGGCTTCGGTACGGTTGATTTTACGCAGAATCTCCGTGATGAGGTTGACAGAATTGCCGACCTCGGATTTAAGGGAATAAAGCTGCATCCGCCTTATCAGGAGTTTGTCATTGACGGTGAGGATGCCTTTAAAGTTTACGAAAGAGCGCAGGAGCTCGGACTTTTCCTTTCCTTCCATTCGGGAATGCATTGGCATCGTCTTCGTGATAACCATGTTTTGCTTTTTGATGAGGTTGCATGGAATTTTCCCCGTCTTAAATTCAGCATGGAGCATATCGGCGGATATCATTTCTTCAAGGATGCACTTGCCGTTATGTGCAATAATTCAAGAGGCAAATTTGACCGGGTTTTTGCAGGCTGGACAAGTGTCGGAAACCGCAAGGGCAAAGGTGATGAATGGGCGCTTACCGATGAGGAGCTTGAAATTGTTATTGCACAGACGGGCGAAGACAGAAGCATTTTCGGTCTTGATTTCCCGTATTCAAAACCCGAACATATAAAATCCGATATCGAGAGAATAAGAAGCCTCGATATTTCGCAGGAATGCAAGGAAAAGATACTCGGAAAGACACTCGAAAAAGTTCTCAAGTGATTAACACCCCCGAAAAAAGGAATTGCCTTTTTCGGGGGTGTTTTACGGTTTTTACATACCTCTGCGTTTCACACAATTTTCAAGATTGATGGCTTCATAAACGCCGTTATCAAACAAATCGCAGATGTTTTTATATTCTTCAAGTGAAAGAGTTTCAAGAGTTTTGTTTTCTCTTATGCAGAGAGCAACAAGTTCACCTGTTGCCTTGTATGCATCACGGAAAGGAAGTCCCTTTGAAACAAGATAATCGGCGCAGTCGGTTGCGTTGATGAATCCGCCTGCTGCTGCTTTTCTCATGTTTTCGGGAATTGCCTTCATTGTGGCAATCATGGGCACAAGAGTCACAAGGCAGATTTTGACGGTATCGAATGCATCGAAAATCGCATCCTTGTCTTCCTGCATATCCTTGTTATATGCAAGGGGAAGACCTTTCATAACGGTGAGCAGAGTCATAAGGTCGCCGAAAACTCTGCCGCTTTTACCTCTTACAAGCTCTGCAATATCGGGGTTTTTCTTCTGCGGCATGATGCTCGAACCCGTTGAGAAAGCATCGTCAAGCTCAACGAATTTGAACTCCCATGAACACCAGAGAATGATTTCTTCGCAGAGTCTTGAAAGATGAACCATGCAGATTGAAAGTGCGCTTGCAAGTTCAATGCAGAAATCTCTGTCTGCAACGCCGTCAAGAGTGCTTGCCGTATAAGAATCAAAACCGAGCAGAGAAGCGGTCAGTGAACGGTCAATGGGATAGGTTGTTCCTGCAAGTGCACCGCTTCCGAGAGGAGATGAATTCATTCTCTTTCTTGCGTCTTCGATTCTTCCGAGGTCGCGTCTGAGCATTTCGATATATGCGAGAAGATGAGCCCTGAAGGTTATGGGCTGCGCTCTCTGAAGATGTGTATAGCCGGGCATGATTGCGTTGCCGTATTCCTCGCCCTTTGCGGTGAGTGCATCGATAAGTTCGTTTATAAGCTTCAGTGTTTCGTCACATTCATCACGAAGATAGAGTCTTACATCAAGAGCAACCTGGTCGTTTCTGCTTCTGCCCGTGTGAAGACGCTTACCGGGTGCACCTACTCTTTCCGTTAAAGTCTGCTCGATAAATGTGTGGATATCTTCTGCATTGGGGTCTATGAGAAGCTTGCCGTCAGCAATATCAGCCTTTATCTGAATGAGCTCGGCAACGATAATTGCGGCGTCTTCATTCGAAACAATGCCCTGAGTTGCAAGCATTGTGACATGAGCAATGCTGCCCTCGATATCCTGAGCATACATTCTTGAGTCTGTTGCTATTGATGAATTGAAATCGTTGGTTTTCTTATCCGCTTCTTTTGAAAATCGGCCTGCCCAAAGTTTCATAAATTGTCACTCCTTAATACGGGAAAAAGAGCCGTCAGTTTTGGCGGCTCTTGTTTTATTGTGTTTCAGTATTCCGCAATTATCCGAAGATTATTTATTGCGTTCAGCTTCGAGGATAGCCTTTACCTTGATGGGAAGACCGAAGAGGTTGATGAAGCCTGCGGAATCCTTCTGGTCATAAACTTCGTCTGCATCAAATGTTGCGAAATCTTCACTGTAAAGTGTGTAGGGTGAAGTTACGCCTGCGTTGATGATGTTGCCCTTATAAAGCTTGAGCTTGACATCGCCTGTAACAGTTTCCTGAGTCTTATCAACGAAAGCTGCAAGGGATTCACGAAGAGGTGTGAACCACTGACCGAAGTAAACAAGCTCTGCATACTTGTGAGCGATGATTTCTTTATAGTGCATTGTGTCTCTGTCAAGGCAAAGAGTTTCAAGAATATCGTGAGCCTTGAAAAGGATTGAACCTGCGGGATTTTCGTAAACGCCTCTTGACTTCATACCTACAAGACGGTTTTCAACGATATCGTTGAGACCGATGCCGTTCTTGCCGCCTACTTCGTTGAGGTAGGTGATGAGTTCTACGCCGCCCATTTCCTTGCCGTTGACAGCAGTGGGAACGCCCTTTTCAAAGTGGATGGTGATGTATGTGGGTTCATCGGGAGCCATTTCGGGTGAAACGCCCATTTCAAGGAAGCCGGGCTTGTTGTACTGAGGCTCGTTTGCAGGGTCTTCGAGGTCAAGACCTTCGTGTGAAAGATGCCAGAGGTTCTTATCCTTTGAATAGTTT
>JAZSAH010000033.1:0-6159 GCA_045601745.1 Acutalibacteraceae bacterium
GCAATTCTTCCGCCGCCGATAATCATAACATTTTTGATTTTTTGTTTATAAACACCTGTCTGCTTCATGAAAAGAGAAATTTCTGCTCTTGTTCCCGTTATGCTGATTGTGTCATCGCAGCGAAGAACAAAATCGCCCGAAGGGATATAAACATTATCCTCTCTCTGCACGGCGCAGATAAGAATCTTTGCTTTGCATTTCTTTCTGATTTCATAAATAGGCATATTGCAGAAAAGATTGTCCGAGTGAATTCTTACACGGGCTATTTCAATCTTTCCTCTTGCAAATGAATCGAGGTTTGCCGCAGAGGGGAAACGTATGATTCTTGAAATTTCATTTGCCGTTTCATATTCGGGATTGACCAGCATACTCAGACCGAGCTCGTTTCTCATAAACTGCATCTGAGCCGCATAGTCGGGGTTGCGGACTCTTGCAATGGTATTTTCCGTGCCCATTCTGTTTGCAATAAGGCAGCAAAGGATGTTGACCTCATCCGATGCGGTCGCAGCTATAATGAGCTTTGCTTTTGCCGCACCTGCTGCTTCAAGAGTTTCGCAGGTTATTCCGTTGCCCCACACACCCATAACATCATAGGTGTCAACAGTGGATGTCAGTTTTTCGTTGTTTGTGTCAACAACGGTTATGCTGTGTCCCTCGGAAACGAGCTGTTTTGTGAGAGTGATGCCGAGCTTTCCGAGGCCGACAATTATAATATTCATGATTTTACCTTCTTTGGAGAAATATTATTTGCTTGCCTGTGATTTTTTGAATTCTTTTGCAAGGAAAATAAGGGGAATAAAGATTGTGACTGCGATTGCGGCAGATGCAAGGTAGATGTGAGGAACGGGTATGTTGACTGCATTGCCGTATTCATTGACATAGGTATCAACCGCAAAACGGTCTATAACGGTTGCCGCAATTCTGGGACCGATGACCATGGGCAGAAGAACGGAGAAAATCATTCTGATACCCTGGAGCTGGCCTGCTTTGTCTTCGGGAGTGAAGTCACGGATTGCCGCATTGAGCAGAATCATAAGAAGTGCGTAGCCTGCAAGACCGAGAAGAACTGAAACAGCAAAGAACCAGAAGTTTTTGCCTGCAAAATAAACGAGTGTAAGACCTGCAACAAAGATTGCGGAGCAGGGGAAAGCAATCTTTGCCTTGCCGACCTTATCGATTAATGTGAAGAGCTTGACGAGAAGCACAACAACGCCGATAAGAGCGATAACGCAGGGGATGATAATATAAATCGGAGTGGAAGTCAGTGTGCTCATATCAACGGAATGCTGGATATAAATGAACAGATAGGGGAAGAAAACCTGGCTTGCGATTGAGAAAATACCCATGCAGATAAGAGCGATATAAAGACTCTTGTTGTTTTTGATAACGGAGGGCTTGAATCCGTAGGTAAGGCATTCAAAGAAGCTTGCGGATGTTTTGATGCCGTTGCGTGAATCCTTGATTGTGAAAATGCCGATAACACCGCAAACGGTAACAAGAAGACCGAGACCGATGAAGCAGGGTCCGTAGCCGAATATACCCGAAAGTGAGCCGAATGCTGCGGTAACTACAACCAGAGCAAGAACGGGAACAATTGCAAGGATGGTTTCGGTTATGGTTCTGTTTGAGGGATTGGTAACATCCGTTACCCACGCATTGAAGGCGGCGTCATTACTTGTTGAACCCATAAAAGTCATAACGCAGTCCATGATAATAACAATCAGAACTGTCAGAGGAATGCAGGCAACTGCAGGGTTACCCGTGATTTTTGAAACATTTTCGGGGGTAATGAATGCAAAAGACATAACCGTTATACCCCAGAGAATATAGCCTGCGCAGATGAAAATTTTTCTTTTGTTGAGCTTATCGCTCAGGCTGCCCATAAAGAGCGAAGAAAGCATTGCTGTTGCGGCGCTTGCGGCAACCATGTTTGCAATGTCATATTCCGTGCCGCCGATTCGGTTGTAGAGATACATATTGAAAAAGTTGTTTTCAACTGCCCATGCAACCTGACCCATGAATCCGAAAAGAATAATATTAAAAAGGAGTGACTTGCCGAGTTTTGCTTCTTTTTTCATTTTATTTACCTCCGAAATATTCAATAAGCTTTATGATTCCGAATGTCAGAGCGCCTGCGCCTGCAAGACCTGCGGCAATATAGCCGAGGATATGAAGCGTGATGCTCTGGCGGTCCGAAAGGGTTCTCATTATCGGACCGAGGCATTCGCATTTAAGACCGAACTGTTTGAAACGCTTGAGTTCCTGAGTAAATTTTTCAGGATTCTTTTCATCTATTGTAACAAGTCTTACGCATGAACGGCAGCCGTCTGTATATGCACGGAAGCCGGCTGTTTTGTGCTGCGCCATGAATATGCCGTCGTGCGTTCCCCAGAAATCATTGAGATGGTCGTGACCGAAGAATGCTCCGAGAATTCCGCCAACCTTTTTCCAGCTTGCAAACTGACCGCTGTTGACATCGGGTGAACAGGGACCTTCGCCGACATAGCCTTCTGTTCCTTTTTTGCCGACATAGAAGGTCTTTCTTTTGGAATTATGCCCTCTTGTTGCAAAGGGGAGTTCCCAGAAATGAGCCTTTCTGAGAAGCTCATATTCCTCGGGAACGGGTGTATGCTGAAAAACAAATGAGGGCATCGGTTTTCCGCCGTTCATTTCTTTAAGCTTTCCGCATTCTTTTTCAAACCATTCAATCTGGTCGGGATGAACATAGTCGTAGTGAGAAACGTTTCTGTCTTCGAAGCAGTTGTTAGAGTCGATAAACCATAAACAGAAAACGGGTTTTTCGCCGTCAGATGAATAAATCAGCTCTTTGAAATTGGCGTTGCCTGTTATCTCGGAAGGTGCATCATTCCTCATTATAACATTTTCCATGCTGTTATATATTTCAACAACTTCATCCTCATGTCCGTGGTCATGCTCGTGATTTCCCAGAACGGAAGCAACGGGAATTCCTCTGCTTGTTATCGGTTCAACAAGGTCTGCAACCATTTCTCTGAATGCGCCGGGGTCATCTGCGATTTTATCCGTGTTGCAGTTGTCACCGAGGAAAACGCATAAATCAGGCTTGTATTCGTCGAGTGCGGCATTCATGAGCTTCTGCATATCCTTGAAACGGGGATTGGTTTTATAGTCATAGTGTTCATGAATATCGCCGAAAAGCAGAATTTTAAATTTGCCGTCGGAATTGAATTTTAATTTCATTTTTATCACCTTAAGGTTAATGTATTCGAATTAAATATGCCGTAAAGGTCGGATTTCCGACCCATCGAAGCGTTTTTTTCTTCGCCATACGCGAGTATGACTTCAGAAAAGAAACACTCCGCTGAATCAAAACTGCGACCTTTTCGGTGCTTCGCAGTTTTGAAAGAGCAGATTTTTGTCACAGCAAGGCAAAAATCTGCAGGAATACGAGGTTATTTCAAAGATTTTTAACGCAGATGTGGCGGAAAGATGCTTTTCAAAACCATATCAGCTTCGAATGAATTAACCTTAATAGTTGATTGCAATTGAAAGAAGCATGAGTGCAACGGAAGCAATGCCTTCAAGTGCAAAAAGCTTCCATGAGAATTTCAGCCACTTTCCGTATGTTATGTTAACAATGCCTATTGCAACAATCATGATTCCGCTTGTGGGATAGAGAAGATTTGTGAAGCCGTCGCCGAGACAGAATGCGAGAGTGACTGCCTGCCTGCTGACGTTTACCATATCGGCAAGGGGGAGAACGATAGGCATGATGAGAAAGGCTTTTGCCGTTCCGCTGCCTACAAAGAATTCGAGAATAACGATAAATGCAAAGAGCATGAGTATTGCCGCATAGGGTGAAACTCCCTGAAGGAGATTATAGACAAAATTGAGGATTGTGGGGATTATATTACCCTGGTCAAGAATATATGTTATCGAAAGAATGATAACTATAATGGGAATAATGGGAGCAACGGTTTTGATTCCTTCTCCGAAGCTTTTAAGAAGATTCTTTCCTCTCAGACCCGAGAAACGGCCTGCAAGAATACCTCCGACCGTGAAAAGAACAGCCATGCAGGGGAGAGAAATCATGCCTTCCGCACCGAGAGCGAAATCGAGAATAATGCCTGCAACAACTCCGAGAAGACAGAAAAGGAAAGCTTTTGATGCTTTTTTTATCTGAGGGTCATAGATGATGCTCATGCTGTCGCCGAGGCTGAATTTTTCTCGCAGTGCAATATCTGTTTCATAGCAGAGCGATTTCTGAGGATTTTTTTCAATCTTTTTTGCATACACGGTAAGAAATCCCGCAAGAATGGCATACACAACAACAAAAACAAGAATTCTGTAGCCTATGCCCGAAAAAACAGGGATATCAGCCATTTTCTGAACGGTAACAACGTTAAAAGGATTGAAGGTTGCAGCCGTAAAACCGAAGGCAACAGCGATGAGACTCATGCCCAGACCTACGAAAGAATCCCAGCCGAGTGCCAATGCAATTGCAACCGATATCGGAACAAGTGTTACCGATTCTTCAAGAATACCTGCCGTTGAGCTTAAAAACATACAGACCAGAATCATGATGTTAAGAAGCAGATATTTTTTTGCACCGAATTTTTCGATGATGATTGCCATTATATATTTCAGAACGTTGCATTTATCGAGAATGAGGAAGGTTCCGCCGATAAGAGTTATCATAAGGATAATTCCGGCACCCGTGAGCGCGGTATCCGTTCCGAAAACAAGAATGGGAGCAAGTATTATTTTCCATATCGGAAGCTTGTCTTCAATTTCAGTGTATGTTCCGTTGATTATTGTGCCGTCGGGGTTTGTTTCATAAATGCCTCTGGGCAAAACCTGAGTGAGCACGCCTGCAAACGCCATTATGCCTGCAAGAAGAATGCAGATAAGAACAACGGTCTTTTTGTTTATCGAAAGACCCGCCTGCTTATTTTGAGTTTCGCTCATTATTTTATCATTCCCTAATTTTAAACTTTGCGTTATTGTAACATATATAAATATATGTTGCAACAATAAATATTAATAAAATATACATAATTAAGCAATTTTGTGTTGAGTATTTGAACAATATATGATAAAATCAAAGTGAATTCAAAAAGAAAGGTTGATTTTGTGAAAAAGTTTATCGCAGTAATTCTTTCTCTCACCGTTATTTTCTCCGTTCTTGCACCTGCTGCATCCGCAGCAACCGAAAAGTGCAACTGCGGAGTGCTTCCCACGATTTATGTAGGTCCTCTCGGAAATACGGATATCTATGAAAATCCCGGCGAAGAAAACGAAAGAACACTTTTCAGACCCGCAACCGATACAATCATCAAAATAGTGTTTAAGGTTCTTCCTTCAATTGTTCCCGCACTTTTCACAAGAGATTTCACTGCTCTCGGCGATGCACTTATCGAATCGGTGAATGATGCTTTCGGTGCAATGGCTCTTGACGGCAACGGCAATTCAGCCGAGAATGTTGATGTTATCATCGACCTTCCCACAGAAACCGAACACGGCAAGGGCAATCAGTATTATTTCCATTATGACTGGCGACTCGACCCCGTTGAGGTTGCAGGTCAGCTTGACGATTTTGTTAACCATGTAAAAAAGCTCACGGGTCATGATATGGTCAATTTCCGTGCATCATCAATGGGCGGAGTTGTTACCCTTGCATATTTCAACGAATACGGTCATGACGATGTTGATGCCTGCATTTTCCAGAGTTGTCCTCTCCTCGGCACAGATGTTGCAGGCGATTTGCTCACAAGAAAGCTCAAGCTTGATGCAAGAAAGCTTCTCGATTATGCAACCGACGGCTATCCTCCCTTCACTGCGGAAGATACCCTTCTCTGGGGTCTTTTCAACGGACTTTTCTACAGCGGTCTTGTTGATATCGTTCTCTTTGCAGGCGAGCTTATTGTTGATCAGCAGAAAACAAGAGTTTATGATGAACTCATGACTCCCGTTTTCGGAACGCTTCTCGGTCTCTGGGCATTCGTACCCGACCACTCCTATGAAGAAGCAAAGAAAATCAATCTTGACCCCGAAACCCAGGCAGGTCTTATCAAAAAAGCAGACTACTATCATTATCAGATTCAGCAGAGAGCAGACAAGATTCTCAACAACGCCATCGATGACGGTGTACGCATCATGATTGTTGCAGGCTACAATATC
>JAZSAH010000034.1:0-5610 GCA_045601745.1 Acutalibacteraceae bacterium
AAAAATATCAACGTCAGAGATTGCCATATCAATAAATACGGCAGAATTTTCAACAATGCAATCGGTGTTCTTCTCACTCATGCGATTGACTGCGATATTTCAAACAATGAAATCCATGACGGCTGGTATACAGGCATTTCCGTCGGCTGGAATTGGGGATATGCCGATAATCCAACGAATAACATAAATATCAGCAACAACCTTATCTATAACATCGGCAACGGCTGGCTTTCGGATATGGGTGCAATCTATACGCTCGGAATTCAGCCTGATACGGTTATCAGAGGCAACGTGATTTATAATGTCGGCTGTGATGAAGGCAGATACGGCTACGGCGGATGGGGTGTCTATCTCGATGAGGGCTCAAGCGGAATCCTTGTTGAAAACAACCTTGTTTATGACTGCTCCTCGGAAACCTTCCATCAGCACTATGGCAGGGATAATGTTGTGCGAAACAATATCTTTGCTTTCGGCGGAGAGGGTGCATTCCTTATCACAAAAAAAGAGGACCACAATTCGCTTACGCTGACGAACAATATTCTGGTTGTTGACGATGCTCTGATTCATCCTTTCAATCCCGAAAAAGACCAGTTTATCGATAACGGCAATCTTTATTGGGATTATACCAACGGCGGCAATGTTTATTCGGGCGATTCGATGAGTTTCTTCGAAAGAATCTCGTTGGTTATTATGACTGCAAAGGGATATTATAACAACGCAACTTTTGCAGACCCGATTTTCAGAGATGCGGCAAACCGTGATTTCACCCTTGCCGAAAACAGTCCTGCAATCGAAAACGGATTTGTACCGTTTGAATATAGTGCAGGCACAATAACAAAATTTTAAATTTCATGAGGCTCACTGCGGTGAGCCTCATTTTTCTGTAACACACCTGCGTTTTCGGTTATATACTGAAATAATGAACGGAGGTTTTGATATGGACAGACGAGAAATGGAAAGGCTTATGGATAAATACAAAGCCGAAATGATAGAATTCAGCAGAAGAAATTCGGTGCCGTCGAGTGACGAAAGAACCCGGGAAATGAACGATGCGATTGAAGATACGGGAACTTTTGAAAGGGACAGAAGCAATCCTTTGCCGACGGAAGAAGTGACCGGCACACCCGAAAACCGGGAAAACGAACCGCTTGTTCTTCCTGCTCAGACTCAGCCTGCGGCACAGGAAGAACAGACGGATATAACGGCGGTTGATGTTGCCGAAAATCTTCGCAGGGCTTGCGCTTCGGTCAATGAAAATTCAAATGAGGAGCAAAGGCAGAGATGCAGGGATATCAATGATTTTCTCCTTGAAAACAGCGAGAGGGGTTCTTTGAAAATTCAGGCGTTTGCATCCGACCGGAGCTTCGGAATAGGCAGCGCAAGGGTTATGGTTTTTATTGAACTTCCCGGCGGAAACGTTGCCGTGTTTGACGGTCTTACGGATGTTGACGGCATAACTCAGCCGATTCTTCTTCCTGCACCGCCAAGGTCACTTTCGCAGTCGCCTGCTCAAAGCGGAGCAAGACTTCCCTATGCGGTTTATTCGATTTATGTTGAGCATCCCGATTTTGTGCGTGAGGTTTTCACCAATGTTCCCGTTTTCTCGGGCGTTGAATCAATTCAGCCCGTCAGAATGCTTGCAAAATCGGCAGGTCTTGAAGAACCTGCACCCATAGCCGTTGACGAAAGCGGTTTCACAGCTTTGCAAAGGACGGGTGAATGATATGGCAGTAACACCCGTAATTCCCGATTATATAACCGTTCATCTCGGAACGCCTCAGTCCAATGCAAGGAATGTCACCGTGCCGTTTACGGACTATATCAAAAATGTTGCATCGAGCGAAATCTATCCCTCGTGGCCCGAAAATGCGATAAGGGCAAACATATATGCGCAGGTTTCCTTTGCGCTCAACAGAATTTTTACCGAATATTATCGGAGCAGAGGATATAACTTCGATATAACCAATTCAACGGCATATGATCAGGCATATGTTGACGGAAGGGATATTTTCTCGAATGTTTCAAAGCTTGTTGATGAGCTTTTCAACGATTATGTGACAAAGGGAAATCAGATTCAGCCGTATTTTACGGAATACTGCGACGGCAGAAGTGTAACCTGCAGAGGTCTTTCGCAATGGGGAACGGTAACTCTTGCAAACAGGGGCAGAACACCCTATCAGATTCTTCAGAATTATTACGGCAACGATATCAACATCGTCAGAAATGCGCCCGTCAAAAACATTCCCGAATCCTATCCGGGCAGACTTCTGCGCCTTGGGTCATACGGCGGCGAGGATATAAGAACAATTCAGCGTCAGCTCAACAGAATAAGGCGGAATTATCCGTCAATCCCCGCAATTCCCGATGCAAACGGCTTTTTTGATGCGGCAACCCGTGCGGCGGTTATTCAGTTCCAGAGAATTTTCAACCTCACTCCCGACGGAATAGTCGGCAAGGCAACATGGTACAAAATCAAGCAGATTTATAATGCCGTCAAAAAGGTTTCCGAGCTTTATTCCGAGGGCATAACAATCAGCGATGTTGAACGCATATTCAGCGAAACGCTCCGCAGAGGAAGCAGGGGCAGTGATGTGAGGGCGATTCAGTATTTCCTCAATTTCCTCGGCTTTTTCAATAACCGTCTTCCTCAAATCAAGGTTGACGGAATTTTCGGACCTGCAACGGAAAACGCCGTGCGTCAGTTCCAGAGTCAGTACGGGCTGACGGTTGACGGAATAATCGGCAGAGCAACATGGAACGCAATTCTCGACGCGTATTACAGCACTCTCAATTCCCTGCCCGATGAATACCGTTCATATTCATCCCTTCTCTATCCGGGTTATACTCTCACAACGGGAACAAGCGGCAATGTTGTAACGCAGATTCAGACCTTCCTGCGCACGATAGCTCAGAATAACAATAATGTTCCTCTTATCACCGCCGACGGAGTTTTCGGCAACAGAACGAAGGAAGCCGTAATTGCCGTTCAGAAAATAGCGGGTCTTCCGCAAAACGGAGTTGTAGGTCCTCTCACATGGAATGCGATAGTCAACCTCTATAATGAATATCGATAAATAAAACGATAATAATATAACTGCAACCATGAGTTTTTGTAAGGCGGGGGCTTGCTCCCGCCGTTTTTATCAGATAACGGGGAAGGAATGAAAACAAAAATGAAGTTTTCGCAGGATTATGCAAGCAACATTTCAATGCTCGACAGTGAACTCCGTCTTAAGGACAGCTTCGACCTTGTGGGCAGAGACCTGAATATTGACAAACACAACGCAAAGCTCTATTTTGTTGACGGCTTCTGCAAGGACGAAATTATGGTTAAAATCATGTCGTATTTTCTCAAGGCGGAGGAAAAGGATTTCAAAAATCTGAAAACGGCAAGAGAGTTTGCAAACAAATATGTTCCCTATGTTGAAACGGATGTTACCTCAAAGGTCAGCGATTTCATAAAATCCGTTCTGTCGGGCGGCATCGGAATGGTTGTTGAGGGTTATTCCGAAGCAATTATCATCGATGCAAGAACCTATCCCGTGCGCTCCGTCGGTGAACCCGATAACGACAAGGTTCTCAGGGGACCTCACGACGGCTTTGTTGAAACTCTTGTTTTCAACACGGCACTTCTGCGCAGAAGAATAAGAGATACGGCTCTGACGATGGAAATTCATTCCGTCGGCAAGGTTTCGCAGACGGATGTCGTTATCTGTTATATGAAGGGAAAGGTCAACGATAAAATGCTTGAGTCGCTTCGCAGAAAGCTTGACTCGATAAATATCAATTCCCTTACCATGGGTCAGCAGAGTCTTATTGACTGCCTCGTGCCGAAACAATGGTTCAATCCCTTTCCTAAAGTCCGTTATACCGAAAGACCCGATGCCGCAGCGGCAAGTGTTCTTGAGGGAAGCATGGTGCTGATGATTGACAATTCGCCTGCCGCCATGGTTATACCGACGGGAATTTTCGACTTTCTTCAGGATACAAACGACTATTATATGTCGCCCGTCATAGGGTCATATATGAGAATAATCCGAATGGCGATTTTTGGAATGACAATGCTCCTCATTCCTCTGTGGCTTCTTCTGGTGCAGAATCCCGGATTCATTCCGCCGTGGCTTGAATTCATAAAAATTGAAGAACCGAACACAGTTCCGATTGTTGCACAGCTTTTTATTGTTGAGGTTGTCATTGACGCCATGCGCCTTGCATCAATCAACACTCCGCAGTCATTGAGCAGTTCTTTCGGTGTTATCGGTGCGCTTGTTCTGGGCGAATTTGCGGTTTCGGCAGGCTGGTTTGTTTCCGAAGTTGTGCTCTATATGGCGTTTGTTGCCCTGACGAATTTCACCCAGCCGAGCTATGAACTCGGCTATGCCTTCAAGCTTTTCAGAATGCTCCTCATCGGTCTTATTGCCCTTTTCAATCTCTGGGGCTTTATAGCAGGCATAATACTGATAGTTGTTGAGCTTGCAACAACCAAAACCGTTACGGGTCAGTGCTATCTCTACCCTCTCATACCTTTCAAAGGCTCTGCGCTTGCAAGCCTGCTTCTGCGGAAACCGCTTAACAATAAGAATAACTGACAAAAAGTTTTATTCGCCTTTCGGCGAGTTATATTGCGGTGCAGTGATATTATGCTTCGCATAGTGATATTGACCTTCGGTCAGTTATTGACGATAAAATATCACTATTGTGAAACACAATAATATCACTCAACAATAATAAATATACAAAAAACAGAGGTAACACGGGTTTAATCCGCATTACCTCTGTTTTATTATCAGTAATTCCAACCGTGAATGTCGGATAATGTTATTCATTCATCAGCATTCTCATGAACAGTCCGCCCTGAACTGTTCTATGGCGGAAGGAAACCCATTTTCCGCTGACGGTATCATACCAGTCCGTCATGGGCACTCTCGATGAGCTTTCGTCATATGCTTTCCAGAGAGGCGCAACATATTCTTCGAAAACCTTGTCGGAGGATGCCATCGAAGCTGTCCACACGAGCCAGTCGGATTTCGTGTAGTCTGCTCTGCTGTCGAGAGGCATACCGTATTCGTTGAAATGCTTCATGTTGTCGGCGATTTCGGTGTCCATGAATTCCTGACCGAAAAGACCGCTGTTCCATACCTTGTCCCATACCATGTTGTATTTCATCGAATAGGAATCGGGTCTGTCAAAGGCGAGTCTTGTTGTGCCGTCGGAATTGACTGCCGTCTTTTTCCAGATTTCAGCCATTTCAACGGCTTCTTTGCGGTAAAATGCCGATTTTTCTTCGTTGCCGAGCATCTTCATTATCATCGACATTCCCTGAAGACCCATGATTGCCTTGAGGGAGAGGTTGCAGTTGTGGGCAAGATGACCTGCAAAGTCGTCGGTGCAAAGCTGGTGTCCGGGGTCTGCACCGTGTTTTATGAGATATCCGCACCATTTTTCGAGCAGTTCAAGATGTTCGTTTGCAAAATCGGCGTTACCCGTTGCAAGAGCAACGTTTGTTTCCATAATGAGCATATTACCGCATTCTTCAACGGGCATCTGCCATTTTTCGATATCCTTCTGATTGTTTGCATAAACCTGACCGTTGAGAAGGGGATACTGACC
>JAZSAH010000035.1:0-6527 GCA_045601745.1 Acutalibacteraceae bacterium
TTGAATCTGAATCTTTCAGCGCCCGATTTTATCAAATGGTCGGCATAAGCTTTCGATGACCATTTTGAATATACACGAAATTCATCGCTGTTCATACGCTTGAAACTGATTTGTTTTAATCCGTCTTTCATAAATCTCACCTTATAAATTTTTTATGAACGCATTAACTTGCCGCATTGTTTTTAACATAACCGTTTTATCTTTATATTTCTCTGAAATATCTGCATAAGTTTGCCGTCTTTCTTTATTTCTGCATCCGAACAATGTAAACTTAACAAACCACCAGTTCAGATCATTCTTGTAACCGTCTATTCTGCGGGATTTTGTTCTTTTAACAGTTCGGTAAAAACAAGTAAGACGAGGAAGAAGAAGCAAAACAATCATATCTGCCTTTTCAAGCCTTTCGTCATAAAGCAGATATTTATAATAACCGTCAATTATCCAATCATCCTTAGTCATAAACTCCGAAACTTGCGGTAACACAACGGAATCATCAACAGGTTTCCATTCCTTGTCCCACTTGATTGAATCAAGGTGCAGAACAGGTATGTTTTTCTTGTTGGACAGATAATCAGACAGAAATGTTTTACCGCTGCCCGCATATCCCAAAACAGCAATTTTCATAATACTTTCCCAAAATCTATCATTGATTTATATTTGTTAAGAACAGTATATTCTCTAAGATAAAGACTTGATATATCCTCTCTTTTATTGGGATAATCAGAAAATATCTCGATTGCCTTTTCAATATCAACCCAGACAGGTGTTATACCGTGTTCAATTTCAGTATCTGTCAAAGACTGAATGCACTCCCCTTTTTTCTTGCAGATAAAATAGTTGCTTATATATAAAGTTTCAAAGCAATATTCATTGATTACAAGAAAATGTTCAAGCGGTAAAACTTCACATCCCGCTTCTTCACGGAGTTCTCTGACACAGCATTCTTCAAGGGTTTCGCCGTTTTCAAGACCTCCTCCGGGAGTCATATAAACATTTGTATTTTTCTCATAAGAAAGAAGGATTTTACCGTCTTCAATAACAAGACCCCTGCCGGCTATTCTTTCTTTCAGCGGAGGCATATCATATGTTTTTGCATATTGATTAATTGTTTCAATCATATTTCTAATTCTCGTTTCAATCTATTTCATCATTTCTGATTTTAATGATCTTTGCACAGTTAAGACAATTATCAGTTCCGTTGCTGTGATAATAAGCAACAAGAAAATAATCATCCCCTGAGAAAATTGCAGGATAACAGTAGCCATTATTGAGGTCATTCTCAAGATAAAAGAGTTTATCCTTCGTGAATGTCAACCCACCATCTGAACTTGATGCAAGAACATAGGGTGTTCTTCCCCATGGTTCACTGTCTTTTCTTAAAATATGTTCAGGTATCGGATTAAAAACCGCAACAGTGTGATTACCGCAATTTTTAATAAGCATCGGTGAACACGCAGAAGATATGTTTATATTCGGTTCGGGAAAAGTCCATGTTAAACCGTTATCATCGGAAAAAGACTCAAACTGAAAACCGATGCTCGTTCTGATATAACACCATATTCTTCCTCCGGGAAGAACAAACAATCCCGGTTCTTCATATCCGTCGGGATTCTTTTTGAAAGGACAAGGTAATTCAGATTCTGTTTTATACCATGAATTACCGTCATCATCCGAAGCAAAAAAACATATAACCCCCGGCGCAAAATCCTCATAACCTCCGTGAATTGTATGCCTTGCAACAGCAAAAAGAATTCTGCCGTTATCAAGCATTATAACCCTGTCATTATTGAGAACATAATAGTCCTGAACATCAAGACAATCCATGCAGCTGATCGGTTCAGTCCATGTTTTGCCTTCATCAGCAGAACGGCAAAAAACAATCTTATCTGTGCCGTCTGTATGTTTAACAATATAGAACGCACCGATATCGCCGTTTTTCATTCTGAGGAATGACAAGCTCATTATATTAACAGATCCAATGGGTTTTTCAAACAGAACAAATCTTTCCGACCAGCTTTCACCTTCATCATATGATTTTATTGCCGATATCCTTGCGTTTTCTTCATCTTCACGGGTGAAACCGATAAATTCGGTAAACCCAAAAAGAATTGAACCGTCTTTTAATCTTATAAATGCGCCTTCGCCATTTCTCGGATTATTATCGCTTGTTTCTATAAACATTACCTGTCTGCCGATTTTTTTCATGATTTCCACCTTATTCGAATGCACTTAATGAAAGCTCAGAGTCAGAAACCATAAACTGAGGATATCTTTCGCTTGCACCTGCATAGAATTCTCCTTCATAGGTAAGAAGCCATATAAGAAAATCGGCATATTCGGAGCCGTAGTTACCTCCGACATGAACAGCATCCTTTATGATATAAGTATATTCAGGGAAAAGTGCTGTTGAAAGGTCAACAACTCTGTCAGGTGAAAGATATTCGGGATTTTCAACAACATAATCATCACCGAGGGTTTCACTGTATTTTGCTACAGTTGCATAACCCGACATCTGATAGGTTTCAAGTGTTCCGTCGCCGTTAAAATCAGCATTCTCATAAACGGGAGCAAGCGGTGCATCGTAATGAGCAACAACAGCTATTTCAACACCGTCTTCAATCATGTTGTTGATCAATTCCGTTCTGCCCTGCATCATTTCATGAAGTTTATCGGCTTTGGAAATGATAACTGAATTTTCATTTGTTTTATCGCCGAAAACAAATTTCTTTGCTGTTTCATAATCTTCGGGTTGAACAAGACCCCAGAGAGAAAGCATATTGCAGAAAACGGGTTTCAGAACTTTTTCATATATATCATCTTTATAGTTTTCAACAATATAATCTGTTATTTTTGTAAGTCCCTTGAACAAACCAAGCTTATCGAGTCCGCTGATTAGAAATTCAACTGCAGGCTTATCGGAAACAAGATTTATAAGGAAGTTATAAAGATTCTCTGCCGTTATTTCAATTCTGCCGCAAAGAAGGTCAGAAGCAACCTGTGCACCGCAGAAGGTTGAAGACATGAACAGACATCTGTTTACCTTTTCATAGCCGTATTCGGTAAGATATGCAACAGTCATAAGACCGCCCATGCTGCAGCAAACGATATTTACCTTATCATGTCCCGTTTCTTTTACAGCTGTATTTACAAGCTCATTTATTTCGTCAGAAACAACATAGGGGTCAAGACGCCAATCATAATTAAGATAATATGTATGACCGTCGGGGAGTTTTTCGATGCAGGTTCTTACCATGCCGAATTCTCCGCCTCCGCCGTTGCAGAGTTCTTCATAATTATCGGCGCTTTCAGGATATTTCGGCTGACCGATATTATAAACCGACTCACCCTTGTTATCGATTGACATATATTTGAAAATATCGTGTGCACAGTCAAGGATAACATCAAATGCGTTATCCATACTTAAGGTGATTATCCCCGTAAAAATTGCCTTGAAAACAGTTTTAATTATCTCGGGAACATCGGCGTTGATTGCAGGCATAGCATTATCTGTTCCGTAATCAACCGTCAGTCCGCCGAAATCCATGCCTCTGATAAGAACAACCGGATATGTTTCGCATTCAGAAACAATATGTTCATCATCTGTTTTTGCAAAAACAGGAACATATGTAAGCATAAGAACGGATATAACCAGAATTACCGAAATAATCTTTTTCATTTAATCAGCTCCGAATAAGTTAATACAACGATTATCGTCGTGAAAATATATTTAATACCGCTGAAATTCAAATCTTATTTTTCATCAAATTCAACATCATAATGATGAACAAAGATACCGATTACTTTATTATAATCAAGAACATGCATTACCGCACCGTCTTCATTTTCTCCGAATGTCAAGCCCTCTGCTTCAATGTTATCTCCGCCAACGTCTCTTTCTGCAAAAAGCTTAACCTCACCGGTTTCAACATCAACGCTGAGAATGTTTTTTATGTTTCCGTTATTTTCTATGTCGTTTGAAAGGTAAAGAGTTCCGTTATAGAATTCACCGCCCTGAATTCTGTCAATAACTCCAAGACCTGTCAGAGGAATTTCTTTGACAAGCTTCATATTATCATTGATATCATATGCATAAATAGTTTTTGCCTGTGTCCATTTTGAAGCATAAAGATAACCGGTTTCTTTATCAACAGCACACCAGGGCACACCGTCGTCATATATTTCTGCAGGAAGATTATAAACCTCACCTGTAGCCTTAAGAGTTTCGCAATCAAACACAACAATGCAGGGATAAATGTAGTCATCGCTGTCTTCTACCGCTGCATAAATCTTTCCGTTATAATAGCTGATACCGCCAATGTGATCGTTACCTCTTTTGGAAAGTTCCTTTGGCAAAGGATTAACTGCGCTTTTTGTTATTTCCATATCATCAAAGGTGAATTTTGCAAGAGCTGTCAGATCAAGCGCAGCAATAGAGCCGCTTGTGTAATAGTATTCGCCGTCTGTTGTTATACCCTGACCCATGAGCAGAGCTTTTTCGAAAACGAAGGAATCCTTTGAAATCAGTTCGGCAGATTCCGTGCTTTTTGCAACAGGACTTGTCAGAAGTGTGATTAATAACAAAGGAAGAGTGATAATTGACCAAATTTTTCTGATAATAATCATAAATATTCTCCTTTTTCTTTTTTATATATTTTAACACATTAAAGTTTAAAATTCAATTTTTTAATTTAAACTTACAGACAAAATATCATAATATTTTTTGTTAACTATTTACAAAACATAAATAGATGTGGTATAATTTTCAGCAAGATATACATTGGAGGTAATAAATATGTTTAAAAAATCAATTGCAGTTTTGCTCTCGGCAATAATGCTTATCGGTTGTTTACCCTTTGCATTTGCCGCTGAAATTAATTCTGCAGGTTACACAATCACAAATCCTTATGAAAATATCAATTGGGAAACCGTAAAACAGTATAAAGCTGCTTTACACACCCATACCAACGCAAGTGACGGCGACGATAAACTCATCAACTCAATTGAACGTCATTACGAAACCGGATTTGACATTGTTGCAATTACCGACCACGGCATTACAGACAATAGCTGGACTGACAGTTCAAAGAATTCTAAACTTGTTACAAATGTTATGTCACTCATCGGTAAAACCGACGGAGAGCTTGTTTATCTCAGTGAAAAAGGCACCCTTCCCAAGGGTATGGCTTATGAAATGAAGACAGTTAACGGCGATGATTATTTTGTTGCTGCAGACGGCCGCGAAATCCTCCGCATTCCCTTCGGTATAGAAAACAATGCTGTTTCAATCAACGCTCATGTTAACAGCTGGTTTGCTCCTTTTGAAGACAATATGCCCAGCGGCTACAGAAATGCTATTGTCGGCGTTGACAAGGCAGGCGGTCTTTCTGTTATCAACCATCCCGGCGAATATACTCAGGCACGTTATGAGCTTTATCAGGAAGATGCATACGACATGAGCAATCCTTCATACAGCTACTATATCAATAAGTTCTACGGCTATATTGATAAATATGATTCCTGCATAGGTATCGATATCAACAGCAAAGGCGATGGCAGAACAAGATATGACAGAAAGCTCTGGGATATCATGCTCGCAAAAGCTGCTGCTGAAGGTAAGACCGTTACCGCAATTGCAACAAGCGACGCACATCAGCTTGACAAAATTGATACGGGTAGTCTCCTTGTTCTCGCTGAAACAAAAACAAGCGAAAGCGTCAAGAACGCACTTCTCAAAGGCGAAGTTCTTCCTCAGAGCACTTGCCTTTCAAACCGTGACGAGCTTGAACAAATCGCAAAGTCTCTCAAGGATTTTTACGGCGAAACAGCTCTCTACAACAAAATAGCAACTCTTATAAAAGAATATGATGCAGAAAGAGAAGAAAAAGATAAGTCGGGTGACGACGGTCAGGTCGGAGTAAGCTACACTGCTCTCAACGATGAAGGTTATCTTGCAACAGCAACCAGACCTTCCGTTAAATCTATTATCGTTAACGAAGCTGAAGATACAATCACCATCGACTCCGAAAATGCACTTCTTGTCCGTTGGATTTCAGACGGAAAGCTTATAGCTACAACAAAAGCTGATGACCTTGCATTTGACCTCAACAATTATGAAGATGTTATCAACGGTTATGTAAGAGCTGAAATTTTCGGTGAAGGCGGCATGGTTTATACCGAAGGCTTTACACTCAATGCCGATAAAGCAACCGACAGCGGTGATGACTTTATCTTTGATTTAGGTTTTATGGACTTTATTTTTGCACTTGTTGACAGATACGCAAGCCTTATCGGAAGAATAATCGGTAATCTTTAATTCCACAAATATTAATCCCCGATATTTCAAACGAGAATATCGGGGAGCTTTTTATACATTTTCAATTTCGATGCCAAGAATAACAACGTCATTAACGGGTTTGTCGGCATAACCGGTTTCAACTGTTGCAATCGCATCAACAACATCCATTCCTTCAACAACCTGACCGAATACAGTGTGCTTGAAATCAAGCCAGGGTGTTCCGCCGAGTGCC
>JAZSAH010000036.1:0-4357 GCA_045601745.1 Acutalibacteraceae bacterium
TGTGCCCCGACCATATCCATATGCTGATAAGCATACCACCCAAGTATAGTGTGTCACAGATAATGGGATATCTGAAAGGAAAAAGTAGCTTGATGATATTTGACAGACACGCAAATTTGAAATACAAGTATGGAAACAGACACTTTTGGGCAAGAGGCTACTTTGTAGATACAGTAGGAAGAAACAAAAAGCAAGTAGCAGAATATATAAGGAATCAGCTTGCAGAGGATCAAATAGCAGATCAAATGAGTCTGAAAGAGTATGTAGACCCGTTCACGGGTAGCGAGAACAAGAAAGCATAAAATTAACCCCTTGAGGGGTAGCTGAAAAAGGAATGCGGTCGGCAAACCTTTCAGCGCCCCTTAAGGGGTTTCGTCAGTATAATGCCCTTATAGGGCTTAATCAAGCCTCCGGCTTAGCCGGAGGTCCTGACTAATATAATTCGGGTTTATTGAAAAGACCCGAAAGGTCATCCCATGTGTATTCCGCAGTGTAAATACCCAAAAGCTCATAGGGGTCAATTGCTCTTCTGACAACAAAGAAGGTCATTCCGTCTTCTGTCAGATAAAAGTTTTCAAGAGTCACCGCTTCTTCAAATGCTGCAAGCTTTGCTTCGTCAAGCTCAAGTCCGAGTTCATAGAAATCGGTTTTTGCGCTGTTTCTGAGAAGCTCAACAACATATTCCTTTGCCGTTACGGGGTCATCGGGATTATCGGTGAAATACGCCGCATTGACGGGATTGCCCTCCTGCACATGGAAGCATCTCGAATAAACCGAGGGGTCATTGCCGTCCGAGCCGTAATACGAAAGACTTTCCTTGATTAAAAAGCTGACAAAATATCCGCTGACATATGTTGCTTCAAAAGAAATCGTCTTTTTCCAGGGTTTATCGGAATTGAATTTATCCATGAATTCCGAAGCGGAGTCAATATTCTGCTCTGCCTGGGCGCAGGCATCTCTGAAAAATTTATCCGTGACATCGTTTACATATCTGATTATATTTTCTTCAAGGCTTTCGGAAATCTCGGGAAGCGTGACATCAACAACATAAACGGTTCTTCCGTTTTTATCCTTGAATTCCTTTTTTTGCTTCTTCTCTTTGACAACGGGAGGTGCAACAGTGGAGGTCGGCGCAGAGGTTTCTTCTCTTAATTCTTCTATATTGCGTATTTTGCCGCAAGATGCAAAAGAAAGCAAAACCGCAATTATCAGCGCCATGCTTATTAACCGTTTCATACAATCATCCTTTCTCCCCTATTTTATCAGCAACACCGCCCTTATTCAAGTGGATAAATATAAATTTTTATTGCAAATTCTTTCTCTGTGTTATAATATTAGACTATAAACCGTAAGGAGGTCTTAAAATGAAGAATATTCTCAATGCATTATGGATTAAAAGCGCAAAAGCCTCGGGCGAGTGTGAAATATACTATACCAAAGAATTCAAATCGGGCAAGGAGCTTGTTTCCGCAAGCCTTGAAGTGACTGCTCTGGGCGTTTATACCGTTCATATCAACGGCGAAAGAGTCGGCAACAACATCCTCGCACCCGGCTGGACATCATACCGCAAGCGTCTGCAGGTTGATACCCACGATGTTACCGCTATGATAAAGAGCAATAACAAAATTGTTGTTTCCGTTGCACCCGGCTGGAAAATCCAGAACTACAAGAATCAGCGGAAGGGCGACCCCGAAATCGGCGGCAAGGAAACCGCAACAATCTGCGCTCTCACCCTTGAATATGCCGACGGCGAAAAACGCATAATCACAAGCGGCGGCGACTGGAAAACCGAAAACGGCAAGGATATTTATTCGAGCTTCTATAACGGCTATATCCATGACCCCTCATATAAAGATATCGCTCCTTCAAATGCCGTTGTTATCAACCACGATAAAAAATGCCTTATCGACAGAGAGGGCGAAAAGGTTGTTGAGCATGAACGCCTTGAACCGAAGGAAATTATCATAACCCCCAAGGGCGAAACCGTTCTCGATTTCGGTCAGAACATGACGGGCTATGTTGAATTTAAAATCAAGGGCAACAAGGGTGAAAGAGCCGTTATCAGCCATGCGGAGGTGCTTGATGCAGAAGGCAATTTCTATACCGATAACCTCAGAAGCGCAAAGGCTCAGGCTATTTTCATCTGCGACGGCAAAGAGCATATCCATAAGTCAAAGCATAATTTCTTCGGCTTCAGATATATAAGACTCGAAAACTGGAGCGACGAGGTGAAGAAAGAAAACTTCACGGCAATAGTTGTTCATTCCGAAATGAAGCGCACAGGTTATTTTGAATGCTCCGACGAAAGAATCAACAAGCTTTTCTCAAATATCATCTGGGGTCAGAAGAGCAATTTCCTCGATGTTCCCACCGACTGTCCGCAGAGAGACGAGCGTCTCGGATGGACAGGCGATGCGCAGGTGTTTGTCAAAACAGCATCATATAACTACGATGTTGAAAAGTTTTTCCTCAAGTGGCTCGGAGATTTGCGTGCAGACCAGACCGATTGGGGAACAATTCCTCATGTTATCCCCAATGCTTTCCGTCATGACAATGACTGCTCCGCAGCATGGGCAGACGCCGCAACAATCTGTCCCTGGCAGATGTATCTCACCTATGCAAACAAGGATATCCTCAAGGAATCCCTTGACTGCATGAAGAACTATCTTGAGCATATCGAATCAAAGAGCGACAACGGTCTGTGGTCAAGAAGCTGGCATTTCGGCGACTGGCTCAACCTTGACGGCAGCAGCCCCGAAGACTGCTCAAAAGGCACCGACAAAACCCTCATTGCAACCGCTTATTATATTTATTCAACGCAGATTCTCATAAAATGCATGGAAATGTGGGGCGAGGATGCTTCGGAATATATCGCAAAGCGTGAAGAATCAATTGAGGCTTTCAGAAACACTTTCATGAAAGACGGCAGAATAATTCCCGAAAAGGCAACCCAGACTGCCTGCGTTGTTGCCGTTCACTTCGGAATCAGCGACAACATTCCCGAAACCGCAAAGCAGCTCAATGAGCTTGTCACCGAATGCGGTCACCTCAAAACCGGATTTGTCGGCACACCGTATCTTCTCCATGCTTTGAGCGACAACGGCTATGCCGAAACCGCATACAGCCTTCTTCTCCGTGAAGAATATCCCTCATGGCTCTTCTCTGTCAAGATGGGTGCAACAACAATCTGGGAGCATTGGGACAGTATGCGTGAGGACGGCTCAATGTGGGATACCTCGATGAATTCCTTTAACCACTATGCTTACGGCAGCGTTGCCGACTGGCTTTACGGCGTTGCGGCGGGCATCATCATTGACGAAACCAAGCCCGGATTTGAGCATATCATCATAAAGCCCGTAACCGATTCAAGGCTCACCTTCGTCAACGCAAGCATCGACACTCGCAAGGGCGTTGTCAAGTCGGGCTGGAAAACCGAAAACGGCAAAACAACCTACAGCGTTGAAATTCCCGAGGGTGCAACCGCAACGGTTATCATCGGCGGCGAAACAACCGAAATCGGTGCGGGAAAATACGAGTTTTAACTTAAATTTGGCAAATCAAACAAAAAACAGACGGCTTTTTAGTTGGTTTTGTTGTCTTTAAAAAAGTTCATATTAGTGTTATAATGTATATCAGCCCGAAGTGTTTTCTTCGGGCGGATTAGCAATAAGGAGAAAATATCTATGGCAGACACATATTTCTGTGCGAGGGAAAACGGCAAGCTTCACCGCCCCAGAACAATTCTGACGGGCTTTGGCTTCATGGCTTCCTCAATCGCATGGGCAATCTATGACCCCTACATCACAAAAATCCTTGAAAGACTGCTTAACGCTTCAACAATGGTTACGGAGTGGAGCGCAAAGCTTAACGAAATGTTTCCCGTGCTTGCAAAGTTTGCGGAGTCACAGGGCGAAAACGTTGTTACCGAAGCGGGCGGAATAACTCTTGTTCCCCTTTTCATCGGTATCATCATGACCTTCGATAACATTTTCGGCGTTATCTTCCAGCCGACCTTCGGCAAGCTTTCAGACCGCTGCCATTCAAAGCTCGGCAAACGCCGTCCCTTCATTGTTTTCGGTGCACCCGTATCCGCATTCCTCTTTGCGGTTATCCCCTGGGTTGCACTCTCGGGCTCTCTGCCTTTAACAATGCTCTTCATAATTCTCTTTGTTTTCTCAATGTCACTCTGGAGAGCACCCTGTGTTGCACTCATGCCCGCACTGACACCTCCCTCGCTCCGCAGTGAAGGCAATGCCATCATCAACCTTATGGGCGGTGTCGGTTCAGCCATCGGTATGGTTGCAGGTACAATCGTAGGCGCAATTTACACAGGCATCACAGGCACAAAAATCACAAC
>JAZSAH010000037.1:0-28496 GCA_045601745.1 Acutalibacteraceae bacterium
GCGCCGTAGCTCATCAATTCTTCATAATATTTAATGAATGTTGTGATGTTGGGGTCAACATCCGCACCCTCAACACCCGTATAACGGCCTCTGCAGCCGTCAACTTCGTGGGTGAACCTGATAACAGCCGAACCCGAAACCTCGGAAATGCCGCCCGAAACAGCAGCAATACCTTCGTTCAGGTTGATAACCATCAATTTGCTTTCGGGAGCGATATATTTCTTTTTCATATCCGTTCTCCTTTTCTTCTGATATATAGTTCATGCAGTTTCCTCGCCATATCGCAAAGACCTGCATCGGTTTTTTCGGGATGCCCGCTTTCGGCACAAAGTATGCCCGGACAGCGTTGGCAGAATTCCTGCCATTCACAGTTTCCGCATTCAGCGGGATTTTTGATTTTTTCAAGCTCTGAATTCAGACGGGCATAATCCGACATAAGATTGCCCGAATAAATAATCTCGGGAAGGTTCATGAACGAACACATCTGCAGATGTCCGTGCCATGTCATCCAGAATGATTTTCCGTAGCTTGCGCACCATGCAAACGGCGACTCCAACGGAGGAAACTTTGATTTTTCAAGCTCCTCAAGAGACAGTTCATCCGGAAAATCACTGAGTGCAAAACGGGATTTTTCAACCGTGTTCACCGAACCTCTCGAAGATTTTGTTACCGATACGGTATGCTGAATCGAAACGCCTTTTTCTTTTGCAAAGGCATATATTTTCTGCAAATCTTCCGCATTTTCACGGACAATCGTTGAAGTCATTTTAAGCGGCACGCCTTCATTTTTAAGCAGGTCAACAGCCTTTGACATCCTGGTAAATCCGTCGGACGAACCGCAGACCTTTCTGTATGTTTCATCGCTTGCACCGTAAACGGTGAGCTTCATCATAAATGGCATTCCGCATTCGCGGAAAAAATCAATCATTTCCTCGTCAATCAACGAGCCGTTTGACAAAATCGAGATGAGAAAACCCATTTTGTTGAGCTCGCTGTAAATCTTACGGAATTCGGGATGAAGAAAGGGTTCTCCGCCCGTGAGAGTAACATAAAGAGTTCCCATGTCCCTTGCCTGGCGGGCAATTTCAATCCATTCATCGGCAGAAAGAAGTCTGCCCTGTTTTTCGGCTTTTTCTTTTGTTAAATGCACATAGCACATAACACAGTTGAAATTGCAGAACGGAGTAAGTTCAAAGGTTGCGTTCAGAGGGAAAGAATTCCGCTTTATCCCGCTGTCCGTGCATTCAACGCATTTTGCATCGGTTTTCAGGCAGTCGGTCATTCGAGTGCCCCCTGCATTCTGAGTGAGGAAACAAATTTTTCGGCATCAATCAATGCAGTTTCACGCTCAACCTCATAATTTTCAACCAGAATATCTGCGAGGGCTTCAATCTCCGCACCGTTGAGAAGCGCATTCCACAGAAGCTCTCCGCTTTCGCTGAGCACAATCATTCCGTGAATTTCGGAAGTCATTTTACCCGTAGGCACAGCCATAATCTGCCCGCCTATTTTTCTGATTACAAATCCGTTTCTGACCTTATGCATATATTTACTCCATTTTACCTTTTATTCCATTCTGTATTATAACACGCGTAAGTAAACAATTCAATAAAAATATGAAAAAAGATGCACCGAAAAACGATGCATCCAGTAATTTTTTGTTCAGTCAGACCCGTTTCTTCGAGTCCGGAAAATCAATTATTATTTTTTGGGGGTATCGGAACCGTTTTCAACCTGTTCAAGAACACCGATTTCGTTGATTTTATAAACTCTTGTGCAATACTGAAGCATACTCGGTCTGTGAGTGGTAATAATCCTTGTTCTGTTGGGATATGCCTTCATCATGTTGGCAAGAACTCTTTCTTCGGTTTTGGCATCGAGAGCACTGGTCGCTTCGTCCATAACAATAATCGGCGCATCACGGAGAACGGCCCTTGCAATTGACATTCTCTGAACCTGTCCCTCCGAGAAATTAACGCCCTTTTCATTGATTTCCGTGTTAATTCCGAGGGGTAATTCGCTGATAAAACTCCATGCGTCGGCAGTTCTGAGAGCTTCCTCAAGCTCCTCGTCCGTTGCTTCGGGACGGACTATGCGAAGATTATCCGCAACGGTACCCGAAAATATGGCATTGCCTTGCGGAACATATGAACAGAACCTTCTCGTGCATTCGGAAACAACGGCTTTTTTCCCGTCTTTTGTTTCGATTGTAAGCTCACCCGAATCGGGTTCGATAAGACCGAGAATAAGCCTTAGCAGCGTTGTTTTTCCTTCACCCGAAGGACCTACAAGCGCAATCGTTTCACCCGGACCTGCTCTGAATGTTGCACTGCCGACAACGGGTTTGTCGCCGTCGGGATAAGTATACCTGAGAGCTTCGGACACGATGGTAACACCGTTTTCGTTTGCGGATTTTTCCATCTCTTCAACCGTTTCCGAATCCTTATGTTCTTCAAGCGGAAGGTCGGTTATTTCCATTATTCTGCCTGCAGCAGTGGCAATTGTAATCGCACCGGGAAGAAGAGAAACAAGTGCCGAAAAAGAACCTGTAAGCTGACCTGAAATCTGAAGGAAAAGCGTCATTGTGCCGTAGGTTATCGCACCCTGCCAGAGCCGGTAAACGCCCCAGCCGTAGCAGGTATATGCAACGGCAAGTCCTATTATCGACATACAAAGGCTCATGATAAGCGAAAATCTGTCCTGGTCGAGCCTGATTTTTCTGTGGAGCTGAAGATTTACTTTCATCTGCTCAACATACCGCTTTGTTATATCAAATGCCTTTATTGTCTGGAGATTCTGGATTGATTCAGAATAAAAAGAGAGGATTTTTCCATTCATTTCACGGCTCTCTTTATTATATTTACGCACCATTTTTGTTGTTATTCTTGAAGAAAGAACAAGAAACGGAGCACTCATAAAAGCAAAAATTGCCATTGTGGGGTCATAGTAAAGAACAACGATAAGACAGCCGATAAACTGCGCTGATTTTGTGAAAACACCGGGAATAAAGGAAACAATGCTGTTCGAAACGGCGCTTACATCGCCTTCGATTCTGTTAAGAAGATCGCCCGAATGATATTTTCTTATATCCTCCCATTTTGCATAGGTGATATGTTCATAAACACCGCCCCTTATCTCCGTGCTGATTTTTGTTCCCACAACAGTTGCTATTCTTGAAACAACCGAACCGACAATAAGCTGAACAACACTCAGCCCCACTGCCAGAACGGCACTTTTAACAATCGTTTCATTGTTGTGAGAAACAACCGAATCTATCAGGTATTTAGAAGCAACATTCGAGCCGAGACCCATTGCCGTGCTTAAAATACCGATAACAACATAGAGGACTATCTGCAGACGGTATTTTGAGATGTAGCGCAGAAGCCACTTCCACTCTTTTCCGAGCGAACGGAAAAGCTCAACATATTCACTTGGCTTCTTCACTTAAATCAACTCAATTCAATGTTATTTCTTTTTTTCGCCGTAGCCGTAACCGTATTTACGGCTGTATCCGTAACGGTAATATTTATTATATCCGCCGTATTTATAGTAGTTTCCGTAACCGCCGGGACCGCCGGTTGCACCGTTGAGAATGCATCCCAGAAGCCTCGTGTCGGTTTCAAGCATTGAGCTTATACCCGTTCTGATATCATTCTGCATAACGGCATCCTGTCTTATAATATAGATGATTGCATCTGTTGCACCGGCAACTATGCTTGCATCCGAAATAACTCCGCAAGGAGGAGTATCAACGAGTATAAGGTCATATTCATCCTTAAGCTCCGAAAAAAGAGCTTTGAGGAAAGATGTGCGGATAATGCTGTTCAGTTTCTTTTCGGAATCTTTAAATCTGAGAATATCAAATCCGAGGTTTTTGGTGTGTCGGATTTCATAGGATTCTGTTGTTCTGAGCGTTTTTTTGCCTTCGGTTTCATCCCTGACAAGATTATCGATTCCCGAATCACGCAGGTCACAGTCAACAACAAGAACTTTCTTTTCGCTCTTTACAAATACCGATGCAAGGTTGACGGTTACAACGGATTTGCCCTCATCGGGTGCCGTGCTTGTCAGCATAATAATCTTTTCGCCATCTTTTGTAAGCTTCTGAACGGAGCTTCTGAGAAGGCGCAGAGATTCAAGAAAATCGTTGCCGATCAAAGGGTTTGTGAGAACGATATCGGTGTTAATCTGTCTTCTGTACTTTTTGAAAACGACCTGAGGAAGAACGCCGATGCAATGCTGATTGAGAATGTTGCGGATATCCTCTTTCGTGCGGATTGTTTTTCTCAAAATAGCATAAACAAGAATCCAGCCGATTCCGATAACCGCGCCGATAAGCGCCGCACTCAGAACAGATGAACGCCACGCCATTTTATTTGAAGGAGTTTCGGGCACAACGGGTTCGCTGATAATGACGAGCTTTGTCCGTCCGATTATGTAATCCGCAACTGATGAATAGTTTCTGATAACCGACATCAGGGTGTCATAGGTAAGCTGAGCATCTCCGCCCTTTGCGGTGAGAGTTACCATGTTTGTGTCGGTGATGCACGTTGCCGTTATGCTTGCAGGCACGGAATCAACTCCGAGTTCCTCGCAAACCTTTTTCTTGAGAAGGGGGTTGCTTATGACATGGGGAAACACCTCTGCAAGCTGACCCGCAGTATTCTTATTGTAGAAAAACGAATATGCCGAAACGCCGTTTTCACCCGAAAGCACCTTGTTTTCCGTCTGCACGGTAAAGGTTGCCGAAACGGTATACTGCGGCTTGAAACGCACATAGCTTCTGTAAAACTGAATGCCGCCGAAAAGCACTGCGAGGGCAACAACAATCCAGCCGAATTTCATCGCACCGCGCCAGATATCGCTGAGCAGAACCTTAAGCTCCACCGTTGAGTTGGCGGTTTCGTTGGCAATATCGTTATTTGTTACGTTGTTGTTCATATAATAACCTTATTTCTCGATTTTGTAGTATGAGTTTTCGGAATAACTGTCTGCGGTTTCTTCAGCCGGCACAGGCTTCTGGTATCTGTAACCGTAGCTGCTTCTGTTAAATGCACCGTAATAACCCGTTCCGTCGGTACCCATCTGTCCGAACAGCGTGAACGGTTTATAAACATCGTTGAGAACACATCCGGCAAGCTTACCGCCTGCATCACGGATTGCAAGAATCGCATCGTTGATATCCTGAACCGCAACCGTGTCGGTTCTGACAACAAGCAGGGTTCTGTCTGCATATGCCGAGGTTGAAACGGCATCTGCCGATACCGATGTCGGAGGCGTGTCGATAATGACAAAATCCATTTTTTCACGCAGAACGGAGATGCATTCCGCCAGCTTTTCGCCGCTGAAAAAATCATGGGAATCCTCATGGGATTTCTTGTTGAAAGCAATTATAAGGTCACTTTTACGGTAACGGGAAAATCTGAAATCGCTGAGCGAAACCTTGTTGAGAAGAACGTCGGAAAAATCGTCTTCCGCATCGTATCGGTGGTCAAAAATCTTATACATTGAAGGCTTTCTCATATCAAGGTCGATAAGGGCAACCTTGTATCCTCTGCCCGAAAGAGCAAGCGAAATATTCGCCGCAACCGTTGATTTTCCTTCGTTTTCGGCAACGCTCGTTACTGCAAAAACTTTTTTGTTTCTCTTTTTCTGCATATATTCGAGCTTGGTTGCAAGCTTCTGATAATCCTCGGAAAACTTCAGCGATGAATACGCATCGTTTATCAGCAAAGCACGCTTTTTCTTCTCGTGTTTTTCTTTTCGGGAAAGATGCTCCTTTTCATGTGAAATAACTCCGATAAGCTCGCTGTCGATTTTATCCGAAAAGCCTTTTTCTTCCTTGACTGTTTCACGCATAAGCGAAAGGAGAATTATCACTGCCGCCGCAAGTCCCATTGCAACAAGAACAATCTGATTTCTGTAAGTAATCAGCGGTGAGTTTGACGGAGTGGTCGGCATATTCGGATTTGAAATGATATCGATGACTGCATCGGTGAAAATCGTATCGGAAATATTGGGATAAACCTCAAGAACCGATGAAAGCAGACGGAACGAAAGCTCGGGTGCTTTGCTTTTTACGGTAACGTTGAGAAGGTTCGTCGTTCCGGTGATATCGGCAGATATCGTTCCGTCAAACGACTCCATTCCGAGATTTTCCGCCGCAAGCTTTTTCATTGAAGGCTGCTGGAAAACCTTTGTGAAAATCTCCGCCATTTCAGACGACGAGGCAAGATTGCTGTAGATACCCGATGAACCGACCTTTGAACGGACAACAAGAATCGCCTTGCTCGTATATGTCGGAGTGTAGATGCTCTTTTCGTAAACCTGAATGCCCATATAGGCAATCAGCGCCGCAAGAAAAACAATCCAGATGTTGCGAACGAGGTCCTTGATAAGGCTGTTCCATTCAAATGTTATACTGAACCATGATTTATTCTTATCCAAGCCTTATCACTCCCATCATTCCACAACAACGGTAAGAATAGAGTGTCCCTCATATCCTTCGTTTGTTGAAATATAATAATGCACGTTATATGTGCCTTCTTTTTCGCTGTCAAAGTTAGTTGAAATAAGAAGTCCGTAGTTTTTCATGAGAACACCGTTGACCGTGACTTCTTTTATGTAGTCCTCAAACACGGGTTTTTCACCCTTTTTGATATAAATCAGACTCTTTTCGAGCTGAATTTCGGGTGCCATTGTTTCGTTGCCCTCAACATGAACGGTAACATCAAGATAAATCATATGTCCCATGCTGTTTGCAACCTGCAGTGAAACCGTGAAAACGCCTGCGGTATTCTGAACAAAATCCGTTGCCGCTATGGTAACCTTATCGCTGATATCGCCGTCAATGCAGTCTCTTGCGCCTACAGCCGCACGGATATCAACCTCCTCATCAACCGAATATACCAAAGCCCGTTTCATATAAAACTCGGGCTGTGTATAGTCGGTATAACGCACTCTGCGTGTTGCCTTTGAAACATTGTTGTCATTGTCCGCAACGGCATATGTAACATCAAAAAGTCCCGGCTCAATAAACTTTGAAACCGACTCAACAAGCACCTTGTCGGATATATCGCCGTCTTTTTTGTCAATGGCGGTAACGCCGTTGAGCAGTGCCTCTTTTTTATCCTTGACGCTGATTGAAAGCTCTTCGGTTTCCATTACTATTTCGGGTATGGTTTTATCGGTTGTGATTCTATCAATAACAGAAAAAACAATGAAGGCAACAAGCGTTGTTGCAAAAACAATCAGCGTTATTTTCTGAAGCCATTTTAACATTTGTTTCGCCTCGCAATTAACTTTATGAATGATTGGAAATGCGTAAAATCATGCAAATGCAAACACTTCCACTAATAATTAATATGATTATATCACAAAAAAACTTAAAAAACAATATTTTTATTAGTTATTTTTATATTGACAATTATTATATTCTTTTGTACAATATTAAAGATTATAATAGGAAAATAAGGCGCAGTATGCCCTGCCGGATTTATTTAAGGTTTCGTGTATGAAAAAGTTTTATCGGATATGTAAAAAACTGATTTGCATTGATGCAGACTCTTTCCCCGGCGATAATCCGATGTGGGAACAGTTTGAAGCGGAAAACGGCAATGCCGATATAAACATCGGTTGCAGAATCAGCAGCTCTTTTCCCGTTGTTCCCGAGGAAAAGAAAACCAAAGCCGGTGAATTCGTTGTTTCCTTCAGCGGCAACACCGTTTACCGTGAGCTTCCCATGGGTATAAATCCCGGTGCATTGACGGAATACAAACCCGCCGACACATCGTGCAGCACAACTTTTTTTACACCGAGAAGTTTTCCTGTTATGATGGACAGCAGATATATGTGGAGCTCGCTTTCGCTGGCTCAGCTTCTGCTTCCGAAAAACGCATTCTTCATTCATTCATCCTTTATTTCGGTTAACGGCAAGGCGATTCTTTTTTCCGCACCCTGCGGAACAGGAAAAAGCACCCAGGCGGCTCTGTGGAAAAAACACCGCAACGCAGAAATTATCAACGGCGACAAAGCAGGAATTCTTGTTGAAAACGGAGTTCACGCCTGCGGAGTGCCTTTCTGCGGAACAAGCGGAATCTGCAAAAGCAAAGACTTTCCGCTCGGTGCAATTGTTTTACTCGGTCAATCACCCGAAAACAAAATAAAACGCCTTACCGGTATCGAAGCGGTTCAAAAGGTTCTGCAGAATGTTTATCTCGACCTTGTTGCGGCAAACGAACAGCAGACGATTATAGATTTGTTGGTTGAACTGCTGAAAACCGTACCCGTTTATTCATTCGGCTGCACTCCGGATGAAAATGCGGTTGTTACCCTCGAAAACGAATTGCAAAACGGAGGTGTTATCTGATTGGGATTGGACTACGATCTGTTTATTGCAAAAATCTTCTCCGAAGCGGATAAAAAATCCGTTCCGCTTTCGGGTGCGTTTGAACTGACATCACGGTGTCCTCTCAACTGTAAAATGTGCTATGTTCACCGCAAAGGAAATGACTGCGAAGCCATCAAGCGTGAAAAAAATACCGAATGGTGGATAAACCTCACGCAAGAAGCCAAAAAAGCAGGTATGTTCATGCTTTTGCTGACCGGCGGCGAACCTCTGTTAAGAAGCGATTTTGAAGAAATATATCTCAACGCAAAAAAATCGGGACTGCTGGTGTCGGTGAACACCAACGGATTGCTGATTAACGATAAAAAAATAAGATTCTTCGCAGACAACCCGCCGCAGAAACTTAATATATCGCTTTACGGCGCTTCGGCTAAAACTTACCGCAATCTTTGCGGCAACGGCGAGGCATACGAAAGGGTTACCGATGTAATAATCGGGCTGAAGCAGGCCGGTGTTAATCTGAAAATCAATTTCACCGCAACTCAGTACAACAACCATGACGCCCGAAAGATTTATGAGTTTGCAAAAAAGCTTGAAATCCCCGTTCAGACGGTAAGCTATATGTTTCCGCCCGTAAGAGCAGGAGGCGAAGCGGACAGGCTGACTCCCTCGGATGCGGCAAAAATCCGGTTCGAATGTCAGCTGCTCGATATGGGTGCCGAAAAACTCAGAAATCACATCGCCAAAAAAGCAGACACGGCGCAGCGCAGCATAGCAGATAATTCCGAAGCAGAAAGAATTCCGTGCCGTGCAGGTCTGAGTACCTTCTGGGTAACCTGGGACGGAAAAATTTCTCCCTGCGGAATGATGACAAAGCCGATGTTTGAAATCCGTGATTTCAGCGAAGCGTGGGAAAGCATAAAGGAGTCAAGAAAAAACATCTTTCTCCCTCTCAAATGCAGAACCTGCACGCTGAGAAACTACTGCGATATATGTGCGGCAATTCCGCTTGCCGAAAGCGGTGAATTCGGAGTTCTGCCCGGATACATCTGCCAAAAAGCGGAAGAATACAAAAAATTATGTGATGAATTCACCGAAAATCATTATCCAAGAAAATAATTTTGGATTTTAATATAGATTCGCACACGCAAATTTTTATGGAGGTAATTTTATGAAAAAACACGCAAAAAAAATTGTTGTTTTGCTGCTTGCGGTTGCAATGATCATCCCTACCGTCGGAATGATTTTCACATCAGCAGTAGACAGAGATGCAGTTGAACTTGCATTCAACAATATCTTCATTCTTGAAGATTGGTTGAGTAATAGTTTGTCAAGCACCGTTATCGCTGACGGTGTCCCCAATAAAGGCGGCACATTGGAATCGGATTTTGAGAACGGCAGCTTTACGCTTACAAAAACCGATATGGCTGCAGGTGAAATTTATACCGCTTTCTCATTGGGAACAAACAGTGCTTCAGAAAACTCCTCATATTATATGATGAGCGTTGAGCCTAGCACTACCTATATTTTTGAATACAATGTTGAAGGCAATATCTGGGATTTTCAGCCTTTTGTATTCATGTATACAACCGAAGGCATTTTTGCAGGTTTGGACACCATGGTTCAATATGCAACCCCCGGATACGGAACTAACAGTTTTAAGTTCACTACGCCTTCCAATGTAAATAAAATTCAGATTCGTTTCACAATCGGTGATGACTCAGTAACCAGACCCGATATGACCTCTGTTTATGCAACAGTTAAGGATATTGCGATTTATAAAGCCGATCTGGTTGAAGCTTACAATCTTTTTGACTTTAGTGAGTGGGCATCCAACGAATTGTCATCTTCTCCCATTGACCCTGCCACAGGTACCATAACCACAGACAGCGCTTCTGAAGCTATCACATTCACAACCGTAGCTACTGCAGGAACTACTCTTTGGTCCGGTAACGCTGTTCTCAACCCCTCAACCGCAAGCACCTCTTACTACTCGGTAGATGTTGAGCCGAACACCAGCTACACATTGACTTACAGCATTAAAGACAGCACTCTTCCCGGTCCTGTTCATTGCCAGCCGTACATCGTTGAATATGATGAAAACGGCAATCAAACAGCGCTCTTTAATTACGAGACTCCTGCGTTGGTCGGCAACAAAAAAGAATTCACAACTACAACAGACACTAAAAGCCTTCAGATTGTATTTGCCGTTATCAATGACAGTGCAGCAACAGCACGAACCTGTAAGGTTCATGATATCGGAGTTTACAAAACCGAAGTTCTCGCTTCCTCTTTTTCAGAGCTTACAGGACACGTTCACCGTAAAGCTTTTACTTACGGCAACGGCACCTACGGTTCGCTCCCCGTTCCTTCAAAAGTTCCCGAGGGTTATGTTTTTGCAGACTGGTTCACGGGCAAAGACGGTTCGGGTATCCGCATCACCTCTGACACAGAGGTTCTTCCCTCAAGCTACACCGTTTATCCCAAGTATGAGCCTGCCGTTGACAGCCTCACGGTTGCTCAGATGCCCGCAAAGACAACCTACACCGTCGGCGAAAAATTCAACCCCGCAGGTCTTGTTCTTAACGCCGCAGTCGGCGATTCAACGCTCACGGTTTCTTCAGGCTATTATTGCACACCCGATTATCTGAACACCGTCGGCACACAGACCATTACTGTCCGTTACGGCGGCAAAACAACTACCTTCACCGTTAATGTTACCGACGGCGACGAAAAAAGCATCACCGTTAACGGCGCAGCTCACCCCGTTAAGGTTGCAAACAACAACTATACCATCGAATACAGCACAACACCCTTCAACCGCTATGAATTGACTTATTATTCCGATTCTTATGTTAAGGGCGTTATCACCATGGACGCCGACACCGAAGTGTTCTTCCTTGAGCCCTCGGATAACGGTTATTTCGCTTCTTACATTGACAGCTTCCTCAGAGGCATAACTCATTATTCCGTTATTTCAATTGAATTCACCTGCCTTGATAAGGAATTCGGCAATTTTGAGCTTTATTCGGTTTCAACAATCAACACCACCGTGCCCACCGACCCGACACAGTTCTATCAGAACGATGAATATAAGGTTGGTATCAGCCTTGACTACGGCGGCGTTGTTTCCGAAATTTATGACCTTAAAAACCAAACTGCTTCCGACCCTGTTGTTGTCCGTGTTTATAACGAAAACGGAAAAGACATAACAAGGGTTGACCACAGAAGCATATTGGACAGAGACTTCGGCACAAACTACAAGGCTGAAAGCACGGAAGTTAACCTTATCAACACCAATGACCGCGGCCGTTACCTGCAGCAGTCATATTACGGTACAGACCAGCCCCCCTTTGAACTTGGTGACTATAACGGTGTTGAGTGGCCCTACAACCCCGTTCAGGGCGGTAACATCAACCACTTTGACCCTGTGACAGGAGATGTTATCAAGGGCGGCGAAGCAAGTAAGGTTATCGACTACAGAATTACCGATAAAGAAATTTATATCAAAACCCGTCCTCTTGACTGGGGTAAAAACTCCGAAGATTATCCCGACAGCTATGTAACCGATTCTTATATGGAAGCATGGTATGTTTTTGAAGACGGTATGATTAAAACATATTGCCGCTTCGTTGACTATTCCGGCTATCCCTCAAACACACGCGACCAGGAGCTTCCTGCTCTTTACACCATCGAGCCTCTTAACAACTTTGTTTATCATTCAGGCGGAGAAGCCTGGTCAGACGCCAACGTCAGACAGGATAAGGAAGAACCCGATTTCTGGGGCGTTCTCCCCGAATATAACGCTCTGCTTCAGGCAAACGGTATGCCCACGGTTGACGTTGACGTTGACTGTAACGAAAACTGGGCAGCCTTTACCGCCAGCCCCGACCCCGAAAGCTTCGGCATCGGCGTTTATTCCGCAGGCGTAACAGACTTCCATTACGGCGTGTTCCCCGCAATTTATAACGAAGATCAGGTTAAACAGGGCAACCTTGTTGAAAACTACAGACACACTGCTTCTCTTGACCCCGCTGTTGAAAGCCCCACATCATACATCTCCCCCGTTGGCGTTATGACATTCGAAAGCTATAAGCCCATCGAATATTCATATTATGTAACAACAGGTACAGAAGAAGAAATCCGTGAAGACTTCAGATTCGCTGTTGCCAAGGACGAAGCTGCTGCAGTTGCAGAAACAAAGATTGCTGTTCCCGAAACAGTTTATATGACACCTGTCAACGGTGCTTCAACACTTGGTCAGTACTATGTAAACAACATTCTTGATGTAGCAAACTACTATGATGTCAAGACTGTTGCACAATCCGACGACAAGATGTATTTCGGTGTTCATATTGACAAGGCTACATCTGTTACAGTTGATATCACCAACGCCACAAACCCCTCTGACGATATCAACCTTGTTGATAACAACGGCACAAGCTGTGACGGCGCAACGCTCCTTCTCAACTATTCTGCCGGCACAGGCATATTTGACGAACAGTATAATCTGAAATTTGCAAATACAGGTCTTAACCCCGGCGAAAAAGCCACCGCAAAGTGGGAAATCACGGCAACACTTGAAGACGGCACAAAAGCAACATATACAGCTTACACAGTTCTTTATGCACCCGGCAGAACTGTCGGTGCAGTTGCGGAAGCCCGTCAGGTTGCAGCTTCACAGCATGAAATTTCATCGTGGATTACCGGTGCTACCGGTGTTGACCACTCAGTGTGGTCACCGTTAGGCTCCCTTAAGGGTGACTACAAGGGTGCAGGTTATTTCACTAATGACCCGTTATATAATGAAAATGCTCCTTCAGGCGGTTCAGGCGGAACTGCAACAGACTACATTGAAGAACAAATTACCGGCGCAGATGTTGATAATAACGTGTATAACGAAAATAACTACGTTATGCAGACAGCAACCAACGACCATGACTCTTCAAGAGCACGAAGCTACCTTGGCTTGCTCACTATCGATAAATCCCGTTATTCAAACACAAACCAGATTCCCAACCTCAAAATCGGTTATGATGTTCTCCGAATCGGCAGCTACGTCAAGAACTCACTCGGTAAATACACCACTTATTACACCTTGGGCACCGACGCTTCCTACACAGCAACAAGCCTTTCCGCTGCACCCAGCGGCTGGACTGTATACAGCGGTACTTACACCGACTTTGCAGACAGTCATACTCTTCCTTACAGAGAATCCTTCGTTCCTGCGTTTGATGTATCATCAGACATTGACGGTATGTATATCCACGCATTGAACCAGGGTGTTGCGGACCAGAACATCAATGCAAACCAGTACACAACCGCAGGTACATCTGTTCTTATCGATATCACCGATAAGAGTGAGCTTCGTGACCTTGTAATTGAAGGCTACACCAGAACAGAAACAACTCCCGAACTCGATGAAGCTATTAAAGACGCAGCAACAGTTCTCGGCGACCCCTCATCAACTCAGGATGAAATCGACGAAGCCAAGAAAGAACTCGCTGATGCTCTCTATGAATATCACTCACTGAAATATGACAACATTTTCAGTGCTTATGAGTTCTCACTGTATCCCAACAGCATGACTGTTGTTGCAAACAGAGGAACAGTCTCCTACAACAACGGTACTCTTACCGTCAAAAACGACACAATCACCGACGGCGAAGCATACACCAACTACGGTTCAGGCAACGGCTACTATCTGGTTGATTTGAAACCCAACACAGAGTATGTTTTCGAATACGATGTAACAACAACCGTAGAATCCCAGGTGTTCATGTTCTTCTATAACGACAGCGGCAGCAATTCAGAGCCTCCGACAAATATGTCCATCAAAACTGATGACGGTGCATGGTCAGCAAAAAGCGAAAGTAATGCATGGTGGGGCAACTATCAGAGGAGTGCAGGCACCAAGCACTACACATTAAAGTTCACAACAGGCGCTACCACCACCAAGGCAAGCTTCCGCTTCGGTAACACAACAAACGATCCCTGCGAATCAACATTCTCCAACATCAAGCTGATTGATTCTGCAAGATATTACGAAGATGTTGACTATGCAAAAACCGAAGACATTTATCTGAACGGTCAGTCTTACGGTGCTCTGCAGACACTCACCAGAACCGGCTTCACATTCGGCGGTTGGGTTGATGCAAACAACAAAGCCGTAACAGGCTCGGATACCGCAACAGAACACAAATCAATTTACTCGGTATGGAACGAACACAGCTACACCATCGTTTACAATGCAAACGGAGGTTCAGGTTCGGTTGCAAGCCAGAAAGTTACATACACACAAGCAGTAAATCTTGATTCAGGCAACGGTCTTTCAAAGCAGGGCCATTCCTTCATCGGCTGGTCAACAACAGCCAATGCAACTTCAGCAGAATATCAGCCCGGTCAGGCAGTCAGCAAGCTTACCGCAAACAATAACGGTTCCGTTACTCTTTATGCGGTTTGGGTTAAGACTTCATTAAATGTAACATTCGATAACCTTATCGATATGACCGCATGGCAGAATTCCGCTGCATTCAAAGGCAACGCAAACATCAAAAATGCTACAGACACCGGCTTCTCGGTTACTAACGAAGCAAACGGAAATGAAAAAACAGTACAGTCACCCTTATTCTCCGTTACAGCCGGCAAACAGTATATGATCGATATTGATATCACAGGCAATAACTGGGATGTTTATATCTTCTTCTATGATTCAGGCACAACCAGCGGTGAGGGTCTTGAATTCTCCGACAGCGGAAACCGCTTCTCTGCAAACGGTTCAGGTAACTCATCACAGATATTCACAGCCCCTGCAGGTACAGCAAACGCTGCAATCCGTGTTGACGCAAACCAGACAAGCACAGAAAACACCGTTAATTTCGAAAACATCCGTGTTTACGAATATGACGGAATCTCACCCGTTGAGGTTGAAATCTCAAACAAAGTTATAAACGGAGGAAGCACATTAGGTTATCTTCCCACTCCCACAAAGGAAGGCTTCACATTCCTCGGCTGGATTGACGAAAGCGGTGCTCAGGTAACTGCCGATTCAGCTGCAAACGATGTTAATTCCGACAGTGTTGTTTCTCTCAAATCCACATGGAAGCTTGCCGACACAGCTCTCAGCAACGATAAGGCTGTTATTGATTTCGGCACTCCTGCCGCAATCGACGCAAATGCCAACGACACAATATTCAATAAGGCAGCAACAGCTTACGGTGCAACAGCTTCCATCACCGGTTTCTCAACCGACGGCGTAAATTCGACAGAAACCGCCAACGGCACATACGGTACATTCAGCCTTGAAAACGGCAAAGTTGTTTATACTCCCACAACTGCCGTTAACGGTCCCGAAAACATTTATTGCCATTCCAAGCTCAGCACAGGCGACACAACCGAGCTTAAGAGTGTGCTTACCGTTGTTCCCGCTTCAAACGTTCTCTATGAAGAAACACAGTTCGCAGTTACAAACCAATCCGGCAACAAATGGGTAACCGTTACCGATGATACTGCAACAAAAGAAACCGACCAGAAAGGCAAAGCTGAAATTTACGGTTATGACGAAGACTATAATGAGTTTGTCAACTACTCAAACGGTTCTGCTCTTAAAGCCGAAGTCACTTCCGAAAATAAGCGTTCACAGATTATTTCATTCACATTCAGCGGCACAGGCTTCGACCTCTACAGCGCTTGCGGCGCCGACACAGGCGTTCAGGTTGTAACTCTCAAGAATAACACAACCAACAAGATGGTCAAATCCTACATTGTTGATACATACTACAGTGACGCCAGATACGGAACTCTTTATCAGGTTCCCGTTATCAATGAAAGCGGTCTTGAATACGGCAGCTACTCAATCCAGATTGTTGCTTCATGGCTCCCCTCCATGTCAGGTGCTCTCAATGCCGATGCAGTCGAATCACAGGCTGTTGCGGGCTTTGACGGTATGACAGCAAATACTGCAGCCGTTGAATATAACGCATCTCTTCGCAAGGCTCTTGCAGAGATTGGCATGGAATATGTTCTCGATGCAGAAACCGTTGATGTTGTATGGTTTGATGATAACTCGGTTCTCAACGGCGGCATGGGCGTAAACACACCCGCAGAGGATACTGTTGAAACCGCAGCTCTCACAAGTCTTGTCAACGTTGTTGACTCGGTAAGAGTTTACAAGCCTTTTGCAGACGGTGATTTATACTACATTTCAACCGAAACAAACGCCGACTATTACAATGTTATAGGTAACCTTGTAAGTACAGATGAAAACGGCATACTTTCCGGCAGCGGTATCTTTGCTTATGTTTCAGGCAAGGATGAAGAAGAAATCACCGTTGATAACTATAATTCAATCGGTCCCAAGGATGAGCTTTATCTCTCCAGAGCCACAGAGCAGTCGAAAGCCGTAACATTTACCATCAACGGTTTCAACAAGGATGCAGTAAAGGTTATGATAAGTCTCAGAGCTGCACACGGTACTCCCAAAGCAAAGATTGGCAGTTCTCAGTTCGATGTCATCAGTAACACCGAAATGTATTATGACATTACCGACTATGTCAATACTGACGGAACAGTTACTATCCAGAATGTGGCACTTTCAGATTCTCTTCTTTCTGTCGGTACGATTAAGATTACAAGCGAATCTGTTGCAACCGCATCTCTTTCAACTGAGTTCAATCTTATGACAGCAAGAGCTATGATGATGGCTCCCGCAGAGGATGTTGAACCCAACGTTCCCGTTCCCGAAGAACCTGTCGTTCCCGAAGAACCCGCCGGTGACGACACAACAGAATGTTATCTTGTAAGATTCTTCAACTGGATAATCGGAATGTTCGTTAAAGCGTTCAACTTTGTGAAAGGTATTTTCGGATTTTAAGAAAGGATTGAGATAATGAGCAAATATACAAAACCTACCGTTTCTCTTATTTCTTTGAATGCAAATCCTGTTGCAGCCTCAAATTGCTCCACAAGCACGACCGATGCCAATGAAATCAAAGATATACTTATATCGATGGGCTATGACATCAACAATGCTTTCGGCGCAACCGAAGGTTGCAATGAACCTGTTGTTTTCGAAGATTATTGCAAATTCTCATCAAGTATTCAGGTTTTCTTCTCCTGATACAGTTTAATCAACGCCTGCACGGTTAATTCCGTGCAGGCGTGTTTCTTTTGCATTTTATTTGTCATATAAAAAGGAAAATAATAAAAAAATATAATTATATGGTGACTTTAATATTGCTATTATAGTATTATATAGTATGTATAAGTATGTATTGGTGGAGGTGCGTCATGGTCGATATTCACTGCCATATTCTGCCCGGTCTTGATGACGGTGCGGATAACATAGAAGAGTCAATCCGCATGGCACGCCTCGCTGTTGACGGCGGCACTCAGGTTATTGTTGTCACCCCTCACAGCAACATCCCCGACTCATTTCAGAATTATTTCGGAAAAACCTATGCGGAGGTTTTCAAAGAGTTCAGACTGAGGCTCAGAGCAGAAAATATTCCCCTGAAAATTCTTCCCGGCCATGAAATTTTCGCAACGGGAAACTTCATCGAGCTGATAAAGAAAAAAAGGCTTCTGACTCTCAACGATTCAGATTATCCTCTTGTTGAATTCGCATTCACAGAGCCTGCAGGGTCTGTTTATTCCAAGCTGCAGCTGCTTCTTGCCGAAGGTTTCACTCCGATTGTTGCGCATCCCGAAAGATACGCCTTCGTTGCAGAGGATGATTCCGCACCGTTCCGTCTGAAAAACATGGGTTGTCTTCTGCAAATCAACAAAGGCAGCCTGAAAGGCGCATTCGGAAAAAACGCATATGTTGCCTCAAGCAACATGATTTCATATGAGCTTGCCGATTTTATTGCAAGCGATGCTCACAGCCCATATATGAGAACGCCGTTTCTCGCCGATGCGCTTGAGATGCTCAGCGAGATTCATTCCCCCGAATATGCGGAAAGGCTTCTTGTGAGAAATCCTGCACTTGTTCTTTTAAATAAAAAAATCAACTGACTTCAAGGTGAACAAAATGAGAATAATGAGAATTGTTATTTCGATTGCTTTTGTTTTTATTGCAATTGCCGCACTGACCGTTTTTATCGGCGAAAAAATCAATACGGACAAAACAATCCCTCAAATAAATGTTGAGGAAGAAATGCTGGAAGTCGGACTCAAAGCAACCGACGAGGAGCTTCTCAAAGGTGTTACGGCAACTGACGAAAAAGACGGTGACCTTACCGATAAAATAATCATTGAATCAATTTCAAGATTTGTTGATAAAGGCGTCAGCAAGGTTACTTATGCCGTGTGCGACAGCGATAACAACGTTTCGAAGGCTACAAGAAAAATAAAATACAAAGGCTATAAGTCACCGAGATTCAAGGTTAAGGGAAATCTCTGCTTCTCGCTGTATGAACGCATTGACCTGAAAGAACTCATAACAGCATCGGACAGCCTTGAAGGCAATATTTCAGGCAGAATAATCATCACTTCGGAAAAATATTCAAGCACCAACGCAGGCGCATACGAGTTGGATGTCAAGGTTACAAATTCTAAAGGCGACACTTCAACCATCAAGCTCCCCCTTATCGTTGAAGACCGTCCGCTTTCCGTTCCGGTTATTGAATTGAAGGAATACCTTGTTTACACCAAAAAAGGCAAGACCGTCGATTTCAACAGCTACATCGTCAGCGCGCTTGATAATGAAGAAAATGATATCAAAAAAAATATTACCGTTGAATCAAATGCAGATTTTAACAAACCCGGTACATATCAGGTTCACTATTATGTCACGGACAAGCATGACCTCAGGGGTCACAGCGTGCTTACCGTTATTGTTGAGGAATGATAGACTATGAAGAAAAACAAAATTACAATTGAGTGGTACAGCCTGCTGAGGGATATTGTCAGAAACATCTGGGTTGTCATCCTCAGCGCTCTTATCGGTGCGATGGGTTTCTATGTTGTGACTCACGGTGCATATGAACCCGAATATACCGCAACCGCAACGCTTGTTGTCAATGCAAGCATAAACACTTCGGCTTCTTATTCGGCTCTCACCGCCTCAAATGAAAAAGCAAACATTCTTGTCAATGTTTTCACGGAACCGTCCATCAAGGATGCAGCTGCCGAATATCTTGAAATCGAGAGCTTTGACGGAACAGTTTCCGCCACTGTTCTTGAACAGACAAACTTTATAGAGCTCAAGGTTACATCGGACCACCCCGAAAAATCCTATGATCTTCTCAACGCGGTAATCAAATCACACCACAAGGTTTCAAACAAGATTTTCAGAAACGCAGGTGTATCGGTCGTTAAGATGCCTTCCGTTCCGAGCACTCCGTCAAACAGGATTTCGAACTCGAACCGTAATATTGTTGTCATGGCGTGTGCAACCGTGGCTCTTGCGTTGATTATTGTTCTTTCGTTGACAAGAAACACGATTAAAAAAGAAAGCGACTTCAATGAAAAAATCGAATCAAAGCTTATCGGCACAATTGCTCACGAAGATAAGAGGATGACCCTTCAGGATATCCGACAAAAAAAGAAAAAAGGTCTGCTTATCCACAGTAACGCCTACATAAGTCTGCGTTTTACGGAGAATTTCCATAAAATCGCCGCAAAGTTTGAACACATGAAAAATCACGGCGGAGATAAAATTTTCGCAATAACAAGCGTTGCCGAAAACGAAGGCAAATCGACCTGCGCCGCCAACATTGCCGTTTCTCTTGCAGACAGAGGAAACAAGGTTGTGCTTGTTGACCTTGACTTCAAAAAGCCTGCGCTTTTCAAGATTTTTGATGAAAAAGCTGATGAATCTGACGAACTTTCATCCGTTCTAAAAAAAGAAATCACCCTTGGCGATTTCAGATTCGGGTCATTCAAAAAAACTTCTCTCTCGCTTGCAACAAATACCAGACCCGATTCCGATTACAAAGACTACTTCGAAAACGGCGGCATATCGGAACTGCTCGATGCATTAAGAGATAAATTTGATTTTATTATCGTTGACACAGCTCCCCTTTCGCTCGACTCGGTTGTTACCGATATCATCCGCAAGGTTGACAAAACAATACTTGTTGTCAGAACCGATGCGGTCAATACAAATGTAATCAACGACCATATCGCAACAATCAGCAAAATCAGCGCAAATCTTGCAGGCTGCATTCTCAACGATGTTCATATGAACATTCTTCCCTTCAGCTTCACGGGCGATGATGAAAGCAATAATTACGGCGGCTACGGTTACGGCAGATATTCTCATTACGGTCACTACGGCAATTACGGCAGCTATTCAAAGCATCACCGCCGCAAACATGAAGCCCATGCCGAAGAAAAAACCGAGCAAAAACCGGATGAAGAAGCTGCAGTAAAAGAAGAACAGACCCCGGAAACGGAAGAAGCTGAGGCAAAATCCGGTTCCGATGCGGTTCAGGATGAAGCCTGCGCAGATGAAAACCCCGTAACGGACACCACAGCATCCGATGAGTCCGACAAGGACACGGATAAGTAAAATAAACCGAAAGAAAGATTTGAAATGAATCAAAACACAAAAAACAATCAGACAACCGAAAACAAGAAGGATGTTTTTGTCAAGGTGTATCTCAATGACATAATCAAAGCGTTGCAGAGATTCTGGTGGGTCTGTGTTGCCGCTGCCGTATTGTTCGGCGGCTACAGCGCATTATCTCAGAAACTCAACTATTCGCCTCAATACAAGTCCAGTGCAACGCTTACGGTCAACACCCAGCACGCAGATTCATCGGTGAACGGTATTTCAGTTTATACCTTCTACTATGATTCGACAACAGCGTCGCTGCTTTCATCAACATTCCCGTTTATTCTTTCCTGCAACCTCTTACAGGAAGCAATATGCGAAGATCTTGACATTGCCTATATGCCCGCAAGTCTGAACGCATCCGCCGTTCCCGGTTCGAATATGTTCACTCTCACCGCAACAGGCAAAGACCCTCAGACTACATATGATGTTCTGATTTCCGCAATAGAAAACTATCCTTCCGTTGCACAGTATGTTGTGGGAAGCATAACATTTGATATCCTTAAACAGCCCGTTGTTGCCACCTCACCCTCAAACAGAATCAATTATTTCAACGAGGCAATCAAGGGCGCAATCGTAGGTGTGATATTCGGACTGCTGTTTATCTTCGTATATATTCTACAGAGAAGAACGGTCAAAACAAAGAACGATATCAAAAACGAGCTCAACATGGAAGCTCTTACCGTTATTCCTCAAGTTGCATTCAAAAAGAGAGCCATGCCCGGTGATAAATCCCTGCTCTTTACAAATCCCGATATCGGAAGCGGTTTCCCCGAAGCTTTCCGTGTGCTGAGAAATATTTTCATTTCCTCACTCAAAGAGGATGAAAAAATCATCATGGCAACAAGCTCCGTACCCGGCGAAGGAAAAACCACAATCGTTACCAACCTCGCTCTTTCGCTTGCCGACCACAACAAAAATATTCTTCTCGTTGACGGCGACATACGCCATCCCAGCATTGCTAATCTTCTCGGAATCGACACCGAAACAATCGAATACGAAACCGTTACGGATTTGTATAAAATTGCGTATCTCGAAAAATATAAGCTCCGTCTTCTCGTTCCCGCAGCGGGAGAAGAAAGCGAAGAAGCTCCCGGATATTTCAGTTCAGGCAACATAAAGCAGATGTTTGAAACGCTAAGAAATGACTACGACTATATCCTTGTTGACACTCCTCCCTGCGGACTTATTTCCGACGCGCTGTTTATCGCTCAGCATTCGGATGCCGCAATTTTCATAACTTATCAGGATGCCGTCAGAATTTCAAGAATCAAAACCACACTCGATAACCTTATGTCAACCGACATCCGCATTCTCGGCTGCGTTCTCAACGGAACCGTTCAGGGAATCTCGGGCTACGGCTACGGTTACGGTTACGGCTATGGTTACGGTTACGGGAAATACGGATACGGTTACGGAAAATACGGATACGGATACGGAAAATACGGCTATGGCTATGGCTACGGCTACGGCGAAAACCGTAAGCATTTAATAAAGAAAAGGTCACAAAAAGCAAAACACTCAGAAATAAAAGAATAAGGACTTGATTTGTTTGAAATTATCGAAGAACATCTCCGGTAAAAGAAAATTTCATATTGAAACCTGGCAAATCAAAGCTATCTTTCTGATGGCTTATGATGCTATGGCAATCAACATTTCGTACTTTGTTGCATTGTGGATAAGATATGACGGAGTTTTTACAGAAATCCCGGAAAAGCATCTTAATCCTTATGTGTATTTCATTCCGATTTACACTGTCATAAGCCTTGTTATTTTTTATTTTCTGCGTATGTACCACAGCGTATGGGAATATGTAAGCGTCAGAGAGCTTATGAGAGCAGCAATAGGCAGTATTACCGCTTCTGCAGTTCACATTTTGCTCATAACCCTTATTTTCGGCAGAATGCCTATCTCATACTATCTCTGGGGCAGTTGTTTTCAGGTTCTGCTTCTGCTCGGAGTAAGATTTTCCTACAGAATTTTCACTGCATTTCCTCAGCATTTCGGAACGGATACCGGCATCAATTCATGCCACCGGGTTATGATAATCGGTGCAGGCGACGCAGGAAGAATGCTGCTTGAAAATATTCAGAAAACAAGAGCAAACAAAGACCGCGTTGTATGCATGATTGATGATAATCCCGATAAACAAAGCCGTTTCTTTGACGGCGTTCAGATTGTCGGCGGCCGTGACGATATTCTTCATTCTGTTGAAAAATACAACATCGACAAAATCTATATCGCAATGCCGAGTGCATCAAAGGAAAACATCCGTGATATTGTCAACATCTGCAAAGAAACAGGCTGCGAAACGAAAACGCTCCCCGATTTCTATCAATTCGTAAACAGCGGTATCACCGCAAATGCACTTAAGGATGTTTCCGTTGAGGATTTGCTCGGCAGAGACCCCATCAATACCGATATGAAAGAGGTTTACAACCTCATCAAATCCAAAACCATCCTTGTTACGGGCGGCGGAGGTTCAATCGGAAGCGAGCTTTGCCGCCAGATTGCCGCACACGAGCCTGAAAGACTCATCATTTTTGATATCTACGAAAACAACGCCTATGCCATTCAGCAGGAACTCAAAGATAAATATCCCGAAATGAAGCTTGAGGTTCTTATCGGCTCGGTCCGTGACTCAAGAAGACTTGACTATGTTTTCAGAAAATTCAAACCCGATATTGTTTATCACGCAGCGGCCCACAAGCACGTTCCTCTCATGGAAGACAGCCCCTGCGAAGCAATCAAGAACAACGTTATCGGAACCTATAAAACCGCCTATGCGGCAATGGTGAATAACTGCTCGAGATTTGTTCTTATCAGCACGGACAAGGCTGTCAATCCCACCAATATCATGGGTGCCAGCAAACGCCTTTGCGAAATGGTTGTTCAGTCATTTGACAGAAATATAAAAGAAAACCGTCAGAGAGAAATCCCCAGACTGTTCACCCATCTCGAAGAAGAAGGTTCTCTTTATGACGGCGTTCCCGAAAATGTTAAAACAGAGTTCGTTGCGGTCAGATTCGGCAATGTTCTCGGCTCAAACGGCTCTGTTATTCCCCTTTTCAAACAGCAGATTGAAAAAGGCGGTCCCGTCACCGTTACACATCCCGAAATCATCCGTTACTTTATGACCATTCCCGAAGCGGTATCGCTCGTTCTTCTTGCAGGAGCAGATGCAAAGGGCGGAGAAATATTTGTTCTTGACATGGGTTCACCCATGAAAATCGACACTCTTGCCCGAAATCTCATCAAGCTTTCGGGACTCAAGCCGGATGTTGATATCAGAATTGAATATACGGGACTCAGACCGGGCGAAAAGCTCTATGAAGAAAAGCTTATGGCGGAAGAAGGTCTTCGCACAACTCCCAACAAGCTTATTCATATCGGAAATCCCATTATGTTTGATACCGATATCTTTCTGAAGCATCTCGATGAGCTTATGCATATCGCTTACGAAAACAGTGAAGCAATAACAGACAAGGTCAAAGAAATGGTACCGACATATAAATCAGGAAACTGAGAAAGAGGTCAATCATGTTTAATATCCCCTTCAGTCCTCCCGACATAACCGAATCTGAAATAAATGAAGTTTGCGAAGCACTCCGTTCAGGCTGGATAACAACGGGTCCGAGAACAAAGGAGTTTGAGCGCAGAATTGCAGAATACTGCGGAACTCCAAGGGTTGCGTGTCTTAATTCCGCAACTGCAGCCCTTGAGCTGAACCTGCGTGTTTTCGGCATCGGCGAAGGCGATGAGGTTATCTTGCCTGCCTATACATACACAGCTTCCGCATCGGCGGCAATCCATGTCGGCGCAAAGGTTATATTCATCGACAGTCAACCCGGTTCATTCGAAATGGATTATGACCTCATGGAAGCGGGAATTACCGAAAAAACCAAGGCAATTATACCCGTTGACCTTGCCGGCATCATATGTGACTACGACAGAATTTTTGCCGCTGTTGAAAACAAAAAGCATCTTTTCACTCCTGCAAATTATATTCAGAAGGCTCTCGGCAGAATTGCGGTTTGTGCAGACTGCGCCCATGCTCTCGGTGCAACAAGAAACGGAAAGAATGCTGGGCAGATTGCAGATTTCACCTCGTTTTCATTCCATGCCGTAAAGAATCTCACCACCGCAGAGGGCGGTGCGGCAACATGGAAAACCGTTGACGGTATTGATAACGAAAAGATTTATAACCAATATATGCTTTACAGTCTCCACGGTCAGTCAAAGGATGCTCTTGCCAAAACCAAAGCAGGCGCATGGGAATATGACATTGTCGGTCCGTGGTACAAATGCAACATGACGGATATCACCGCCGCAATCGGACTTAAACAGCTTGAAAGATATCCTTCACTTCTTGAAAGAAGAAAAGAAATCATCGGTAAATATAACGAGATGTGTGATTCTCTCGGAATTATTCATCTTGACCATTACGGAGAAAACCATTCTTCGTCGGGACACCTTTATATCACAAGAATTCCCGGCATAACCGAAGAAACGAGGCGTGACATTATAGCCGAAACCGAAGGCAGAGGAATCGCCTGCAATGTTCACTATAAGCCTCTGCCGATGATGACAGCATATAAAAATCTCGGTTGGGACATTTCGGATTTCCCCAACGCACATGACTTTTTCAAAAATGAAATCACCCTTCCTCTGCATACAAAGCTTTCGGATGAAGATGTAAAAATCGTCTGTGAAAACTTTGCGGAGATTGTCAAAAAATATATTTAAAAAATAAAGGAGAGAGCTGCGATGCTGCAAAAATGGAATGACCTTCCCGAAGAAATGCAGATACCCGAAGTCAGGGAATATTATGATTTGCTCAGCAAAAAGAAGTTTCAGCTTGTGCTCAAGCGGCTTTTCGATATAATTGTATCGTTCTTGCTTCTGACGGTGCTCTCCCCTCTGTTTCTCATTCTTGCAATCGCAATAAAGCTCGATTCAAAAGGTCCTGTTTTCTACCGTCAGACAAGAGTCACGCAATACGGCGAAAATTTCCGTATTTTCAAATTCCGTTCTATGGTGACCGATGCCGACAAAGGCTCACTCCTAACAGTCGGCGGTGACTCAAGAATAACAAAAACAGGCAGATTTATCAGAAAATATAAGCTTGACGAATTAAGTCAGCTTATCGATGTTTTGAGAGGAACAATGACCTTTGTCGGCACAAGACCCGAAGTTCCGAAATATGTTGAAAAATACACTCCCGAAATGATGGCAACTCTCCTTCTTCCCGCAGGCATAACATCGGAAGCAAGCGTTTATTACAAAGACGAAAACGAACTTCTTGATGCCGCGGAAGATGTTGAAAAAACATACCTTGAGGTTGTTCTCCCCGATAAAATGAAATACAATCTCGCCGCCATAAAAAGCTTCAGCTTCATTGACGACATAAAGGTTATGATATTGACCGTTCTTGCGGTTTTTAAATAAGAGGAAACAAAAATGAAGAATAAGAAACATCTTGTCGCGCTTCTCACAAACGATGACGACGATATTTATTGCTTCCGGAAAGAGCTTATCGAAGAAATAATCGATGCAGGCTATGAGATGCTCATTTCATGCCCTGACGGAGAAAAGTTTGAGCTTATGAAGCATATAGAATATCGCTACGACAACCCTGTTATCGACAGACGCGGAACAAACATCGTTAAGGATTTAAAGCTTTTCATTCATTATTTCATGCTTTTTATCAAAAACAAGCCTTCGGTTGTTCTGACATACACCGCAAAACCGAATGTTTACGCAGGAGTTGCGGCTCATCTGCTCGGAATCCCCGTTATCAGCAATGTTACGGGCTTCGGAAGCGTTCTTAATGAAAGCGGTCTCAAGCAAAAGCTCATAATGTCGCTGTTCAGATTCTCATACAGACGGTCTGCGTGTGTCATGTTTCAGAATTCAACCAACATGAAGCTTGCCGAAGAATCGGAAATGGTAAAGGGCGAACACCGTCTTATTCCCGGCTCGGGCGTTAACACGGACAGATATCCTCTCCAGCCTTATCCTGACGGAGGAAACGGTAAAAACGGCGAAAAGATTGTTTTCAACTACATCGGCAGAATACTGCACGACAAAGGCGTTGACGACTATATGGAAGCCGCTAAAAGAATAAAAGCTGAATATCCGAATACGGAATTCAATATGCTCGGATTCATCGAGCCGACGGAGATGCACTATAAGGATATTCTCGCAGAGCTTGAAGAAAAAGATATAGTAAAATACAGAGGCAGTCTTAAGGATATAAAACCGTTTGTTGCGGCATCCCATGCAACAATTCATCCTTCAACCTACGGCGAAGGAATGAGTAATGTTCTGCTTGAATCTGCATCAAGCGGCAGACCGATTATTTCAACGGATAATCCCGGATGCCGTGAAACCTTCATTGACGGTGAAACGGGATTCCTCTATCACGGCGGAGATGTTGATGCACTCTGCAAACAAATCGAAAAATTTCTTGCCATGACCAATGAAGAAAGAAAAATCATGGGTGAAAAAGGCAGAGAATATATAAAAACAAACTTTTCAAGAGATATCGTTATCAAAGCATATCTCGAAAAAATAAACAGTCTGTGCAAATAAGGAAGGTAGAAAAATGTATACAAATCTTTATGAAAAAATTCTTGCTAAAGAAGAAAAAATCTCACTTGTCGGTCTCGGATATGTCGGTATGCCCATTGCCGTTGCGTTTGCAAAAAAGGTCGGTGTTATCGGCTATGACCTCAACGCAAAGAAGATTGAGCTTTACAAAAGCGGCATCGACCCCACTCTCGAAGTCGGCGATGAAGCAATAAAAAACACGACTGTTGAATTCACCTCCGATGAATCAAAGCTCCGTGAAGCAAAATTTCATATCGTTGCGGTACCTACTCCCGTTAATGATGACCACACTCCCGACCTCACTCCCGTTGAGGGCGCAAGCCGTATTCTCGGCAGAAACCTCACAAAGGGTTCAATCGTGGTTTTCGAATCAACGGTTTATCCCGGAGTTACCGAAGATGTTTGCGTTCCCATTCTTGAAAAGGAATCGGGTCTTAAGTGCGGCGTTGACTTCAAAATCGGCTATTCTCCCGAAAGAATTAATCCCGGCGACAAGGTGCACAGACTTGAAACCATCGTTAAAATTGTTTCGGGCATGGATGCGGAAACCCTCGATGTTGTTGCAAAGGTTTATGAGCTTGTTGTTGAAGCAGGCGTTCACCGTGCAGAAAGCATCAAGGTTGCCGAAGCTGCAAAGGTTATCGAAAACAGCCAGAGAGATATCAACATCGCTTTCATGAACGAGCTTTCAATCATCTTTAACAAAATGGGTATCGACACAAAGGCTGTTCTTGAAGCTGCAGGCACAAAATGGAACTTCCTTAAGTTCTTCCCCGGTCTTGTCGGCGGACACTGCATAGGCGTTGACCCCTATTATCTTACATACAAGGCAGAACAGCTCGGCTATCACAGCCAGGTTATCCTTGCAGGCAGAAGAATCAATGACGATATGGGCAAGTATGTTGCCGAAAACGTTGTTAAAAAGCTTATTGCCGCAGGAAAGAATGTTAAAGATGCAAAGGTTGCAATCCTCGGCTT
>JAZSAH010000038.1:0-9857 GCA_045601745.1 Acutalibacteraceae bacterium
AACGAACTGAAACGAGAAGGGGATTTTCCTTATCGCCGAACTTTTTGCCTGTGATTTCTTCCATCTTAACGATGTATTCCATGATCTGAGCCTGGATTTCATCGTTGATCTTCTTGCCGTCTTCATAGTACTTTGTGCAAGCTTCAGTTGAAATTGTGAAGCCCTGAGGAACGGGAAGACCGATCTTTGTCATTTCTGCAAGGTTTGCGCCTTTGCCGCCGAGGGTGTTACGCATTGTAGCATCGCCTTCGGAGAACAAATAAACATACTTGTAAGCCATTGGAATCTACCTCCATATAAAATAATAAACATATTTAATACGGTCAATCACGCAATTACGGAATTAACCATTACAAATTATAACAGATAGAAAAACAAATTTCCATATCTTTTTAAGAAAATATATAAATTTTTTCCATTGTTTTTTAGTAACTATATACATATTGGGTCGGAAAATGCGGATTTATACGGAAGATGTTGAAACGGTATACGGATTTGATGTATAATTAATTCGCAATTCGTAATGCGCAATTCGCAATTAAGGGCGTGATGCCCACATCACGCCGTAAAAATCGTTTTTTTCAAACAAAAACAAATTTTTCACTTTTCACTTGACATTTACCCTGGGTGAAATATTAAAATACCCCCGAAAGGAGGTCGGTTTTGATGAAAATAAAGGAAGTAACCGAAAAAACGGGACTGACCGACAGAGCTGTGAGGCTTTACATAGACGAAGGACTTGCCGTGCCGAATATTGAGGAATCCTACAGCGGAAGAAAGAGCATTGATTTTTCCGAAAGCGATGTTGAACGGCTGAAAAATGTTGCGCTTCTTCGCAAAGCGGGATTTTCGATTGCAGACATAAAAAGCATGGTTGACGATAATTCAACCGTGAAAAATGTTGTTGAAAATTTCATTGAACAGACCGAAAACAATATTGCTCATGAAACAGAAATCGTTGAAAAACTCAAAGGAATTTCGTTTGATGAAGAAGTGACACTCGAAAAAATATGTAATTCACTTTCCGAAACGGTTGAAGAAAAGGAAATTCCGAGCGAAGATATAAAGCTGACAGCAAAAGAAAAGTTCTCAAATATTGTGGCTGTAATATTTGCACTTTTTCAGTTTGTGTTCGCTGCTTTTATCATCACTTTTATTTTAATAGATATCCTTAACTTCAAGTTTATTAACATACAGCTCAAAGGGATTGGCACTTTATTTGTCCACTCCTGTTGGCTCATTATTATTATTTCATCAGCAGTAATCATAGTAAAAAGTATAAAAAAACTCTTTTTCAAACAATACAAAAGCATTGCGAAACATTTAACTGCACTCTTGCTTACTCTCATAATTTTTTTAAATGTAACCGTTTGTCCCCTTTCATTGATTCTCGGCATTTTTGGAATACACCCTTTTTATTCAAAGACAACAAACCCCGATAATTATCTGGTGTTAGACAGCTGCCTCGAAGAATTTGACGAGTACGGTTATATGGATTCTTTTTTCGAAGTTTTCCCCAGAAATATACCGTTGAGCGCCAAGAAAAAATATCCGGATTCAATTCACTATTTTTATGAATTCCGTTCTTGTTGGGATTGGTATATCGGTTCATATGATTTCTGTGCGGAATGGACTTTGCCTTCTGACGAGTATGAAGAAACAATAAACAATTTGCCCGGAGATTTTGTGTTGGAAAATTCACTTGAGTACATTTCCAAAATAGAAAAAACCGACAAAATGACCGATGAAATGCACAAAAACCAAATTTCGTATTTCTCTAAATCTGCAATCGAATCAAACCGATACAAGGTAACGCAAAAAGGTGATTGGACTATGGTGTATTACATAAACGATATTCGTTTCAGAAGAGAGGATTCAAAAAAAGAAATAAGTGAAAAAGAAAAGAATTATGAAGAAACAGGAGATGAATTTGCTATTGAAACATGGGTAACAGATGAATATTATATAACATATGATTTACTGATTTGTGCTTTCAATAACAAAGAACAAAAAATGAGATATATCGCATCACAAATTTGCGGACACGAAAGAGACGAAGACGGTCCGTTTTACCTTTCGCTTGATTGGTAACTCTTTATGAAAGGAGGTCGGTTTTGATGAAAATGAAGGAAGTAACCGAAAAAACGGGACTGACCGACAGAGCCGTGAGGCTTTACATAGACGAAGGACTTGCCCTGCCGAATATCGAGGAATCATACAGCGGAAGAAAGAGCATTGATTTTTCAGAAAGCGATGTTGAAAGGCTGAAAAATGTTGCACTTCTTCGCAAAGCAGGTTTTTCGATTTCGGACATAAAAAGCATGGTTGACGATAATTCAACAGCCAAAAATATCATCGAGAAATTCATTGAACAGACTGAAAACAATATTGCACATGAAACGGAAATAGTCGAAAAACTCAAAGGAATTTCGTTTGATGAAGAAGTAACACTCGAAACGATATGTAAATCACTTTCCGCAACGGTTGAAGAAAAGGAAGTGCCGAAAGAGGATTTGAAATCCGCCTTGTGGAATAAAATCGAAAAAAACACCTTCAAGGCAGTCGGAATTGCATCAATTGCGATAACGGGAATTGTTTATGTTTTAACATTTGCTTTCTGGCTTCATGATTACAGACATCTTACCTTTACGGACTCATGGTTTTCATGGATGCTGCTTGTCTATTCAGGATGGATAATCATTGATATTTTCGGTGTTTTACTGATTTTGCTCAACCGTGACAAATCAGTGAAGAGGAACAAAAAATTTCGCAGAATAATCTCGGGAATAATCACCGTGCTGATAATTCCGATAGGTTGGTTTGCATTTGTCCCGACGCTTTTTTCGGCACTATCCCCTCCCGTTTATTCAATGACAACCGATATCAAAGATTACATGGTATTGGATTATTGGGTTGAGGAAAACTACGGGGATGAAATCCACGCTCTTTTCCCCGATGAAATTCCCGAAGAAGCTCTTGAAACATCGGATAAACATTATTCCGATATTCCGTTCACAACAAAATATTATTACAAGCATTCTTATGACCTTGACCAATTTGCGGATATCGTTGCAGAATGGGAATTGCCTGAGTATGAATTTGAAAAAGCAAAAAGAATAGCCATGTCAGATATGAAGCGCACGGAACAAAAAGGCGACTGGACTCTTGTTTACTATAACGAGGAAAGCGACGGATACGTTGATGAATTTATTTTTGCATATAACGATAAACAGAGAAAAGTGAGGTATATCGCAGATATCACCATTGGGACCCGTTCCAAAGCCTATTATCTTACCCTTGATTGGTAATGCTGTAACGGCGGGATGATGGCAAGCCGCCCTATACAAGGTCTTGAAAAAAATAATAACATGATATATAATCGGTGTGGAATAATTCCGCACCGATTTTTATTTGGAAAGACGTTTATATGGAAATTCTTACCTTGGCGCTGTTTTGTGCCGTTCTTTTAATCTGCGTTATATTTGACGCATCCGTGCTTTATGCGCTCGGAGCAGGGTTGGTCATCTTCTCTGCCTATGCATTAATCAAAAAGCACACCTTCAAGTCAATACTGAAAATGATTTATGACGGAATGAAAACATCAAAAAATGTTCTGATTGTTTTCCTCATCGTCGGAATGCTCACCGCTTCATGGCGTGCAAGCGGAACAATACCGTTCATCATTTCATCGGCGGTTAAGCTCATAAATCCCAACATTTTTGTGCTGATGACATTTCTGCTCTGCTGCGGTGTTTCGTTCCTTATGGGAACATCCTTCGGCTCTGCCGCAACAATCGGTGTTATCTGCATGACGATGGCTTATTCGATGAACATAAACCCCGTTATTGCAGGCGGTGCAATGCTTTCGGGCGTTCTTTTCGGTGACCGCTGCTCCCCCGTTTCAACAAGCGCATTGCTTGTTTCGGAGCTGACGAAAACCGACATTTTCACCAACATAAAAAATATGTTCCGCACCGCATTCGTGCCGTTTATACTCACCTGCATAATGTATATAATTCTCGGATTTACGGCAGGTGACGGCGGCGAAATCCCCGATTTATCAACGATGTTTTCATCGGAATTCAATCTGCATTGGCTTTCGGTTATTCCCGCGGTTGTGATACTCGTTCTTTCACTTTTGCGGGTAAAAGTCCGCTATGCAATGCTCGCAAGTATTGCTTCTGCACTCATTGTGGGAATTGCCGTTCAGGATGTTGAAATCCTTGAATTTTTCAAAATAATGATACTCGGATATGAAGCTGAAACGGCTGAAATCAAACACATGATTGACGGCGGAGGACTTGTTTCAATGCTCAAATCAGCGGCGATAGTCTGTCTTTCGTCGGCATATTCGGGAATATTCTCGGCAACGGGACTTCTGCATTCTCTCAAAGAAAAAACAGAGCTTCTGAGCAAAAAAACAACGCCTTTCGGCGCAACGATGATAACATCAATTTTCACTTCGCTCATCTCATGCAATCAGACCCTTGCAATAATCCTCACGCATCAGCTTTGCGAAGGTAACGAAAAGAATCCCGATAAAGCGGCAATTGACCTTGAAAACTCGGCAGTTGTTATTTCTCCTCTCGTTCCGTGGTCAATTGCAGGCGCAGTGCCTCTCGCATCTGCAGGCGCACCGACGGCATCACTTCTCCTTGCAGGATATTTATACATTTTACCGATATTCACATTTATTGTTTCGATAATCAAACACAGAAAGGAAAAGAATTATGAACAGAATAACAAGCTTCACGGTTGACCATGACCTTCTCACGGAAGGCATCTATGTTTCACGCATTGACGGCGATATAACAACATACGACATGAGAACAAGAATCCCCAACGGCGGCGATTTCATGGACACAACAACGGCTCATACGGTTGAGCATATGTTTGCAACATTCGTCAGAAATTCGGAGATAAAAGACGATGTTATCTACTTCGGACCTATGGGCTGCAGAACAGGATTTTATCTGCTTGTCAGAAATGCCGACAATGAAAAAATTCTTGAAATAACAAAGAAAATTCTTGCCGATATTATCGCATATGAGGGCGAAGTTTTCGGCAACACAAAGAAAGAATGCGGAAATTATCTTGACCTCGACCTTGAAAAAGCAAAGGCAGAATGCCGCAGATATCTCAAGGCTCTTGAAGCACCGCAGACATTTGAATATAAATCTTAATCCTTATTTGCCTTCCCCTTGAGGGGAAGGGGGGGCCGCTTGCGGTGGGTGAGGTGTAATTGATTTGTTGCTTCGCAACCACCTCATCAGTCACTTCGTGACAGCTTCTCCTCAAGGAGAAGCCTTATCAACACTTTCAGGAGGAAAATCATGAACAAAATTTCTCTCAGAGAAAAACTCGGCTACGGTGTCGGTGCGATAGGTCTTGACCTGAGCTACGGAATGTTCTATTCCTATCTTTCGATTTATCTGACCAATGCACTCGGAATCAGCCCTGCTTTTCTTCTTATCATCACTCCCCTTGCAAGACTCTGGGACGGCATCAACGACCCGATGATGGGCATGATAGTTGACCGCACAAAAACAAAAATGGGCAAATACCGTCCGTGGATAATTATAGGTGCAACAATAAATGCTGTTGTTCTCTGTCTGCTTTTCAATAACCCCGGTTTTGCGGCAGGCTCGGTCGGTCTTTATGTTTATGCGGCTGTTCTTTATGTTCTCTGGGGCATGACAAACACCCTTGCGGACATTCCCTTCTGGTCAATGGTTCCTTCATTTGCAAGCGAAGAAAAGGACAGAAACCTCGTTTCCACAATCGCAAGAGCTTTTTCCGGTCTCGGTCAGGGCATCATATCGATTTTCACACCGATTGCAGTTGCATATCTCGGCGGCGGTGCAGGCAGCAAGCTTGATTCAAAGACCTCCGATACTCTCAGCAAGGGCTTCGGAAAATGGTCGATAATCACGGCTGTCGGTCTTATCTTCTTCGCAGCAATCAGCGTTTTTTCAACAAAAGAAAGAAGAATTGTTGTCAATAACGATAAGTTCTCGTTCAAGGGTGCAATCAATGCTATAAAACAGAACGACCAGCTTCTTGTTTTCATGCTTTTCGCAATGATTTCAAACGCAGGCTTCTATATGACATCGGGCATCAGCAGCTATTATTTCACATCCGTGCTCGGCGACCTTACACTCCAGTCAAAATTCAATCTTATGGGCACGGTCGGTTCAGTGCTTGCAATCCTTGTTGTTCCCGTATGCTCAAAGTTTATGAATAACCGTTCAATTTACAAGCTTTCTCTCAGCATGGCGGCGGCAGGTTACATCGGAATGGCAATCGTGGGTTATCTTATTCCCGGCAACGTCACTCTCCTCGGCATCTGCTACATCCTTACATCTCTCGGAACGGGCAGTATGTTCGTCAATCAGACCGTTATGCTTGCAGACTGCGTTGACTACGGCGAATATAAAACGGGCAAGAGAAACCAGAGCCTCACCTTCTCGATGAAGGGCTTCCTTCAGAAAATGGCATACACCGTTCAGGCGATTATCATGTATGCAGCATTCACCGTTACGGGTTATGACGGCGAAGCAGTTGTTCAGACTGCGCAGGCAAAGAGCGCAATTTCGTTCCTTATGTTCATTGTTCCCCCGGCAATGATGATTATTTCACTTATTATTTTCTCGAAGAAATATAAGATTTACGGCGACTTCAAGCAGGAAGTTCTTGAAGCTGTAAGCAACAAATAAATTCATGGGAGAATAACAATGCTTGAAGGTTATCTTGAAAAATATATCGAAGCGTGCAGAATCCACGGCAGCGGTTTTGATATCGGCGATGACCACAGAACGGTCAACAATGCCTACGCAACACTTATGAAAAATTTCAAGATTTTAATTAAAGATGATAACGGAAAAGAAATGCTGAAAAATCTTCTCAATCACGAAGATGTATATGTTTCTGCCTGGACTGCCACCCTTCTGATTTTTGATTATCCGAAAGAATGCAAGAAGATTATAAAAAAGGTTGCAAAAGGGAAAGGCATATGGGCAGGAAGCATAAGAACCTTTTATGAGGAATGGAAAAAAGGCAACCTCAAAAGAATGTATTAAAAGCAAAATGCCGTCCGTTACGGGCGGCATTTTTACATTATATTAAAGGGTGTAAAACCGTACTGTATTCATAGTGTTTTCTTGTCGGTATTGCCTATAAATATCAGATGTTGAAGCTTCCGAAAAACGTTTCAAAGCTTTTCGCCGAAACTTTAAAAAAGTTTACTATACCTATCGCCGGTCCGATAATCGAACCGACAAGTGCGATGGGAAAGAAAAAGCTGAGGGGAAGATATATCGGATAAAGCACAACTGATTCCAAGGCAAGAAAAAATGCTTCACCGAAGCTTTTCAGCGCTTCGCTTCTCATCTGTTCTCCAACAGTCTGTTTTGACAGATAACTTGCATTTTTGAATAACGCCTCATTGCCCTCCCCGACAATAACCTTTTCAAACTGCTTTTCCGTACCCATGAAATATGTTTCGCCGATTTCGCAATCCTTAAAAGCGTTTGCCCCTATACTTTCAACATTTGCATAGATTGTAATCGATTGAGGATTGTTGCCCGTATAAGCATTTTCGCCTATGATTCTGACTGTTTCAGGTATTACAATTTTACCCGTAATACCGAGATTGGCAAATGCATTCGGACCAATCGCAACAACATCATACTTACCAAACACCTTTTTGATTACTCGGGAATAATCACAATTCTCTGTAGTACCGACAATCGCTACCCCGTCATCATAATCGGTAAACACAAAACCTTGGTCTTCAAATGTTTGCACTTCACCCTCGGCAAAAGCAACCGCACACATTGAAAAAGCAATTGCTGCCGCGAGTAATAAAGATAATAGTTTCTTCATTTTGTCTCCTTTCGTTTTATACGAGAGTTTTACGGCTTTTTTATCCCTCATTATTATTTTAGCAAACGATTTTCTAATAAAAAAGCATGAAAATCCTTAAGATTTTATTAAGACGGATATAAAAAAAGCTTGTGCGGATATTTTTACCGCACAAGCTTTTTATGTTTTGTTTTTATCTTGCGTAATCGCCGACCATCATCATGTAGTTGCCGATTTCTGCGCCGAATTCGGGTGCACCGTCCATGATAAGCTTGCCTGTCTTTGTGAATTCAAGCATATCTGCGGTACCCATAAGAATACCGAGTGCGCTGTCAAGGCTGTCAAATCTCATGGTGAAGAAGGGAAGAGCGCGCTTGTAAACGCCTCTGCCTGCCTTTGACTTGCCCGCCTTGATGCGGATATATGCCGAAATATCGGGATAATCGTTAACAGCCCATGCATAAACTCTGTCGGGGCTCTTGAGAGTCCAGTTATGGATATCTTCGTGACCCTGCTTGTTAAGTGTGCTGATACCGCTTGAAAGCAGATAGAAATAGCACTTGACAAGAAGCTTCTTTGCTTCTTCTTCCGCAGGTGCTTCCGTTGCAGTAAGAAGCGATGACATCTTGAGCAGAGTCATCATGAATGCCATGAAAACGGCAGGCTTCTTTGCAACACCCTTCATTGCAGGAAGGGTTGAGGGGCCGATTTTTCCTTTGAAAAATGCGTTCATGGTTTCAATGCTCTTGAATTCAAGTTCGATATGAGCATTGTCCGTTACCTTATTTGTGTGGCAGTCCCATTCGCCGCAGTTAACAACAAAATGAGTTGCAACCTTGCCTTCGGGAGCCTCGGGGTCTTTTGCACTTACCTGGATAACAGCGTGAGCATGCTCGAATTTCTTTGCAAGCTTGGGGTCATCCATAGCAATTGTTTTAATAAGGGGAAGAACCGCACAAAGGAAAATTTTATTAGTAAGTATATCTTCTCTCGAAGCCATATAAATCATTCCTTTCTGTTTGCTGATTTGAGATTGTTTTCAATGAAAAGAACTCAAATCAGGCTTCGTCGTCCCAGTCGTCGTCGAGTTCGAAGTCCTTACCCATAACCTCACGAACAGCGGCAATAATACCGTTCTGGTCAATGCCGAGTGTTGACATGATGTCTTCGTGGAGACCGATGGGTGCAAACTTATCGGGGATACCGAGCTGCTTGAATGCACAGCCCTTACCTGCTTCAACGATAACCTCTGCAACTGCAGAACCGAGACCGCCGACGATGTTGTGGTCTTCAGGGGTGATGATGCGGCGTGTTTCCATAACAGCCTTAACAATTGCTTCCCTGTCAATGGGCTTGATGGTATGCATATTGAGAACTCTTACCTTAAGACCGTCGTTTGTTTCAAGGAATTTTGCAGCCTGATATGCCTGGAATACGCATGAACCGCAGGCAATGATTGTGATATCCGAGCCTTCGTTGATTGTTACAGCCTTGCCAACCTCGAAGCCGTAATCGCTGTTTTCATAGAGAACGCGGTCAAAGCCTCTGTTGATACGGATATAATAAGGTCCGAAGTTATCGTATGCAGCATGAACTGCATTGTAGGTTTCGATACCGTCTGCGGGGCAGATAACGGTGAGATTGGGGATTGAACGGGCAACAGCCATATCGCAGATAGCATGGTGAGTTGAACCTGCCTGACCGAAGGATGTGCCTGCATGAGTTGCAATAATCTTTGCATTAACGTTCTGATAGCAGATGTCGGTGTGAAGCTGGTCGGCACTTCTGAGAGAAGCAAAAACCGAGAAGGTGGAAAGGAAAGGTACAAGACCTGCTCTTGCCATACCTGCAGCCATACCGAACATATTCTGTTCTGCAATACCTACGTTGAAATATCTGTCGGGGAATTTTTCGCCGAACATACCGATTTTTGTTGATTTACCAAGGTCTGCCGTGAGAGCAACAACCTCAGGATGCTTTTCGCCGAGCTCGCA
>JAZSAH010000039.1:0-12326 GCA_045601745.1 Acutalibacteraceae bacterium
AAAAGCGGAAAATAAAAAAGCACGAATTATAATGTAAATTATTAAGGAGGAAATAACCATGCCTAAGATTAAGACACACAGCGGTGCAAAGAAACGCTTCAAGATTTCAAAGGGCGGCAAGCCCATGCGTGCGCATGCTTACAAGTCACACATTCTCAACAAGAAAACAACAAAGCGCAAGAGAAATCTTCGCAAGACAACTGTTGCTGACGTAACAAACTGCAAGCAGATCAAGCGTCTTGTTCCTTATAAATAATATCGGAACTTTGTAAAACAACTTAAAGATTAACGGAGGATATAAAAAATGGCTCGTATTAAAGGCGCTATAATGACTCGTAAGAGAAGAAATAAAATACTCAAGATGGCTAAGGGCTACTACGGCTCAAAGAGCACTCTTTTCAAGACTGCCAAGCAGGCAGTTATGAAAAGCGGTAACTACGCTTATATCGGCAGAAAGCAGAAGAAGCGTGATTTCCGCCGTCTTTGGATCACCCGTATTTCAGCAGCTTGCCAGGCAAACGGCATGAACTATTCAACATTCATCAACGGTCTCAAGAAGGCTGACATCAACCTCAACCGCAAGATGCTTGCTGAAATCGCTGTTGCTGACCCCGCAGCTTTCACAGCTCTCACAGAGAAGGCAAAGGCAGCTCTCAACTAATCATAGCAATCAATATCAGAGATGTGGCAATGTTACACATCTCTGATTGTTTGTTTTTAAAACAGTGAATTGCCTTACGGCATGAATTGACTTCGTCATGAATTGCAATTGAAATTGCATGATTTGCACTTCGCGCATTAAGGGTCTGCGACGCGATTATAATAAATAATCGGTCATAGGCGGAGCCTATCCTTAATGTTGCAAAGCAACAATTCATGCTCCGAAGGAGCAATTCATTCATCATGTGCGTGAGCACAATTCATTCATAAAGCATATAAAAGGTATCAAATATATGATAATGAAAAAGATAACCGCACGCACAAACGATAAAATAAAACACGCAGTCCGTCTTGGAGAAAGTGCTTCACTCCGCAAAGAGGCAGGGGAATTCTTTCTCGAGGGCGCACGGCTTTGTTTTGATGCCGTTCAGACGGGAATCGGAATAAAGCAGGCGTTTTTTACCGCTAAGGCTCTCCTGAAATATCCGGAATATACCGAAAGCATTATTGCAAAAAGCGGTGTTTGTTATGAAATAAGCGTGGAGGTTTCGCAGAAGCTTTCAGATACGGAAAATCCCCAGGGCGTTTTCTGCATCTGCGAAATGAGAAACAACGCTTCCGCAAAGCTCAATCCCGACGGAAAATATATCGCTCTCGAAAATCTTCAGGACCCCTCCAATCTCGGTGCGGTCTGCAGAAGTGCCGAGGCTCTCGGTCTTGACGGTCTCATCGTCAGCGGAGGCTGCGATGTTTATAATCCGAAAGCTCTCAGGGCTGCGATGGGCTCATCGCTCAGAATGCCGGTCATTTCCGCCGAAAATCTTGCAGTGCTTATTGAAGAAGCAAATTCTCTCGGAATGCAGACTCTCGCATCCGTGCCCAGAAACACGGCAACGGATATCCGCACCGTTTCCATGGAGGGCGGAGTTATCTGCTGTGTCGGCAATGAAGGCTCGGGTCTTTCCGATGAAACAATCGGCGTTTGCGGAAAGCTCGTCACAATCCCCATGTGCGGAAGAGCAGAGTCGTTCAACGCATCTGCGGCGGCGGCAATACTTGCATGGGAGCTGATGAGATGACGAAGGTCGGAAAGAAATACTGGATATGGCTTGCGCAGTCACTCGGCGCAGGCGCAAAAACGGATGATATTCTCTCGGCGTTCAAAACTCCCCGTGATATCTATGAGGCGTCGGAAAAAGACAGAATGGCGGCGGATGTTTTCACAAAACGCCAGAGTGAAAGATTATCGGAATACACTCTTGAGGATGCGGAAAAAATCATTTCGGAATGCAGCCGCAACGGATGGAATATAATAACTCCCGAGGATACCGTCTATCCCGCAGGTCTTCGCAGAATTTCCGATATGCCGCTTGCTCTCTATGTTGACGGCGATATATCCTGTCTTCGGGGCAAGGTCATGACAGGCGTTGTGGGAACAAGGAACCCCGGGCTTGAAGGTCTGACGGTTACTCATAATATCTGCACGGATATGTCTGCGGCAGGTGCGGTGATAGTCAGCGGCGGCGCACTCGGAATTGACAGCGCAGCGCACGAAAGCGCACTCTACGCAGGCGGTAAAACAGTCTGCGTTTTAGGCTGCGGTTTCGGAACAAGATATCTGATGGAAAATGAGGCTTTGCGCCGTGATATAAGCAGAAACGGTGCCGTTGTTACGGAATATCCGCCGTATACACCTGCTTCAAGAATCACGTTTCCGACGAGAAACAGAATTATTTCGGGCATGAGCCATGCAGTTCTTGTTGTTGAGGCAGGAGAAAAAAGCGGTTCGCTCATAACCGCAAGAACCGCAAACGAGCAGGGCAGAGAGGTTTTTGCCGTTCCGGGAAATGTTCTGACAAGTGCCTACACGGGCGCAAACAGACTCATTTCCTCAGGCGAGGCAAAGGTTGCCACAAGCGCAAACGATGTTCTCACTCCCTATGCGGTCATGTATCCCGACAGGCTGAACCTTGAAATGATAGGCAAGCTCAGATACGGAGAATATCCCGATAAGAATGAAAATCCCGACGGTCTCGACGCCGACTCAGCTTCGGTTTTGAGCTGTCTCGGAAAAGAACCCGTTCATTTTGACGAAATCGTCGCCATGACGGGTCTGAGCAATGCAAAAGCTGTGATGGCGCTTTTTCAGCTTGAACTTATGGATTATATTACAGAAACGGAAAGTAAGAAATATATTATTAATTAACAGGAGTCAGATAAATGTCAAAGCTTATTATCGTTGAGTCGCCTGCCAAGGCGAACACAATCAAGAAATATCTCGGCAAGGATTTCGATGTTGTTGCCTCAAAGGGTCACATCAGGGATTTGCCTGCCGCAAAGCTCAGCGTTGACGTAAAGAATAACTTTGCGCCCAAATATGCTCTTATCAAAGGAAAAGAAAAGCTTGTCAAAGAACTTAAAGATAAAGTTGATGTCAGCGAAGCAGTCTATCTCGCAGCCGACCCCGACCGTGAGGGAGAAGCAATTTCATGGCATCTTGCAACGGTTCTCGGTCTTGACCTCAACAAGGCAAACCGTGTTACCTTCAATGAAATAACGAAGTCGGGCATTGCCGCAGGCATGGCAAATCCCAAGAAGGTCAACACCGACCTTGTCAATGCACAGCAGGCAAGAAGAATTCTTGACCGTCTTGTGGGTTACAGACTCAGCCCCTTCGTTTCGCAGAAAATCAGAAGAGGTCTTTCCGCAGGCAGAGTTCAGAGCGTTGCGCTCAAGATTATTGTTGTCCGTGATGATGAAATCAACGCTTTCAATCCCGAGGAATACTGGATTATCGAAGCAAAGCTTGCAACCTCACAGAGAAGAACCTTCACAGCAACTCTCTATTCCGATGAAAACGGCAAGATAAAGATTTCGGATGAAGCTCAGGCAAAGAAATATCTTGACCGCCTTGACGGCGCGGATTATTCCGTAAAATCCGTCAAGAAGGGAACAAGAAAATAGAACCCCGCACCCCCGTTCATCACATCAACTCTCCAGCAGGAAGCTTCAAGAAAGCTCGGTTTCCAGGCTGAAAGAACAATGAGAGCCGCACAGGAGCTTTACGAAGGCGTTAACGTCAAGAGCATGGGCATGACGGGTCTTATCACCTACATGAGAACCGACTCGCTCCGTATCTCCGAAGAAGCAAGAGCTGCTGCAAATGAGTTCATAACAAAAACCTACGGCGGAGAATATCTCCCCGAAAAGCCCGTTTACTATAAATCGAGAGCAAATGCTCAGGACGGTCACGAAGCTATCAGACCTTCAATCCCGTCGCTCACTCCCGATGAAGTAAAGAGCAGTCTTTCGAGCGACCAGTATAAGCTCTATAATCTTATCTGGAAGCGTTTCATGGCAAGCCTTATGGCTCCCTGCGTTCAGAATACCGCAAAGGCTGAAATCCTTGCAACAAAGGATGAAAGCGCAAAGGAATTCTGCATTTTCACCGCTGCAGGCTATTCGGTTAAGTTTGACGGTTTCACAAAGCTCTATGAACTCGCTGAAGAAGATGCCGAAAAGGGTGTTCTTCCCGATTTCAAGACAGAGGAAAAACTCAAGCTCCGTGAAATTCTTCCCAATCAGCATTTCACACAGCCCCCTGCACGCTACACCGAAGCTTCTCTCATCAAAGAGCTTGAAGAAAACGGCGTAGGCAGACCCAGCACCTATGCAACAATTCTTTCAACCATCATCAAGAGAGGCTATGTCCAGAGAAAGTCAAAGCAGCTTGTTCCCACGGAACTCGGCGTTGCGATAACCGGACTTCTCAAGGATAAATTCCCCAAAATCGTAAACACAAAATTCACCGCACAGATGGAAACCAACCTCGATAAGGTCGGCTGCGGCGAATTTGACTATATAAAGATGCTTGACGAATTTTATTCAGACCTCGAAAAGTCACTTGATAAAGCGAAAACCGAGATGAAGAATGTCAAGATTCAGCTTGAAGAAGACACAACCGACATTCCCTGCGATAAATGCGGCAGAATGATGGTTATCAAAACAGGCAGATACGGCAGATTCCTTGCCTGCCCGGGTTATCCCGAATGCAAGAACGCAAAGCCGCTTATCGTCAACACGGGCGCAAGATGTCCCGAATGCGGCGGCGAAATCATTGAAAGAAAATCCAAAAAAGGCCATGTATTTTACGGCTGCGGCAACTGGCCCAAGTGCAACTTCATGAGCTGGGATGCTCCCGCAGGCGAAAACTGCCCCGAATGCGGTAAGACTCTCTTTAAGAAAAAGACGGGCAAGGTTGTCTGCATGGCAAACGGCTGCGGTTATGAAAAATCCGCAGGAAAGAAAAAAAGCGATGAATAAAGTTAAAGTAATCGGAGGCGGCTTTGCAGGCGTTGAAGCGGCATGGCAGCTTGCAAACAGAGGAATAAGCGTTGAGCTTTACGAAATGAAGCCCGTGAAATTTTCGCCTGCTCATACGGGTGAGGGTCTTGCGGAGCTTGTATGCTCAAATTCCTTCAAGGCAATGCGTCTCGGCTGTGCGGCAGGTATGCTCAAGGCCGAAATGGAGCTTATGGGCTCGCTCTGCGTTGAATGCGCAAAGGCAACGGCTGTTCCCGCAGGCGGAGCTCTTGCGGTTGACAGAGATAAGTTTTCCGCCCTCGTAACCGAAAAAATTCTTTCACGCCCCGAAATAACGCTTATCAGAGAAGAGGTTACCGAAATCCCCGACGGAGTTGCCGTTATTGCGGCAGGTCCTCTCGCTTCGGAAGCTCTTTCCGAAAAAATAAAAGCTCTTTGCGGCGGAAGCCTGAGCTTCTTTGATGCGGCGGCACCGATTGTTACCGCAGAAAGCATCGACCTCGAAAGAGCCTTCATGCAGTCGAGATATGACAGAGGCGACCCCGATGATTATATCAACTGCCCGATGAACAAAGAGGAATACGAAGCTTTTTATGAAGCGCTCATCAACGCCGAATGCGCTCCGACCCATGATTTTGATAAGCGCAAGGGCGTTTATGAAGGCTGTATGCCCATTGAAGTCATGGCATCGAGAGGTCACGACACAATCCGTTTCGGACCGATGAAGCCGTCGGGACTCCTTGACCCGAAAACCGGTCACAGACCGTGGGCAAATCTTCAGCTTCGCAAGGAAAACACAGCAGGCACGATGTATAACCTCGTCGGTTTCCAGACCAACCTGAAATTCCCCGAGCAGAAAAGGGTGTTTTCAATGATACCTGCTCTCAGGAATGCGGAATTTGTCCGCTACGGCGTTATGCACCGCAACACCTTCATTGATTCTCCCCGTCATCTCGGAAGCGATTTCGGCTTCAAAGCAAAAGAAGGTCTTTATTTTGCAGGGCAGATAACGGGCGTTGAGGGTTATATGGAATCCGCTTCTTCGGGTATTCTCGCAGGCATAAATGCGGCAAACAAAATTCTCGGCAAGAAAGAATTTCTTCCGTCGGAATTAACAATGACGGGTGCTCTTGCAAGATATATCAGCGACCCGAGCGTTAAAAACTTCCAGCCCATGGGTGCATCCTTCGGACTTCTTCCTCCCCTTGACGAAAAAATCAGGGATAAGAAGCTCCGTTATGAAGCTCTCGCCGAAAGAGGTCTTCAGGATTTGAAATCCATGCTTGAAAATATTTGACAAGGATAATTGTTATGACTAAAGAAATGGTGAAACTCCAGAATAATCTCGGATATAAATTCAAAAATCCGCTTCTTCTCGAAAACGCTCTCACCCATTCTTCCTACGCCAACGAAAAAGGCGACGGAATGAAAAGCAACGAGCGCCTTGAATTCCTCGGCGACTCGATTTTAGGCTTTCTTTCCGCAAACCATTTCTACAAGCATTTCACGGGAACAGAGGGTGAAATGACCAAGCACAGGGCGGCAAGAGTCTGCGAAGGTGCGCTCTGCACTTTTGCAAAAGAGCTTGAAATCGGCGAAGCTCTCTTTCTCGGAAAAGGCGAAATCCGCATGGGCGGCAGAGAAAAGCCCTCCATCCTCGCCGATGCATTCGAGGCTGTGCTTGCGGCTGTTTATCTTGACGGCGGACTCAATGAGGCAAACAAAATCGTTATGCGTTTCGTTCCGAGAAATGATGCTCTCGAAACCAACAAGGACTATAAAACCACTCTGCAGGAGGTTGTTCAGCGCAACCGTGAGGAAAAGGTTGAATATGTGCTTGTTGACGAAACGGGTCCCGACCACGATAAAACCTTTACCGTTGAGGTTCATCTCAACTCAAACGTTATCGGCAGAGGCACGGGCAAGAGCAAAAAGCTTGCTGAACAGCAGGCGGCAAAGGAAGCTCTTGCACTTATGGGAATAAAATGAAACATATAAACATTGCGCTTTTTGTTGTGCATAAGGGGTGTCCCCATATGTGTTCGTTCTGCAATCAGAGGAGCATTTCGGGCAGTCAGAAGGACCTGACTCCCGCCGATGTTCATTCTGCGTCAGAAACGGCAATAAGGTCACTCTCTGAAAATGAAGCGGCGGGCGGTGAAATAGCGTTTTTCGGCGGAAGCTTCACCATGGTAGAGCGTGACTGCATGATTTCTCTGCTTGAAGCGGCATATGAATATGTCGGCAAAGGAATATTCAAAGGAATAAGAATTTCCACACGGCCCGACGGCATAACCCCCGAAATCTGCGGTATTCTCAAAAAATACGGCGTTACGGCTGTTGAACTCGGTGCACAGAGCCTTGACGACAGAGTTCTTCTCATGAACGAAAGAGGTCACACGGCAAAGCAGGTTGAGGATGCAACGCTGATGCTCAGAGAATACGGCTTCGAGGTCGGTCTGCAGATGATGACGGGTCTTTACGGCTCGGAGGATGCCGACAGCCTTGAAACGGCGGAAAAAATCATCCGTCTGATGCCCGACACCGTAAGGATTTATCCCACGGTTGTCATAAAAGGCACAAGGCTCTGTGAGCTTATGAAAAGCGGTGAATTTGTTCCGAAAGGCATCCCCGAAACGGTTGATTTATGCGCAAAAATCATCCCCATGTTCGAAAATGCCGGGATAAAAATCATAAGAGTCGGTCTTCATTCGGGAGGAAACGTTGAGGAAGAATATGCAGGCGGTGCATATCATCCGGCTCTGCGTGAATTATGCGAAAGCAGAATTTATTATAATAATGCACTTCCGTTGCTTGAAAAAAACGGCAGGGGAAGTTATATTTTAAATGTGAACCCCCGTGAAATTTCCAAAATGACGGGTCAGAAAAAAGAAAATCTGTTAAAGCTTCGTGAAAAAGGCTATGACTGCATCGTCAGAGGTGCGCAGGGTCTTGCGAAGTATGAAATTGAAATACAGAGGTAGTCAGATGATATTAAAATCACTTGAAATGCAGGGCTTCAAATCCTTTCCCGATAAGACGGTGCTCGAATTCGGAAAAGGCATAACCGCAGTTGTCGGTCCCAACGGCTCGGGCAAGAGTAACATCTCCGATGCCGTGCGCTGGGTGCTCGGTGAGCAGTCAACCAAAACTCTCCGAGGCGCAAAGATGGAGGACGTCATCTTCGGCGGTACAAGCCAGAGAAAGGCTCTCGGTTATGCCGAGGTAACTCTGCGCCTTGATAATTCGGACAGAAGCCTCAACAACTACGAAAAAGACGATGTTGCCGTTACACGCCGTTATTATCGCTCGGGTGAGAGTGAATATAAAATCAACGGCGAGGTCTGCCGTCTGCGTGATATCCATGAGCTTTTCATGGATACGGGTCTCGGCAGAGACGGTTATTCGATGGTCGGTCAGGGACGAATTGCCGACCTTGTTTCCGCACGCTCAACTCAGCGCCGTGATATGCTCGAAGAAGCTTCGGGTATTTCCGCTTTCCGCTACAGACGTGCAGATGCAAACCGCCGTCTTGACCAGGCGGAGGAAAATCTCGTAAGACTGCGTGACATTCTTGCAGAGCTTGAATCGAGAATCGGACCTCTTAAGACACAGAGCGAAAAAGCAATGAAATTCCTTGCTCTTGCCGAGGAAAAGAAAACTCTTGAAATCGGCTTGTGGCTTCATACGATAGAAAAATCAAAGAACGGTCTGCGTGAGCAGGAGCATAAGCTCTCGCTTGCATCATCGCAATATGAGCAGACCGAAAACGAGCTTGTTGAGCTTATTGAGCAGATTGAGCAGGCTATCCGTGAGGGTCAGGAATTAACCCTTGAAATCGAGCGTCTCAGACAGAGCATTGCCGACGGCGAAGAAGAAGCTGCCGTTATCGGCGGTGAAATTGCCGTTAAGAAAAACACCATCGAGCATAATAATCAGACAATTGAGAGAATTATGAGCGATATGGGTGACAGCGAAAACGCCGAAGCCGAAATTGATGCACAGATTGAGCAGGCAAAAACGGATATTGCCGAAAAAGAAAAGGCTGTCGGTGAAAAGAAAAAAGAGCTTGCCGAAGAAATCGGAAAACTCAACAGTCTTCTCGGTCAGAACAGCGAAAACAGCGAAAAAGTCCGTGAAATCAGCGAAAAAATAACCGCAGGCGCATTGAAGCTTGCAGACCTGAGGGTTGAAAAATCAACGGCTCAGTCAACGTGCAGAGAGCTTGCGGCAAGAATAGAAAACATCAACGAGGTTATTGAAACAAGAGGCGGAGTTATCACAACTCTTGAAAACGAAAAAGCTGCCGCACAGAAGGAGCTTGACCGCCTTAACGCCGAAGCCGCAGAGCATGAAAATGCCCTTGACGGCTACAGAATGATTATCGGCACAAGAGCAGACAAGGTTGAGCGTTACCGCAAGGAGCTTGACGAAATAACCCTTGATATTTATCAGAAAAACGCAAGAATAAAGATGCTCGACGACCTTGAAAAGAACCTTGACGGTTATGCAGGAAGCGTTCAAAAGGTCATAAAAGAAGCAAAAAGGGGTGCTATCAAGGGCATCCACGGAACTGTTTCACAGCTTATTTCCGCCCCGTCGGAATATGCCGTTGCAATCGAAACGGCTCTCGGTGCGGCAATTCAGAACATAGTAACAGACAACGAAAACACAGCCAAGAAAGCGATTAATTTCCTCAAGGATAACAGAGCAGGCAGAGCAACCTTCCTTCCGCTGACCTCCGTTCAGTCAAGACCGTTCACCGAAAAGGGTCTTGAAAAATGCGAGGGATTTGTTGATATGGCGGATAAGCTTCTCGAATTTGACCCCAAGTATTCGGGAATTATCGGTTCACTCCTTGCAAGAACGGCGGTTGTTGACAATATCGACAACGGCATCGATATGGCGAAGAAATATTCCTACCGCTTCAAGATTGTTACCCTTGACGGTCAGGTGCTCAACGCAGGCGGGTCGATGACGGGCGGCTCGAGAGGCTCGGGCGCAGGCTTCCTGAGCAGAACAACCGAAATCGAAAGCCTTAAGGAAAAGGTTGAAGCCCTTGAAAAGAAGCTTGAAGAAAAGCAGGCGTCGTTCAAGACCGTTTCAGAGGAGCTTGCTCTTGTTCAGGCAGAGCTTGACGCAAGCGAAGCCGAGCTTATAAAGACTCAGGAAGATATCATCAGAGCCGAAAGCGCTCTCAATCTCATAAAAGACAGATATTCAGCCGCAAAGGGTCATATTGACGAGCTTGAAGCCGAAAAGGTGAGAGCTGCGGCAAGAATTGAAGAATCCGATATCGCCGAAAAGAAAGCGGATGCCGAAATCGGGGCTGTTACCGCAGAAACCGACAAACTCAATGCAGAGCTTGAAAAACTCAATGAGCAGAAAGAATCTCTCGATAAGCTCCGTGAAGAATCGGCGGAAATCCAGAACGGTCTTAATCTTGAAATCGTTGCTCTTTCAAAGGATATCGAAGCGGATAACGAAATCATCGCAGGCTGTCTTGAACGCAAGCAGGCATTCGAAATGCGTGCAGGAAAGCTCGGCGAAGAAATCGATGCAATAAAGAAAGAAAACGAGGAAACCGAAAAGCTTATTGCAGAGCTTGAAGAAAAAATTGCGGCGGCAAAGGAAAATTCAGTCAAGACCCGTGAAAAAATCGAACAGCTCATCGAAAAGCGTACTCAGGGTGAAGCAAAGAGCACGGAGCTGCGTTCAAAAGAGCGTGAAAAGACGGGCGAGAGAGAAAAGCTCACCGCCGAGCTTGCAAGACTTGAGGAACGCCGTGACTCAATGCAGAGAGAGCTTGAAACGGCGCAGAACAAGCTCTATGACGAATATCAGCTCACCCTCCGTGAGGCGGCTGAAATGGATATCGTGCTTGAGGATATTCCCAAGGCACAGCGTACTCTCCAGGAAATCAAGAATAAAATCCGTGCTCTCGGCAGCGTAAACGTCGGTGCGGTTGAAGAATACAAAGAGGTTTCCGAAAGATACGAATACATGAGCGTTCAGATTGGCGACATTGAAAAGTCCAAGGAAGAGCTGACAAAGCTCATTGAAGAACTGACGGGCAAAATGGCGGAGCGATTCAGAGAGCAGTTCAGACGAATCAACAATAATTTCACCGAAACCTTCAGGGATTTGTTCGACGGCGGACGCGCGGAGCTTGTTCTTGACGACCCGCAGGATGTTCTCGAATGCAACATCAACATCAGGGTTCAGCCCCCCGGAAAGAATGTTCAGAATATCGACCTTCTTTCAGGCGGTGAAAAGGGACTTGCCGCAATTGCGCTTCTTTTCGCAATTCTCAAGGTTACTCCCGCACCCTTCTGCATCTTTGACGAGGTTGAAGCTGCGCTTGACGATATCAACGTTTCCCGTTATGCGCAGTATGTCAGGGGCATGACAGACCGCACGCAGTTCATTCTCATTACCCACAGAAGGGGTACAATGGACGAAGCGGATATGCTCTACGGCGTAACCATGCAGGAAAAGGGCGTTTCAAAGCTCCTTGAACTCAAAACTGCCGAAATGGCGAAGAAGCTGGGTCTTGAATAAGAAATGAATTGCCTTACGGCATGAATTGACTTTGTCATGATTTCTCGCTTTGCTCCATGATTTGAATTATTCCATAATTCATGTTATATAATGGTCATAGGCGAAGCCTATCCTTAATGTTGCTTGCAACAATTCATGCACCAAAGGTGCAATTCATTCTATCATGTGCAAAGCACAAATCATTTATAAAACATATAATATCACTTGATTTTTATTTTTTGCATGGTATAATAAAATAGTAAAATTATGAAGCAACGCAGAAAGTTGCCGAAACTTAAGGAGGATATAAAATGTCAAACCACGGTATTATCAATTATCCCGACGCTCAGGCTGTCCAGAAGCAGCTCGACGAACTTATCAAAAAGCCTATTTATTCAATCAGCCCCGAGGCTCTCAAAAACTATGAAACAGAATATTTTGATAAGAAATGCGCAAAGTCAAAGGCTATGATTGAAGAAGCAAAGACAATCATCCCCGGCGGCGTTCAGCATAACCTTGCTTTCAACTATCCGTTCCCCCTCGTTTTCACAAAGGCAGAGGGCGCATATCTTTATGATATCGACGGCAACAAATATTATGACTTCCTTCAGGCAGGCGGTCCCACCGTTCTCGGAAGCAATCCTCCCGCAGTTCGTGAAAAAGTTATCGAACTCCTCAACGATTGCGGTCCTTCAACAGGTCTTTTCCACGAATATGAATATAAACTCGGCAAGAAAATTGCAGAGCTTATTCCCAACGTTGATATGTTCCGTATGCTCGGTTCAGGTACCGAAGCTTGTATG
>JAZSAH010000040.1:0-3334 GCA_045601745.1 Acutalibacteraceae bacterium
CATCTTCAGGGAATCGTTGCTGAAAAACATAACGAAAACATTGAAGAAGCATTAAGAATTGCAAATGAATGTGATCTTGTGATTTTCTGCGGCGGTGATGATACAATTTCGAGTGGCGAAGGCAGAGACAGATGCGAACTCACTCTTTGCGGTAAACAATCAGAACTTATCAAAAAAATATCTGAAATCGGCAAGCCCGTTGTGTTTGCAATGCTTCACGGTAAACCTCTTTCAATCAGTGATGAAAACGAAATCTGTGATGCGGTTGTTTCATGCTGGTTCGGCGGAGAATGCGGTTCTCAGGCATTGTGCGATGTTCTTCTCGGAAAAGTTAATCCGGGCGGCAAACTCCCCTTCTCCCTTCCCCGAAGATCCACAATGATTCCCTGTTATTATTCAATGCTTCCCGGTGCAAGTAATGAATACTACGAAGGAACGGGAAACGCGCTTTATCCATTCGGATTCGGTCTGAGTTATACCTCATTCGATTATGTTGATATGACCGCAGAAAAACTCGGAGACAACGAGGTTAGGGTCATGGTCACAGTTAAAAACACCGGTAAAATCAGCGGTGATGAGGTTGTCCAGATTTATGTTGAGGACTGTGAAAGCACGGTTGTTACGCCAACCGTTCTTCTCAAGGATTTCAGAAGAATTACATTTCAGCCCGAAGAGGCAAAGACTATTGAATTCATTCTAGGATTTGATGCATTCAAACTTCTCAATCAGGATTATGAATGGGTTGTTGAACCGGGCACATTCAGAATTTATGCCGCTTCATCATCAAATGATTTAAGACTCAGCAAAGAAATTGAATTATGATTTTTGCAAAAACCAACCCCGGTCGGGGTACTCTCCATAAGGAAGTTACCCCAAGGCGGCTCTTGCAGTAAAACTAAATAATTGTTATTTAAACGGTATAGCTTTGGCTATGCCGTTTTTGTTTTATGTTGTTTTGAAACATATTGTCGGTACGCTTCTTCCATTTTTTCAGCAGAGAGCATCTTAATTATTCCGGAACCATGATAGTAGATGTCTATTGTCTGATGCCGTTTGCCGTTAATCTTTTCAGGTGCAGAAACAATTATCTTCTCAATGAACCAGTTAACTAACTCAGGTGTTAGCTCTGTCAGACGGGTTATTCTTTTCGCTCGCTCAATGAAATGCTGTAAACCTTCACATTTGATTTCCGTTTTCTCAAAGAATGTTTCTATGTCAGGAACTTTGTCTTTTAGTTCTTTCTGTTCATCTTACAATGATATTATGAGCGTTGCAAATCATTCATCAGATATTTTTCCTCTTGTGTTATCTTCATACAGAGTTTGGATTATACGGTCAATTTCTGCAATTCGTTTCTTTGCTTTTTCAAGTTCCTTGCGTTTCAGTTTCAAATCTTTCTGATGATTCAAATCCAATTCCTCAATCTGCTTTGCTGCAAAATCTTCTTCAAAGCATTGCACATAAGTCCGGATGTTTTTCTGAATATGCCGACAGACGGTTTTTCAATCGGTGTTGTAGGTTGATACCATAATAATTGGACTTGTTTCATCAAAAAAATATCTCGGTTGTCTTTTGAGATTTCTTCAAACCTGTTTTCAAAACATAAACCTCCTTTCCAAAAAAATTTTTTCAAAAGGCTGCTTTTTTGAAAGATTGTTCATAGTTGAACAACTGTAAAAAGAAAGTTTCATCCGACAGAAATTTTTGAAACGATGCAACTATAAATCAAACTCTCTCCAATTTGATTTCTGCATTTTTTACAGTCCTTAAGTAAATTTGAGCAAAACAAAAAAGCCGTTACACAAACAGCATCAAATGATGTCTTATGTAACGGCTTTGACATTTTAATAATCTCAAAGGTATACAGTTTTCTTGTCTTACATCAACGGAAGCATTTATCAGAATACTCTTTTGCTTTTTCAAAAAGCTCTGCTCTGTTGGCGGTTTCGAGCTTGCGGTATATTGCCGCCGTATGTTTTTTGATTGTGCTTTCGGTTACGAAAAGTGTTTCTGCAATAACCTTGCGTTTTTTGTTTTCGAGCAGGAAGCGCAGCACCTCTTTTTCCCTTTGAGAAAGAGTATCTACCGCACTCCAGTTTTTCATAATGCTGTCAATCTGTTCATCGCTGAAAGCTTTGATTATTTCAACTGTTTCGGTGTGTTGTTCCGTTACCGTAACGGCTTCTTTCGGTGTGTCGGTTATTCCGTAATCTTGCAAAATCGAATAGAGAAAAAGAATCATTCCCTCGGTTACAATGTATGAAATCGAAAGGAATTCAAAGCTTGAATGAATCATATTTTCAACAAGCCATATTGCGATGTTACCGATTACAACAAAAGCGAGGAACACGGTGTGTTTGCTTGAAACAACGGTTTTTTTGATTGCAGTGTATGCAATAACCGCAACCATTGCAGCAAAATACGCAAAAAGGAAAACCTTATAAACAGGATGAAGCGGACCGTATTCTTTAATCAGTACGGGATAACCGTCGACAAATCCAAGCGACACATCCTTATAATATATCGGCAAAAATCCGCCGCTTGCGGCGATTAACAGCATAACCGTGTTTACTGCGACAAGAATCTTTGGTAACCATTTCGGATAAGTAAACCGCGACAGAGTCATTATCATCATCAGAAGCGAAAACGGAAGAAAGACGTTGCCGAGATATGCAATTCTGTTTGACCAGAGTGCTGCATCGAGCGTTTTTGAAAGGGATAGCAAGAAATAGCCAAAGTCACAAACTGCAACGGAAACAAATAAAAGCAGCAGCCACTTGTCGTGTTTACGGTCAATATAATAGTAAACGCCGATCATAAGAAGCGAAACCGCCATTGCTACACCGTAAACGGTTGACATATTACCCCTCCTTTATTCTGATTATATATTATTTTATCATATTATGTTCATAGTGTCAAATAACGGAACACAATGATGTTTTTGTAATTTTGCACAAATTTAAAAAGCTGTTTTTGACACGGTAGCCCTAAAGGTAGCCCTTTTTTAAAGGAAGTAGCCTTTGGGGCTACTTATTTTTAAATATAAAAGAAAATACAATTTAATTACACAGTATAAATTCAAATCCGAAAGGAGAAATATGATATGGGACTTATTAAAGCAGGAGTAGGAGCTCTCGGCGGTGTGCTTGCAGACCAGTGGAAGGAGTTTTTCTACTGCGAATCACTGGAAAACGACGTGCTGATGGTGAAAGGCTCAAAGAGAGTCGGCGGCAGAAGCTCAAACACCAAGGGAAGCGACAACATTATTTCCAACGGTTCGGGCATTGCCGTTGCAGACGGTCAGTGTATGATTATCGTTGAGCAGGGCAAGATT
>JAZSAH010000041.1:0-5813 GCA_045601745.1 Acutalibacteraceae bacterium
CCGTCAAGATCGAGTTCAGCAATCTCTTTCATATTTTCAACACGGAGATCATCAAATGTGCATCCCTGATTAATGCCGAAAAGAAGTTGATTTTTGTTAACGGTATCAGGCAAAGAGTTAAGTCTTTCCATTTCCGCTTTACAACGCTTGAGCCATCTTACAGTACGTGCGCAGGAATCCTTTGCATATTCATATTTTGCAGGATTTTCAACACATTCATCAAATGCCATGCCAATCGTTGAACCGAGATTTGACTGAATTCTCATGCTTTCTTCAGGACCCATGAAAATATGTTTTCCGTCAACATGAGATTGGAAATAAACGCCCTCTTCCTGAATTTTTCTCAGCGATGCAAGAGAAAAAACCTGAAATCCGCCGCTGTCGGTAAGAATAGGCCCGTTCCATGCGGTAAATTTATGAAGACCGCCCATTTCGCGAACAAGGTCATCGCCCGGTCTGACATGAAGATGATAGGTATTTGACAGCATTACCTGGCAGCCGATTTCTTTAAGGTCAACGGCAGAAAGAGCTCCTTTGATAGCTCCGCAGGTTGCAACGTTCATAAAAGCGGGAGTCTGAACCGTTCCGTGAACAGTCACAAACTCTCCCCTTCTTGCGTTGCCGTTTTTTTTCAGAAGTTTATACATAAATTATTCTCCGTAAATAAGCATACTGTCGCCGAGTGAAAAGAATCTGTATTTTTCTTCAACGGCAACTTTATAGGCGTTCATTGTGTTATCATATCCGCAGAAGGCACTGACAAGCATGATAAGTGTGCTTTCAGGAAGATGAAAATTTGTTATAAGACAGTCGATGCACTTGAATTCATAGCCCGGATAGATGAATATATCGGTCCATCCGTCATCTTCTTTTATTTCACCGCGGAAAGCCGCAACAGATTCGAGGGTTCTGCAGCAGGTTGTGCCGACAGCGAAAACTCTGCCGCCGTTTTTCTTGGTATTATTAATCAGATCAGCCGTTTCTGCAGGAAGATGATAATGTTCGGAATGCATATGATGATCTTCTATATCATCAGCTTTGACAGGTCGGAAAGTACCGAGACCAACATGAAGCGTCACATATCCTATTTCAACGCCTTTTTCCTTGATTTTATTCATCAAATCAGGTGTGAAGTGAAGTCCTGCTGTCGGTGCAGCGGCGCTTCCTTCTTCCTTGGCATAAACGGTCTGATACCTGTTTTTATCCTCGAGTTTTTCGGTTATGTAATGCGGAAGCGGCATTTCACCGACTTTATCGATAACCTCAAAGAAATTACCCTCAAAGCCAAATTTTGCAATACGGTTTCCGTCAAGCAAAACTTCAATAATTTCAGCTGTAAGAATGCCCTCTCCGAAGGTAAATTTATGACCGACTCTTGCTTTTTTTCCGGGACCGGTTATGACTTCCCATGTGTCATAGCTTTTCTGATTAAGCAGAAGAAATTCAACAACAGAACCCGTATCGGTTCTTTTGCCGTACATTCTTGCCGGAAGAACTTTTGTGTTATTAAGAATAAGACAGTCGCCGGGTCTGAACCAGTCAATGACATCTCTGAAATTGCGATGAATAATCTCTCCGCTGTTTCTGTTCATTGCAAGCAGTCGGGAGCTGTCACGGGGCTCGAGAGGAGTCTGAGCGATAAGCTCAGGGGGCAAATCATAGTAAAAATCGCTTCTTTTCATTAAAAATCCTCAAATTATTCTCAAAATTTCCATTATATTTGTATAAATAATTATTTGACTTAATACTGCAAGTTGTGATATCATCATAATATTATAATAAGTTTTTGTCAAGGTTCATTATGACTAAAATTTAATACAGTTATTTTCTGAAAAGAGGTTAAAGTTATGAAGAATTACAAAGTCGGTATCGTAGGCGCAACAGGCATGGTCGGTCAGCGTTTTGCAACCCTTCTTGAAAACCATCCCTGGTTTGAAGTTGCAGTTCTTGCAGCAAGCCCCCGTTCCGCAGGAAAAACATATAAAGAGGCTGTCGGCGCAAAATGGTGCATGGCAACCGACATCCCCGAAAAGATGGCAGACATGATAGTTATGGATGCAACTGCAGATATCGAAAAGATTTCAGCATCCGTTGACTTCATCTTCTGTGCAGTCGACATGAAAAAGGATGAAATCAAGGCACTCGAAGAAGCATATGCAAAGGCAGAATGCCCCGTTGTTTCAAACAACAGTGCTCACAGAATGACTCCCGATGTTCCCATGATTGTTCCCGAGCTTAACACAAACCACGCTGAAATCATCAATTCCCAGAAAAAACGTCTCGGAACAAAGAGAGGATTCATTTCCGTTAAATCCAACTGCTCACTCCAGAGCTATGTTCCCGCACTTTATCCCCTCAACAAATTCGGCGTTAAGGATGTTCTTGTTTGCACATATCAGGCAATTTCAGGCGCAGGAAAAACATTCGAAACATGGCCTGAAATGGTGGATAACGTTATCCCCTATATCGGCGGAGAAGAAGAAAAGTCCGAAAAAGAACCCCTCAAGATCTGGGGTAAAATCGAAGGTGATGAAATTGTTCCCGCAACATCACCCAACTTTACCGCACAGTGCCTTCGTGTTCCCGCTTCTGACGGTCACATGGCTGCAGTTTTCGTAAGATTCGAAAATAAACCTTCAATTGAAGAAATGAAGGAAATCTGGAAGAACTTCAAGGGTTATCCTCAGGAAGCTGAGCTTCCCAGCGCACCCAAGCAGTTCCTTAACTATTTTGAAGAAGACAATATGCCTCAGACAAAACTTCAGAGAAACCTTGAAAACGGCATGGCTGTTTCAATCGGCAGACTCAGAGAAGATACACAGTTCGATTATAAATTTGTTTGTCTTTCACACAACACACTCAGAGGTGCGGCAGGCGGTGCCGTTCTTATGGCAGAACAGCTTTGCGCACAGGGCTATATTGAGTCAAAGTTTTAATTTTTGAAAGGAGTCAATCATGAAAAAGACTGTTTTCACCGGAGCAGGTGTTGCCATTGTTACTCCGTTTACAGAGGATAACAAGGTAAATTATGATAAACTTGCTGAGCTTCTTGAATTCCAGATAGCCAACAAGACAGACGCAATCATCATTTGCGGAACAACCGGCGAAGGTTCAACTCTTGACCACGAGGAGCATTCCGAAGCCATCAGATTCACCGTTGAGGTTGTCAACAAAAGAATTCCCGTTATCGCCGGCACCGGCAGTAATGACACAAACTATGCCGTAAAGCTTTCCAACGAAGCTGAAAAAGCAGGCGTCGACGCTCTCCTTTCCGTTACTCCTTATTATAACAAAACTTCACAGAGAGGTCTTGTTCAGCATTTCAACTTCATTGCAGATAATGTAAGCGTTCCCATTATTCTTTATAATGTTCCTTCAAGAACAGGCGTTAACATCGCTCCCGAAACTTATTTTGAACTCTCACATCACAAGAGAATTGTCGGAACAAAGGAAGCAAACGGTGATATTTCTTCCGTTGCAAAAACAATATCTCTCTGCGGTGACGATTTCTCTGTTTATTCAGGTAACGATGATCAGGTTACTGCTCTTATGTCACTCGGCGGTAAAGGTTCAATTTCCGTTCTTTCAAACATCGTTCCCGAAATTGCTCATGAAATCCCCACAAAATTTCTTGAGGGTGATTATAAGGCAAGCGCAAAGCTTCAGCTTGAATATCTTGCACTTTGCAACGCTCTTTTCAGCGATGTCAATCCCATCCCCGTTAAAGAAGCAATGAATATGATGGGCATGAACGTCGGCGATTGCAGACTTCCCCTTTATAAGATGACCGAACCCGCAAAGGAACATCTCAGAAAAGTTCTCGCAAACTACGGTCTTGTTAAATAAATATCAGAGGTAATAGTTAAAATGGCAGGAATTTTATTAAGCGGTTGCAACGGAAAAATGGGCAGAGCAGTCACAATGAGTGTTGCAGAAAAAACTGATTGCGAAATCGTTTGCGGCATAGACGTTTTTGATGAAGTCCGCTACGGTTATCCCGTTTTCTCCTCCCCCGCACTTATTTCAAAAGATATAACCGAAAAAATCGATGTCATTATCGACTTTTCAAATCCGAATGCGCTTGCAGGTCTTCTTGAATTCGCCGTTGCCAATTCAATCCCTGCCGTTATTTGCACAACAGGTCTGAACGATGCGCAAATAAATCTGATAAAAAATGCATCATCAAAAATTCCCGTTTTCTTTAGTGCAAATATGTCGCTCGGAGTCAATCTTATTTGTGAGCTTGCCAAAAAAGCAACAAAGGTTCTCGGTGATTCATTCGATATCGAAATTGTTGAAATGCATCACAATCAGAAAATCGATGCCCCCAGCGGTACGGCACTCATGATTGCCGACTCAATCCGAGATGAACTTGACGGCGATATCAGATATGAGTACGACCGTCATTCAAAGCGTGAAAAAAGAACAAAAAAAGAAATCGGAATTCACGCTGTCAGAGGCGGAACAATCACGGGTGAGCACGAAATAATCTTTGCAGGTCATGATGAAATAATAAAAATATCCCACTCGGCAAGAAGCAAGGAGCTTTTTGCTACGGGCGGAATCAATGCGGCGATGTTCATCTGCGGTAAGCCTGCAGGACTTTATAATATGACAGATATGCTTAAATAAAATTCAGGAGTGGGTAAAAATGAAGCTTGTTGATAATATTTTCGTAACCGAAGATGTTACTCTTTTTTCGCTTTGCGATGCACCTGCCGATATTTCTCATATGGCAGATGTTTTCAGAATGATTGCAGAATCGGGAATTGATGTTGATATGATTTCGCAATTTCCCGTAAGCGGAGCAAATTCGGGATTTTCATTCACCGTAAGCGACAAAGATTTTGTTCCTGTGCTTGCAATTGCATCGGAGCTTCGTTCTCGTTCACCCAAGACTAAAATCAGCGTAAGCAGCGGTAACTGCAAAATCACCGTAAGCGGTGAAGAAATGAGAGGCACTCCCGGAGTTTCCGCAAGAGTTTTCAAAGCCGTTGCGAGCGTTGATGCTGATGTCAGAATGATAACAACATCTGAAATTGAAATTTCCATGCTTGTTGTCAAATCTGATGTCGATGAAGTGGTTGAAGCTGTCAGAAATGAATTTTCAGCATAAAAACAATCCCCTGACTGATGTCGGGGGATTTATATTTTTTATATCATACAACTTCTGCCCAGCGAGCTGTAATTGTTATATCTCTGTCGGGCATTGTTTCGGGGATTGCGGGATACCAGTCCATGAATACATATCCGCTTTTTGTGGGAATCGGAGGAGCTGTAACCGTTGCGCCGACAGCAACCTTATCTTTGTAAAGCAGTGAGCCGTCTGTATCAACATAAGTTATCGTATACTCGGCAACCTGCTCCGGCGGGAAAAAGAGATTTTTGAAGAAATTGATTATGCGGTTAAAAAAGCCTGTTATTGCATTGATGATTGAGCCGAAAATATCAACGCCGCCTGAAGGGATAACAGGTTCATCTCCGCCGGCAAAAGCCGGAACAGAAACAGAAAACAGCATTGTAAATGCCAACAGTAGCGCTATGAATTTTTTCATACTATTCCTCCGTAATCATCCGGAATATTCCGAATTTATTTTTGTATTATAATTATACAAACTAAGTTTATAAATGTCAATATTTCTTTAAAAATTAAAACGAAAATCAATATTATAAAATGAAATAATATTATAAATTATTACAAAAGTTTTTTTATTCAAAATATAGATAATATATAAAATAACTATTGATTTATAATTTTCACGGTGATAAAATATTGAAGTATGATTGTTTATACAATCGCCACTCAGTTAGGG
>JAZSAH010000042.1:0-8136 GCA_045601745.1 Acutalibacteraceae bacterium
AGCAAGACAGCATTTTATCAAAACCTTCAATGAGCTTAACCCTCAGGGCGAAACCATTCAGAAGGCATATTATAAGACCGATATCGACGGCTACAGATTTGTTGTTCTCTGTGATGACGGTGACGATACATGGGATTGCCCCGATATGACTCCCGAGCAGATTCAGTTTCTTGATGATTCACTTGCCGAAGCTGCTGACAGAGGTCTCCCGATGTTTGTTGTCTGCCACGTTCCCGTTGAAGGCGTAAACGGTCAGGATATTATTTATCCCGACGGCGGACTTGATGATAACAGCGATGCCGTTCAGGCAATCCTTGAAAAATATGAAAATGTATTCTTCATCAGCGGTCATGTTCATACAGGCATCAACGGACCTCTTGTTGAAAAAGTTTTCGGTTTTTCATGTGTTGAAACAATCAACGGCGTCAACTATATCAATCTTCCCACTTATATGATTATCAACCGTTACGGTGTGCCCTGGGGCGGCATGGGCTTCCAGATGGAAGTTTATGAAGATGAGGTACTTTTCAGAGCAAGAAACTACGGCTCCTCAAAATGGTATCCCGTATATGACCACTCAGTTTCTCTCGTGTAAAACAACAAAACCCACCGAAAATCGGTGGGTCTTTTCTTATCTTTTACTTCTTTCCAGAAATTCTTTATAGAGCTTATCTTTGTATTCATCCGTATATTCATATGTCCAAAGATTGAAAATTCCGTTGAAATCTTCAAATGTTTCGTCGGGATGAACAACGGTCTGCCCGAAAACATAGGGCAGGGGGATTTCAACCGTGCCGTTTGATGCTATATAATATTCTTTTGCGATATCCATGGCAACTCTGTTTGATTCCTGCCTCGGAAGCTCTTCGTAGAATTTGATTTCCGTTATCGGGAACAAAACGCATTCCGCATCGGCGAGGCGGTAGAATTCAGGAGATGTGCCCGAATGACCGTGGTGCGACATCTGAACAACATCGCATTTCAGATAATCGCCGTATCTGCCGACAAGAACTTTGTCGCTTTCCGCAGAGCAGTCGCCTGGGAACAAAACCTTGCTTCCGTTTGCAAACATCATGATTGCACTCGATGAATTGTTGAAATCCCTGAACGAATTCGGATAAACATCCTCGTGGGTGCAGAGAGTGACAAATTCAAGATTACGCACAAAGAAACGCTGACCCGTATGGAGATTAATCTTCTTTATGTCGGGGTTTTCGTTCATCACTCTTTCAAAGCGGAGAGCCATTCCGAGGTTGCATTCTCCCCAGAATTTATAATCTCTGTGATAAGCATCGGGGAAGTTATAATAAACGGTCTCGATATCGATTTCCTTTTTGTGATATTCTATAACATCAAGGAATTTGGCAATGTGGTCTTCATGCGCATGGGACAAATACCAGCCGGCAACAACGGGCTTTTTGCCGCCGTTTATTTTTGTGAGAAACTCAATGATTCTTATATCGTCATTGACTGAATACATATGTGCGCTGTCGATAACAAAAAAGCTTCCGTCGGAGCATCTGACTATGTAACACATACCGCAGTCAATGAGCGCATGGTCAACCTCAAACTGCCAGAGTGTTGTTTCGCAGAAATTGCCCTTGTTTTCGGGTGCGGTGTTATAGCGTTCCTTTGACGGGTCTGCAACGATGCGGAGCTTCTTTTCGCTTTCGCAATAGTAAATATGAAGCATTTTATCTTTGAAAAATGTTTTGTGATAATTGTCTTTAATGTCAAAACCGTCAAAGAGCGAGAAACCGCAATTCAATGCTTCTGCACATTCTTTTTCGTAGTCATCCTTCGTGCAGTTTCCGTAAATGAGCATATATGCTCCTCTTGCGCAGTAATATTCAATAAAATCATCTTTTGGGGGAAGGGGGATGCCCTTGAAAATATCGTTCATTTCTAAAACTCCCTTTTAATCCGGACAGAAAAAATCCGGATTGTTTTGCAGGGACAATTCATGAATTGCCCGTTTAAAGTATAATATGAATTCACCCGTAACACAATAGAAAATAAAAAATATTATTGAAACATAACATGAAATATGATAAAATTTATATATACAGAAAGGAGCTGTGGATGATGAAAAAAATTATTTCATTGTTATTGACCGCTGTGATTCTTTTTTCAAGTTTTTCTTTTGTTGCAGCAGCAGAGGAAAAGAACGACGACCCGATAGTTCTTATTTCGGGATTTTTGTGTTCACAGCTTTTTTATGAATACGGAACGGAAAATGAAGAAAAGCTCTGGGTTCTCGAGCTTGATAAAGTGACGGGAAGAATAGGCGACGATTTGCCGAATTTTCTCAAATCCCTTGCAGGAGCATTCGTCGGAAAAACGGATGAATTCGGTGAAACGATAGGCGAGGGTGCAGGGGTTATTTTTGAAAAACTCCGCTGTAATCCCGACGGAACATCGGTTTATGACGTATCGCATTATCCCAATAATCCCGAAACATCTAATATCGGCTATATGCTTGATAACGGGCTTGAGGATTATATGTATGAACTGAATTTCAGCAAGCATCTTGCAGAGCTTTATGACCCATCGGATATCTTCATGTTTCAGTATGATTCACGCCTTGATGCAATAACGCTTGCGGAGCAGCTCAATGATTTCATTGAGGATATAAAGAAATATACAAATTCCGATAAAGTGCGTATTTTCTCGCTCAGCTTCGGCGGTCTTATTTCTTCAACATATCTTCATCTTTACGGAGATTCTTCCGTCAGCAAATATGTGACAAGCGTTCCCGCAATCGGAGGAACGGATATCCCCGATAAAATCTTAAGAGGGAACATTGATTTTCCGATAAGCGATATCGCATTGTTTTTTGAAACGATTCTTGCAGGCGAGGGCGATGTTGCAAGATGGTTTGAAAATGCGGAATTTGAAAGCATAAATGATATAATCGGCGGTGCAAGCGAAGGTCTTATGAGTGCGCTGAAATATTGGGGAAGTATCTGGTCGCTCTGCTCGGTTGATTTGTATGATGAGCTGAAGGCAGACTTCCTTGACCCTGTTGAAAGCAAGGAGCTTATCGAAAAAACGGATAAGGTTCATTATGAAATAATGCCTGCAATTCCGCAGATTCTCAGAAATGCACAGAAAAACGGCGTTGATGTTGCGCTTCTGTGTTCAACCGGCAGCGAGCTTGCTCTCGGAGGCGAGTTTAACGGCGATATAGTTCTTCCTGCTTATACGGTCAGCGGTGCAACCTGCGCACCTCTCGGAAAGAGATTTGCCGACGGATATACGGGCGTTAAAACAACCTGCAGCAATCCCGCCCATAACCATATTTCGCCGTCAATGGAAATCGATGCTTCAAGTGCATATCTTCCCGAAAACACATGGTTTGTTGACGGTCAGTATCACGGTCAGTATTATTATGAAGAATATACCCGTTCACTTGTGACAAAGCTTCTTCTCACCGATGAAATATCCGATATATATTCAAATCCCGATTATCCTCAGTTTGAATATTCAAACCACGCTTCAAGAAGTATTCATGTTAAATTTGACAAGAGCAACACGGGTTATCTTTCATCCGATGATTCAAAGCTTATTGTTGAAAATCTGACAACCGACAGAGATATAAAAATCTTTGCTGTCAACGCAAACGGCGTCGAATTGACCTTTGATGTTGCAGGTATCGGAACAATAAAAGCAGGTGAAAAAGCAGAAATTCCGTTCAGCGGTGAAGTGCCGAAGGTCGGTTTTGTTGCGGATGAAATAACAGTCAGCTTCATTGAGGTCGGAAGTCTCAATCCCTTCTGCGTTTCCTGCTTTGATATTATGATTGATAACGGAAAAGCAAGCGGCGCAACGGGTCTTGTTGAAAAAGAATTTGAAAGCCCTCTTGAAAACGCCGTACCCGTATGGCTATATAATTTTATTTCAAAACCGTTTTTCAGACAGACCGTTGAATTTGTTTATAATACCGTTCATGTTCTTTTTGACTGAATTATGTATAATCTGTAAAATCTTCGGTGCGGCATCTGCATATATTGTTTTTTGTAAAAAATAATGATATAATTAATCAAACAATAAAAGAGGGGGAATTATATGGAATATGCAATGATGATTTTCTGGATTGTTCTGCTCGTTATTCTTGTTGTCGTTGAAGCGGTAACTGCTCAGCTTGTAACAATCTGGTTTGCCGCAGGTGCGGCGGCAGCGCTTGTTGCAGAGCTTTGCGGATTGCAGCCTTGGCTTCAGTGGGTGATTTTCATCGCTGTTTCGGCTGTTGCACTCATCGCAACCCGTCCTCTCGTTAAAAAAATGACGAACAAAAAGCTGCAGCCTACCAATGCCGACAGATGCATCGGTCAGACGGCAGTTGTTATCGAGGATATCGATAACATCGAGGGCAGGGGTCAGGTTAATGTCAACGGCGTCACATGGACAGCGCGTTCATCCGACGGCACGGTTTTCAGAAAAGACGAGCGTGTGACGGTTGAGAAAATCGAAGGCGTAAAACTTATTGTCAAAGCGCAGAATTAACTTAAAATAAAGAATTCAGGAGGAAATATCTATGGAATTTTTAGGCGGATTCATTTTAATCTTACTCGCACTTTTCGTTATTCTTATCGTTGTTCTGAATATCAAAATCGTTCCTCAGTCGAAAGCATATGTTATCGAAAGACTCGGAGCATACAGCGCAACCTGGCAGACGGGTCTTCACATGAAAATTCCTTTTATTGAAAGAATTTCAAAGCAGGTTTCGCTCAAGGAGCAGGTTGTTGATTTCCCGCCCCAGCCCGTTATCACCAAGGATAACGTAACCATGCAGATTGATACGGTTGTTTTCTTCCAGATAACCGACCCCAAGCTTTTTGCATACGGCGTTGAAAGACCCATTTCGGCTATTGAAAATCTTACGGCAACAACCCTTCGTAACATCATCGGTGAAATGGAGCTTGACCACACTCTGACCTCAAGAGATATAATCAACGCAAAAATCAGAGGCATTCTTGACGAAGCAACAGACCCCTGGGGAATCAAGGTTAACAGAGTTGAACTCAAAAACATCCTTCCCCCCAAGGAAATCCAGGATGCTATGGAAAAGCAGATGAAGGCAGAGCGTCAGCGCCGTGAATCAATTCTTACCGCAGAAGGTGAAAAGGCAACCAAAATCCTTGTTGCAGAGGGTCAGAAGGAAAGCAAGATTCTTGCTGCGGAAGCAGATAAGCAGAGCGCAATCCTTGCCGCAGAAGCTATCAAGGAAGCAAAAATCAGAGAAGCCGAGGGTGAAGCGGAAGCTATTCTCAAGGTTGAGCAGGCAAGAGCAAAGGCAATCGAGCTCATCAACGAAGCAGCACCCAGTCAGGGCTATCTCACAATAAAGAGCCTTGAAGCTTTTGAAGCTGCTGCAGACGGTCAGGCAACGAAGCTTATTATTCCCAGCGATATTCAGGGACTTGCAGGTCTTGCCGCAAGCGCGAAAGAAATAATCAAATAAAACCGTTGTTCACGGGTCGGTTTCAACACCGACCCTCTTTTTTATATTACATACTGTTACATTTGTCACATTGATATTTTGAGAAATATGTGATAAAATGTATTTACCAATATCGAAAATTCCCCCCGTATGATGAGAGGAGATTAATATGGGCAAAAAAATAATCGTTGCAGGTCTCGGTCACGGCGGTATTGCCGTTGCCGCAATTCTTGCAAGAGCAGGCTTTGATGTTACTGTCTATGAGCAGAAAAAAGAGGGAACTCTCGGTTATGACTGGACCGATATTTTTGCGCCCGATGCGCTTGCGGTTGCAGGAATGCCCATGCCCCCCAAGGATAAGTTTGAATATAAAGAAGATATGACCTTCTTCGGACCTTCAATGAAAACGGGTCTTCGTCAGCATGTTCCGCAGGATAAGCTTGAAATCAAAATGGAACGCCGTGATATTTATGCACATTTCATAAATCATGCTCTTGAATGCGGTGCTGAAATCAAATATGAACATAAGGTTCTCGGACCGATAATTCTCGGCAACAGAGTTGTAGGTATAAAAACCGATAAGGGTGATATTTACGGTGACCTTGTTATCGATTCCTGCGGCATGAATTCTCCCGTGAGAATGAATCTTCCCGAAGAATTCGGAATTGAAAAAGAAGTTGCGAGAAACGAAAAGATAACAATTTTCAGAGCGTTTTTCAACAAGGCAAACGATGAAGCCGTTGAGGCGAAATTCAAGGTTATGCTTTTTGCAGGCGGAGAACTCGGCGTTAACTGGATTGCTTCCGAAGATGACCACACCGACCTTCTCATGGGTCGTTTTGAGGATTTCACGCTTGAAGATGTTGAACGCTTTTCGGAATTTCTTCGTGAAACAAACCCCAGGCTCGGAACGGAGATTATCCGTGGCGGTCAGTTTGTTGAAATTCCCGTGCGTCAGCCCCTTTCGGTTATGGTTGCTGACGGTTATGCCGCTATCGGTGACAGCGCATTCATGACTGTACCGCTTATCGGTTCGGGTATTGCAAACTGCCTCAAGGCATCAAGAATTCTTGCGAATGCAATTATTGCCGATAAAAACCAGTCTTTTTCTGCAGAAACACTCTGGAAATATCAGCAGGGATACTATAAAGAGCTCGGCGCGGGTCTTGCACCTCTTGCCTGCGGAAAGCTTCTTCTTCTCAGCCTTACACCCGAAGAAGTTGACTATGTTATGGATAACGGCATTCTCAATGAGGATTTAATGACAATCGGCGCCGATTTCACGGGGCTCGGAAGCGTTAATATCGACCCGAGAGCACTTATCAATCAGGCAAAGCAGGTTTGTCATGATGCGGAGCTTCTTAAAAAGATTATTGCCTGCGGCGTCAGAATGGGTAAGGCTGTTGCAGCCTGTGCTATGATGCCCAAGAAATATAACGCAAAGAGAGTCCGTTCATGGGCAAAGGTTTACGAATTCGTTTATAAATAATTTCTGAACCCTTTCTCTTGACAACGGTATCTGTGTATGCTAACATATACATAGATACCCGAGGCATACAGAGAAAGGGTGTTTTTTTTGAAGAAATTATTATGTTTTGCCGCAGCTGCAGCAATAATTGTTTTCGGATTTTTCTTTATTCGGGATAATGTCGGAGTTTCTGCCGGAAAACTTGAGGCGGATGCCCGTGAGTCACAGAGAATTGATGAAAACTGGCTTGTTTCAAAGTCTGTTTCCGATGGAATCGCCGTTATGGTTTTTTATCCCGAAAGTCTTGATGACCATGTTTTTTCGGTTTATTCTGAAAATGACGGTCTCAGCTACGGTTACTTTTTTAAGTCGGGAGGCAGTTTCTATACTGATGAGGGTGTTGCCCGATTTGATTTTAACAACACTTCGGCTTATTACTCAATGAATAAAATCGGGATTTCACGGATTGAAGTCGTTTATCCCGATAAAACAGAAACAATTGAAATTGACAGCGAAAAACCGTTTGCTTTTTCACTTCCCGATGGTGCAAAAGCCGCAAATTTTTCGGATGCATCCGGAAACCTCGCAGAAATAATTAATCCGTCGAAGCTCGGTTGAGCCTCGGCGGATTTCTTTCTGCTAAATTACACGGAATGTTTTGACTTCAAAGGGCTTGAGCATGAATTCAAATGCATTGTCGCTGACGGAAATTTCTTCCTTGTCCTCTTCAATCATGTTGCATTCATAAACTTTTTCAATATCAAAACCGAGTCTGATTGAGCGAAGACCTCTTCTCTGTTCTTCTTCAACAACACGGATGATATATCCTCTGCCGTCCTGTGCTTTCTTTACGCAGTCGATAGCAGCGTTGTCGTCAAGGTCAAGAATGAACTGCTTTTCTCCGTCAATAACGCCTTCGTTTGCTTCGGCGTTGTAAACAGCAACGGGAGGAACATTGAATGCGATAGCCTGCTGAACGGTGTCATATCTCCAATGCTCTGAATGGGGATGGAAAGCATATTTGAATGTGTTGATGCCGTGGTCACCTGTTCTGTCGGGGCAGGTGGGTGCACGCATAAGTGTTATTCTCATGTGGCTGTTGTGGATATCATAGCCGTATTTGCAGTCGTTGATGATGCTGCAGCCGTAGCCGCCTTCGGAAAGGTCAGCCCATTTGTGTGCCGCAACCTCGAATCTTGTCAGGTCATAGAGAGTATTCCAATGA
>JAZSAH010000043.1:0-20643 GCA_045601745.1 Acutalibacteraceae bacterium
TTTTATACGAGGAAGTGTTGCCGTTCTTACTACTCATTTAAAGCGCACTTTCAGCCCATGATGCGCTATCTCTTTTAAACTTTCCACAAAAGACGGGTCTTCACATGATATTATAGCAAAAATTCTTTCAATGTCAACAACCAATTTTAACTAAATGCGGAAATATTTATAATGTAATTATTATATATTATTTCCAATCGGTTGAATTTATGAATAAAATGTTCAATTATGCGGTTATTTTCAAATCGAAAAAACGGTGATATAATACAGACAACGAAGTACTTCAAGAAAAAACTACGGAGGCTTTACCATGAACATAGAAAAAACAGGCGAACAGATTGCAATGCTCAGAAAATCAAAAGGACTCACACAAAACGAACTCGGCGAAAGGCTCGGAGTATCATTCCAGGCGGTCAGCAAATGGGAAAGAGGCGAAACTCTGCCCGATGTTGCGGTTTTGCCCGATCTGGCAAAGGTGCTTGAAACAACGGTTGATTTCATCCTTAACGGCGGTGAAAAATCGGTTGAATACAAAGGGAAAATCAGCGTTTCCGATATGATACACGGACTCCGAAGTTTTGAAAATATGGGCAGACTTCTCGGAAAAGAAAATATCATTTACCGTTCAGCAATAAACGGCATCAATGAAAAAATGAACACAGATATTGAAGAAGCTTTTGCAAACGATTATGCGTTTGAAGCGTTTGTTGCGGAAGCTGTTATTCAGAATTTAATCAGGGGTGCTTATGTTGATATTACGGATGTTAAAAACAGCTTCAAGCATGAACATTTCAGAAAAATTGTTCTTGATTACTGTGCAAGATACGGGCTTATATAAAAAACGGGGCAGTCAGCTGCCCCGTTTTTTCACATCTGTTCCAGAATATACTGTTTTACATCTTCAAGCTTGCTTTTCTGCCATTCATTCTCCTCTGCTTTTGCGGCAAGGGGGCAAAGGATAAAGAAATCGAGGGTTTCACCCGGCACTCTGCCCGTTCTCAGAGGCTCTGCAAAATGCTCTGCCCATTCTTCTTCTGTTGCATTTTTGAATCTTTGAGGATTGAGATAAGTCATCTGCCTTCTTGTGGCAGCAATGTGCATTTTTGCGGAAAGCGGTGAAAGAAGATTGTAATCTTCTTCCTGAACGTCCACGAAAATTCTCGGAAGTTCTGTTTTCACGATGTGTTCGGAATCTCTGAGTATTTCAAGCCCCATGGGTTCCCACGAAAACTCAGTTTCGGTGAAGTTGATTTTCACTATCAGACCGAATTCGGTATTGAACTGTGAACGCTGATAATCCGTATCAAAAATAAAATTGCCGAGTGAATAAAAAATCACCTTATCCCCTACCGTTTCATAATTCATCGGCACGTGGGGATGATGCATCACAACGATATCCGCACCCATTTCGAGATATTTATGGCAGCGTTCTCTTGTATAAGGCGACGGAAGCGGAGTGAATTCCTCGCCTGCATGGGCAACAACAACGCACCATCGACAGGTCTTTTTGATTTCATTTATGGAATTCTGAATTTCATCGAGATCGCTCCAGCTGTAGCATCCCGCTTTGTTTTCATCGGCTTTTCTGCAGGCACGCTGATATCCGACGCCGAACATACCTATCCCGCCCGCTTCATTGAGAATAACAGGTTTTCTCGCTTCGTGAATATCCATGCCGGCGCCGATGGTCTGAACATTGTTTTCTTTTGCAATTTCAAGGGTTGTTCTGATGCCGTATTCCCCTGCATCCATGATATGATTGTTGCAGATATTCCAGATATCGGCATTCATTTTATTAAGAACCTTAACAGCTTCCGGGTCGATTGTGTGGAGCAACTGTTGAACGCCGTCTTTGGTTGTGTTCTGTTCAACAGGCGCAACGGGACCCTCAACATTTGCAATAACATGGTCGGCAGAATGAAGAAAATCAAGGATTTCATCCGAGATAAGCTCCTCATCATTCCACTTGCCGTACATATATCTGTCAAAACCGATATCACCGGTAAAAACAAGGGTTGATTTATTTTTCATATTGTTATCCTTTCGGAATAAGTATTATTTGAAGCTGGTTTTGCTTGTCATTTCAGTCTTGAACTGGGGTCCCTGAGGTCCGCCGTTCATAAACGGAGGATATGAGGATTCGTTTCCCCAATACAGGGTAGCCATGCTGTCAGGGTTTTCAACATCATAGCTGAAAACTTCTGCCCACTTTGAACCTGCAAGTGCACGGCAGCTTTCTTCGGGAACAAGCTCAAATGTTTCAAGCTTTTCGGGAAGCCAGAGGTCCCATATTTCTCCCTTCGAGCATTCATCCTTAAGCTGAATAATCACAAAATTCATATAGACATATGTGTTTGCATGAGGATACAGTCCGTGAGTTCCTGCCGCACAATAAATGATGCAATGAGTATCATCATGCATTTCCAGATTTTCCCACGGTTCAATTTCGGCAAATGTATGCGCCGCAAATGCGGTTTTGACGGGTCGGAGATATGTTTTTCCGTTTTCTTCATATTTCAGAAATCTCAGCGTAAAATGCTCCCAATCTCCGGGATGACCTCCAACCATACTGTTGAGCAGCCATATATATTTACCGCTGTCATAAGAACAATATATAAAGTATACAATATCCACATAGTTATTCTCTTTTTCAACCCAGAAAGCATAAGCGGCTGCCGTTTCCTGGTCACCGTAGAAGGTTTCGCAGATATCAAACGGACCGTCAATTTTTTCTTTCATAACAAGACGCGAATCACCCTTTGAGTCCATAACACGGTCAAAATGCTCAAAAGTCCAGTCCATGGAAACAGCTTCGTAAGGGTCACCCTCTGCCATATGAATACGAGGTGCATAGTCAACCATGATTTGGTTTTTCTTTTCATCATCAAGCTTTGTAATATCTACGGCTTCGCTTTCAATGAGTCCTACTTTAAAACTTTTGAAATTTTTATAATAGGTAATTCCATTATGAATATTGATGCTGAACAACTTATCAATGCTGTCTTTTAAGATGTATTCTTCACCGCCGAAATTTTCTTCGGAATAAGCATAAACCACATATTCCTGCGGCACGGTTATGCTTCTGACCTTAAAATCAACAGACGGATATTCTCCGATGCCGATAATCTGACTTTCACCGCCATAATCATTCTTATCCCAAAGAGCAACCATGCTTTCAGTCTGATACTGTAAACCGGAATCAAAGCTTACGGCATATGCACAAAGTTCGGAAAGAATAACAACAGTAAAAACAATTGCAATGACTATCAAAAATCTGAAACCCTTTTTCATTTTCTCATTCCCCTTTCTGATTTTTATATTACAATATTACATTTGAAAAATCAATATTTAATATAAATAACAATACCATTCGAACATTTATTAAAGTTACAATGTGTTTTTATTGATTTTTAGAACACAATATGATATTATTAATAAACACATTGATATATCCGCCCGTGGCGCAGCTGGATAACGCAGCAGATTCCGATTCTGAAGAACGGGGGTTCAAATCCCTTCGGGCGGGCCAAGTAAACCAATCTTCGTGCAACGGAGATTGGTTTGCTTTTTTCGGTGCAAGGGATTTGAAGGACGAGCGGTACAGAGCAACAGTCCGGTGGACTGTTGTGACCGCGAGCGCCCAAGCCGCCGCAGCGGTGCGAGTCAAATCCCTTCGGGCGGGCCAAAAGGAGCTGTCTCAAACGAGACAGCTCCTTATCTGTTTTATTTGATTTTTTCGATAACCTCGCCGGAGGTGGGTTTTGTTTTGTCGATGAATTCCTGAACTGCTTCTGCGGAGGGCATTGCAGCAGAGCAGCTGTGTGCGGAAACAAGCATTGATGCTGATGCCGTTGCAAATTCAAGCGCATCGGGAACGCTCTTTCCGTTAAGAAGAGAATAAATAAATGCGGATGCATAGCCGTCGCCGCCGCCGAAGCCCTTGAGCATCTTTACGGGGAAGGGCTTTACTTTATAAGCCGAGCCATCGTCAAGATATGCAACAGAGCCTTCCTTGCCGTGCTTGATGATTACGATTTTGTTGCCGTAGGAGAACCAGCGTGCAGCGGATTCTTCGTCACTTGCGCATACGCCTTCAACAGCTTCCGTGAGGTCAAATTCCTCTCTTGAACCGAGAACAATATCGCTGTTCTTTGCGGCGATTGAATAATAAAGAGAAATTTCATCCTTATTCTTCCATGTATAGCTTCTGTAGTCGATATCAAAGATAACAACCACGCCGTTTTTCTTTGCAAGGAAAAGAGTTTTGAGAGCTGCTTCTCTTGAAGGACTTGCGCACAGTGCCGTACCTGAAATAACAACAGCCTTAGCCTGCTTTATATATTCTTCGTCAACATCGTCAACACATACCTGCAAATCGGCAACGCCTTCACGGTACATAAGAATACTGCTCTGAGTGGGGCTGAGGATTTCCGTGAAAGTAAGACCGAGATTTTCGCCGTTTTCGCATCTGAAAACATGGGATACATCGATGCCGTCAGCCTTAAAATAATTTTCAACATAATCACCGAACTGGTCATCGGAAACTCTTGCGATAAAGCCGCATTTTGCACCGAGTCTTGCAAGACCGACGGCAATATTTGCAGGCGAGCCGCCTACATACTTATTGAAATTGCTGCTCTCGGAAAGAGGCATATTCATATCGGTAGGATTGAAGTCGATAGCAATTCTGCCGATGGGGATAACATCAAGAGGTTTTGATTTGTCAAAATTAATATAGCTCATTTTATTCATCCTTTCATGGAACATCCGAATATTTCTATATGTTTCATTGCGTTATGATATGCGCCCTCAACCTCGGCTGTCTGCAAATCGTAATAGCCTTTTATCACGCCGTCTTCATAGGCTGTTCTGACTGATTTTTCAACGCTGTCAAAGGTTGCGGTTGCAATATTTATTTTATTGATTCCAAGCTCTATACACTTCCTGAAATCCTCAGGAAGAATACCCGTGCCGCCGTGAAGAACAAGCGGAGCTTCAACAAGCTTTGCCGTTTCTTCAAGAATATCAAAACGGAGTTTCGGCGCCTGCTTATAGTTACCGTGAGCATTTCCGATTGCAACAGCAAGAGCATCAACGCCTGTTTTCTTATAGAATTCAAGCGCCTGAACGGGAGAAGTACAGTTGATTGCGATATCCTCGCTTCCGTCTTCGCTTCCGCCGACACAACCGATTTCACCCTCGCAGTCTGCGTCATATTTCTGCGCAAGAAGCTTTGTTTCTGCAGTGATTTTTGCGTTTTCATCAAACGGAAGATGCGAACCGTCAAGCATAACACTTGTGAATCCGATATCAAGAGCCTGCTTTATTTTTTCAGTTGTTTTGCCATGGTCAAAATGCACGGCAACCGGCATTGAACAATTCTTTGCCGCCGCAACCATAAGAGGCCCGATTATTTCAAGCGGAGAATGATTGAGTCTTACCTCTGCTATCTGCAGAATTGCAGGGCTTTTTGTTTCCTCAACGGCTTTTAATACGCCGAGCACCATTTCCATGTTGGAAACGCTGAAGCTTCCGACTGCATAGCCGCCTTCCCTCGCCCTTCTGAGCAAAGGACTCATTTTTACAAGAGGCATTATTCTTCCTCCTTATTATAGTAGACAACCGAACATATCGCACTCGTCAGAGGCAGGGTTAAAAGCATACCCATGCTTCCTGCAAGAGCCTGAAGAATTTCGGCAATTATGATTTCTCTGTTGATAACCTGCTCAATGCTTGCATTATAAGCAACAAGCAGAAGCACGCTTGTCAGTGAGCTTCCGATATAGGCAAGCACAAGTGTATTCGCCATTGTGCCCATCATATCCCTGCCGATTGTGAAGCCCGATTTCATAAGTGCGTTGGGTTTTATCGACGGAGATTTTATGCGCAGTTCATAAAGCGATGACGAAATTGACATTGAAACGTCCATAACGGCACCGACCGCACCGACAATAATCATTGCAAAAATAATAGCTTTAAGGTCTATCGGATTATCGGGGTAAAGCTGAACAAGATAGATTGATTCTTCCTCGATAAGACCCGTCATATTCAGGAATTTATCCGTAATAACGGCTATAAGACCGGAGCAGAGAACACCGCAGATACAACCGATTCCGGCACAAAGAGCCTTGACATTGAATCCGCTGATTAAGCACAGCGTCATAACCGTTATGAATATGCAGACAAGAATTGACCAGAGATAAATATTATGACCGTTGAGAATTGCGGGAATAAGAACCGTGAACACCGAAAGACAGGTAAACCCGAGAGAAACAACGGTTTTGAGTCCCTGCATTTTTGCAAAAACAACTATCAGGATGCAGAAAATAACGAGAAGCCACAGAAGCGGAGTTATTCTCACAAAATCGCCGAAATAATAGAGCTTTTCGCCGTTCTGAAAAAAGCCTTCAATCAGCACCTTATCGTTTTCTTCAACCTGACGGGGGCTGAATGCATAGGATTTATCAATTTCCTGCACCGCATCAACGGTTTTGCCTCTCAAATCAGTATTGAGTGCCTGCGCCCTGAATTTTACGGTTACGAATTCACTTTCGCCGCTGAAATTCTGAACATCAACATCGGTAACACGGATAACTCTTGCTTTTATGATTTCGCCTTCAATGCTGCCCTTGAAAATCGTTCCGTCACCGACGATATACATATATGAAAGGAAAATAAGAAGCGCAGAAACAAAAACGGTTATAATCTGATACGCCGTCTGTCTGTTCTTCATCTTTTCACCTCTGAAATCAAATTCATTATATTATAACATTATTATTTATAAATCTCAATATATTTTACGCAAAAAATTCCGTCGGAAGAAAATCCTCCGACGGATAAAACATTATTTCTTTACCTTTGCTTTTCTTGCTTCGATTTCAGCAACCATTTCTGCCTGTCTCTTTTCCGTGATTGTGTAGAAGAACATGGGAACTGCGCAAGCGAACATACTTACAACGCCGGAAATAATGAGAACATCCCAGAGTGCATCGGGATTTGCAACTTCATAGGTTCTTGCATTGATGCCTGCAATGCTCATTGAGAGAACACCGATGAATGCGCCCACTGCCATACCGATTTTGTTGATAAGAGTCTGCATTGCAAAGCAGATGCCTTCGCCTCTTTCGCCTGTTTTCCATTCGAGATAGTCAACCGTGTCACCGATCATAGCATATGTAATGATATTGTTGACACCCTGAGGAATGCCGAGAAGAACAAGACCGATAGCACAGATAACCATTTTCCAGGGTGCATCATAGCCGACAAAATACATAACAGCCATAACTACACCGCCGAAAAGATGAACAACAATATATGACCATTTCTTTGTGAATTTCTTTGACATCCAGGGAACAAGAACCGAGGCAACAAGACCGCCGGGAACAACAAGAAGGGTTATGATGCCGTAAAGACCTTCGTTCTGAAGGATATACTTTGCAAAATAAAGACCGCCCGTGTAGGAATAAACCATTCTTGCACCGCCGAGAACACCTGAAAGAACGATAAGGAGGAGTTCCTTATTTTTGAAAAGGAGCTTGAGATTATGTCCGAATGAGGGGGGATTTTCCTCGGATGTGAAGCGTTCCTGTGTGTTTTTGAAGCCATAGAAGAACATGGGAATAGCTGCAACAACAAGAACAACAGCTGCTACAAAATAAGACCACTTAAGCGTTTCGGCATTTGCAATTTCCATGCCGTTTCTTACCGTTCCGATAAAAGTCTGAGCTGCTTCTTCTGCTGTTATGCCCTGATTAGCAACCATATTTGCAACCGCTTCCGCTTTATCGGCAAGAATAAGAGCGATATCATCGGCTGTATACTTGAACTTTGAGGTAAGGGCACCGGTAATCATGGGAAGGAAAACGGTAACAATACCTGCGCCGACTGTGCAGAACATACGGGCAACTGTGAGGATATTACCTCTTGTTACCGTGTTGTTTGTAAGGCAGGTTGAAAGGCCCCAGTAAGGAACGTCAGCAACGGTATAGAAAACTGACCAGATAACATAGATAACACCGATTACTGCAAATGCAAGGGTTGTCTGTGTACCGTTATATACTTTCTCTGCACTGAAAACGGGAAGGAAACAGAGAATTGTCATAATGCCGATGGGAACTGCCATCCATTTGAGATAAGGGCGGCATTTGCCCCACTTTGTGCGGGTTTTGTCAACAACAGATCCCATGATGGGGTCGTTGAATGCGTCAAAAATACGGGCACCGAGCATAAGAATCGCAACTGCTGTTGCACCCTTAACGCTTCCGATCATAACGCCGTCAGCACCGAAAAGAAGCGCATCGGTCATAAATACTGTGATGTATGAACCGATGATGGTGCAGATAAAGTTCTGACCGAAACCGGCTATACTGTAGGCAATTGCCTCTTTGGGCTGAACGCCCTCGCCCGGAGTTGTTCCGAACAGCTTGTGAAGAAATCCGTCGTTTTTCATTTTCACAATTCCTTTCGTGTTTTAAAATAATGATTTATAAAATTCAAGCGCTTTGAATCTTTTACCCGTCTGCAAAAGCAAAAATCTTTCGCACACTTCGGCAAAACGCTTTTCATCCTCGGCAGGGAGAGAAAATGAATACATTCTCTCAATGGGATTTGCGCACACATGGCGCATTGCGGCAAAAACGGTTGCATTGATTTTTTCGCCGTTACCGCATTTTCTGCAGTAAATACATCCGTCGGAAAGATTGAAATAAATCTCTCCGTCGGGTTCGCAGCCGCAGCCTGCACAGGCTGTCAGGTCAGGCATAAAGCCCGAAAAAATCATGAATTTAAGCTCTGTTACCGCTTTCAGAAAGTTGTTTGACCGTCTGCCTGTTTCAAGCAGATGCATAGAGTTGAGAATCACTCTCAGATAATCTCTTGCAGGCTCGGTTTCGGGGGCAAGCTCCATTGCAAGAGCGCAGAAATACTGCGCAAGAGAGAGCTTTTCTATATCCTCCCGAAGTCCGAAGAAAACTTCCTTCGCAACGGCATCGTCGATTATGTAGCTGTCCCTGCTTTTGTAGATCGAAAAATCTCCGTAACAAAGGGACTGCGTTGCGCCGTGCATACGGCTGTTTATTTTTTTGGCTCTGTTTGCAAAGGCTCTGACAATTCCGAATTCGGATGTCAGCAATGTCACGAGTCGGTCACTTTCTCCCGTGTCCGTTACTTTGAGCACCAGAGCGTCGGTATTCATTCTCAATTTGTTTTACCTCCGAAGCGCCGTTCATGCAATTTCTGAACTCAAGATAATCGCCCACGGCACCGGATTCCGAAAATTTACGCCATGCTTTTTCTCTGTCCATTTTCATCAACTCCCGTTAATAATTTAACCTTGTTGACTGAAAATAACAACAGAAAATGATTGGAAATTAATCAAGACCAAAATTATGGATTATACCCTCTCGGTTACGCCAGCCTTCCTTGACCTTTACCCAGCACTGAAGGTTGATTTTGCACTGGAAGAAATTTTCCATGTCATATCTTGCTTTGGTGGAAATGCGCTTGAGCATATCGCCTTTTTTGCCGATGATGATGCCCTTGTGGGTATCTTTTTCGCAATAGATTACCGCTTCAACATCCATTATGCCGCCCGTAGGTCTTTCACGCATCTTTTCGATGCTTACGGCAACGCCGTGAGGCACTTCCTTATCAAGGAGAAGAAGCATTTTTTCTCTGATGATTTCACCGGCAAGAACTCTTTCGGGCTGGTCGGTAAGAGTATCGTCGGGGAAGAAATGAACGGATTCATATGTCAGCTTTTTGAGTTCATCAATAACAAGGTCAACATTTTCATTTTTAAGAGCGCTGACGGGAACAACCGCTTCAAAATCATAAATTCCCGTAAACTGAACAATTCGTTCCATAAGCTTTTCTTTCTGCTTGATGGTGTCAATCTTGTTGATAACAAGCACGACGGGAGCTTTTTCTTTTTTCAGACGGTTGAGAAGCTCGATTTCCGTATCTCTGATTTCACCCTCGGGTTCAACAACAAACAGACAGGCATCCATGCCTGCAATGCCTTCGCCGACGGATTTTATCATTTTTTCGCCGAGCTTTGTTTTGGGTCGGTGGTAACCCGGTGTGTCGGTAAAAACAAGCTGGGTTTCGCCCATTGTCAAAACACCCATAATCCTTGTTCTCGTTGTCTGCGGTTTCTGGGTTACTATCGCAACCTTCTGACCGAGCATTTTGTTGAGAAGCGAGGATTTTCCGACGTTGGGACATCCTACTATTGCTATAAAAGCGGTTTTTGTCATTATCTTTTCCTCATTTTTTCTTCTTAAAGAATTTTATGATACCCTGCGGTCCTGCAAAAACAAAAACAAACGCAGCCGCAACGCTCACAATAAGAGCGATAAGAACGGGTATGTTTTCTTTATAATATTCAGCCATTTTTGCAAAAGCATCGGGCTGATAAAGAATTGCAAGTCCGACGGCAACCGAACCGATTGCCGCAATAAGAACGGCACCTGCCGCCGCATCCTTTGCGATTGCCGCAACGGGATGCTTTTCCACGGTTGAAAGGTCAACCGATTTTTCTATTGCCGTGTTTACACATTCAAGCGCAAGCACCGATGAACAAACGGCAAAGAGCAATGCAAACTGCGTTTTTGTCACCTCAAAAAAATCATGAACGGTCAGAAATCCGAACATGAAAAGGGTAAAACACAGGTGAATTCTCATGTTGCGTTCATGCGCCAAACAATATGTAATTCCTTTGAATGCATAAACAAAGCTTTTGGCAAGATTTTTCATACGTTTTCATCTTCCATATAGTAGCTTGAATTTCTTTTGAGACCGAGTTTTGTTAAAACGGTTTCTTCCTTTTCACGCATTCTCACGCTCTCTATTCCTCCGTTGACATGGTCATAACCGAGCAGATGAAGCATTGAATGAACGGTCAGAAATCCGATTTCTCTCTGAAGTGTATGACCGTATCTGTCAGCCTGGTCAAGGGCATGAGGTATCGATATAACGATATCACCGAGAAGCTTTGCACCGGTATCGTTATTGATATCGTAAACACCGTTTTCTCCAAGCGGGAAAGAAAGAACATCGGTTGCTCTGTCGATATTTCTGTATTGCTTATTGAGTCTGTGGATTGTTTCATCGTCAACAAAAGTAACGCTCACTTCGGATTTTCCCTCAAATTCCTCCATGGCAAGAACAGCCGTGCAGCAGCGGCGCACAAGCAGACGGACACCCGAAGGTATCCTGAACTCATTCTGTTCGTTGGAAATGATAACTTTAACCTTTCCTGTCATTCCTTCTTCGCTCCTCTTCCTGTTTCTCATATGCCTTTATGATATCCTGAACAAGTCTGTGGCGCACAACGTCTTTTTCGTTGAACCTTACCGTTCCGATATCTTCAACATTTTTAAGAATTTTTACCGCTTCCTTGAGACCCGAGCGTTTTCCGTCGGGCAGGTCAATCTGAGTTATATCACCCGTGACAACCATTTTTGAATTGAAGCCGAGACGGGTGAGGAACATTTTCATCTGCTCCGCCGTTGTGTTCTGGGCTTCGTCGAGAATAATGAAGCTGTCGTCAAGAGTGCGTCCTCTCATGTATGCAAGAGGGGCAACCTCGATATCGCCTCTCTCCTGATGCTTCTGGAAATTTTCGGCGCCGAGCATATCAAAAAGCGCATCATAAAGCGGTCTTAAATAAGGGTCAACCTTGCTCTGAAGGTCACCGGGCAAAAAGCCGAGCTTTTCACCTGCTTCAACCGCAGGTCTTGTGAGAATAATTCTGTTGATTTCCTTGGCACGGAAAGCCGTTACCGCCATTGCAACGGCGAGGTAGGTTTTACCCGTACCTGCAGGGCCTATGCCGAAGGTTATGGTGCTGTTTCTGATTGTTTCGATATATTTTTTCTGACCGAGGGTTTTGGGCTTTACGGGTTTGCCTTTTGAGGTGATGCAAACACAGTCCGCCGCCATCTGAACAAGCTTATCTTCGTTTCCCTCATTGACAAGCGACATGACATAACGCACGTTCTGGTCACTGAGTGACTCGCCTCTGTTGATAAGCGTCAGAAGTCCGTTTATGGCACGCACGCCCTTCTGAACATTTTCCGCTTCGCCCGTTACCTTAAGCTCCGAGCCTCTGCTGATAACGGAAACGGAAAATTCCCTTTCAATCTGTTTTATATTTTCATCAAAAGAGCCGAAAAGACTGACAGCCTGCTCCATTCTGTCAACATTGATTATCTGTTCAAACATAAATTCACCTCAATTAGGGTTTATTATAACACATATATTTTTAAAAGTCACTATTTTTTTATATATTTATCATTTAATATTTACATTATATTGATTGACAATTCATTTCTGCAGTGATATGATAAACTATATATTTTATTTTTTAAAATGGAGAAGAATATGCTTGAATTTGTTTTGCAGATATCACATTATTCTCTGCCCGTTCTTGCGCTGGCAGTGCTCATTCTGTGTATATTCGCTCTTCTCAAGCGCAGAGCGCCTTCTCTCGGAAGCGCAAAGCTGATAAACACGGTTAACGGCGATGTTTTTCCACTCATCTGCCGTGAAACCTCAATCGGACGCCACAAAAACTGCGATGTTATTCTCAACTATTCAACCGTTTCAAGAACCCACGCCGTTATAGTTTGCTCAAAAGGCGGCTGGTATATAACAGGCGTAAAAAACAGCGCGGAAGTTCTGGTGAACGGTAAAACAATTGATAAAAAAGAATTGCTTAAAACGGGCGACAAAATAACTCTCGGCAACATAACTCTGATTTTTGACAATAAGCAGGTAAATAAATGACAGAAATAATAACACTCGAAAACGGACTCCGCATTGTCCTTGAAAAAGGCGAAAACGCAAAAACCTGCGGTGCGGAAATATGGGTTGCAAGCGGTTCCGGCTATGAAACACCCGAAACTGCAGGCGCATCTCATTTTATTGAACATATGATATTCAAAGGCTCGGAAAAACGCTCGGCACTTGACATTGCCGTTGATACGGATGAAATCGGCGGTCACCTCAATGCATACACGGCAAGGGAGGCAACCTGCTTTTATGTCAGAACCCTTTCCGAGCATATGCCGAAAGCTCTTGATATCCTTTGCGATATGGTTAAAAATCCAAGGCTTGACCCGGAAGATATCGAGCTTGAAAAAGGCATTATCAAAGAAGAAATTGCGATGTATGAGGATGAACCCGAAGACATCTGCCTTGATATGTTTTATGAAAACGCATGGAAGGGCAGTATGCTCAGTTCAAACATACTCGGAACGGTTGAAACCGTTGATGCCGCAACAAAAGAAAGTCTGAAAGCACACATGGATAAATTCTATGTTCCCGAAAGAACGGTAATCAGTCTCAGCGGCAACTTCGACAAAGAAGCCGCAATCGGAATAATCACAGACTACTTTTCGGATGCAGTCAATACGGGATTTTATCTTAACCCGGCATCGGCAAAGTTCAATCCGGGAATTGTTACAGTCAAAAAGAATTTTACACAGAATCAGCTCATTCTCGGCTTTGAAGGTGTTCCCGTCGGAACAAAGAAGCGCGAAATCGCCCTGCTCATCTCATCGATTCTCGGCGATACCCCGTCATCAAGACTTTTCCAACATATAAGAGAAAAGCTCGGATTGGTTTATTCCGTGGGAACAAACTGCATTTCATATCTCAGGTCGGGCATTTTCAATGTCTTTATGGGTCTTAATGAAAAATCCGAAGAAAAAGCAATATCCGAAACAATAAGAATCATTTCGGAATTTGCGGATACTGTCACGGAAAAGGAACTCTCAAGAGCAAAAGAGCAGGCTGTTACGGAATTTGTTATGGGACTTGAAAATCTTTCATCCCATGCATCACGCAACGGCAGAAATCTTCTGCTCTATAACAAAGAAATCACCGAGGATGAAATAATAAACAACATCCGCGCGGTAACTCTTGACGATATCAGAGAAACGGCGCATGAAATATTTGACATGAACAGAATCTGCCTCTGCGTTGCAGGCAAGGTCAAGTCAAAGAAGGCATATAAAGAAATAATCAGAACAGCAATTGAAAGAAGTAATGCAAAATGATAAACAAAAAAGATATTAAAAGAATGGTTGTCAAGGTCGGCACATCAACCCTGACTTATGACACGGGAAAAATAAACCTGCGCAGAATGTCCATGCTTGCAAGAGTTCTCAGCGACCTCAAGAATGCAGGTATGGAAATAGTGCTTGTCACATCGGGTGCAATCGGTGTAGGCGTCGGCAAGCTCGGACTGAAAGAAAGACCGAAGGATACCCCGGGCAGACAGGCGGCGGCAACCGTCGGTCAGTGCGAGCTCATGTTCCTTTACGATAAATTCTTCGGTGAATACGGCAACATAACCGGTCAGCTTCTTGTTACAAAGGATGACTTTGACGATGAAGAAAGACACCGCAATCTTCACAACTCGTTCATGAAGCTTTTTGAATACGGCGCAATCCCCGTTGTCAACGAAAACGACAGCGTTGCTGTTGAAGAAATCGTATACGGCGATAACGACAGCCTTTCTGCTCATGTTGCGGAAATCGTCGATGCCGATGCACTTGTCATCCTGACTGATATCGACGGTCTTTTCAGCGCAAATCCGAGAGAGGATGAAAACGCCGTTCTCATTCACATTGTTGACGAAATCAACGACGATGTTCTTGCCCTTGCAGGCGGAAGCGGAACAAACAGAGGCACGGGCGGAATGATAACAAAGCTCCACGCTGCACAGATTGCTGCCACTGCAGGCATAGATACCGTTGTTATGAACGGTTCAGATCCCGAGGATATTTATAAGCTTATTGACGGCAGACAAATCGGTACTCTGTTCAGAGCGAAAACGGAGGTAAAATAATGAGTGATATGATTAATATCGGCGCACGTTCAAAAGAGGCGCAGAGAATTCTTGCAAAAGCGGGCGGTGCGGCAATTGATAAGGCTCTCAACGCAATCGCAGCCGCACTCGAAAAGAATTCGCAGTTCATCCTTGAGGAAAACGCAAAGGATATAAGAGCTGCTCAGGATGCAGGCATTTCTCAGGCTATGATTGACCGTCTTACTCTTACCCATGACAGAATCTCGGGCATGGCTCAGGGTCTCAGACAGGTTGCATCAAGCGAAAATCCCGTCGGAAGAGTTTTATGGGGTGAAACAAGACCCAACGGACTTAAAATAGAAAAAGTTTCCGTGCCTATCGGCGTTATTGCCGTTATTTTTGAAGCAAGACCCAATGTTACCGCAGATGCCGCGGCTATCTGCCTTAAAGCAGGAAATTCCGTTATTCTCAAAGGCGGAAAGGAAGCAATCAATTCCAACAAAGCTATTGCAACGGTTATGCGTTCTGCGGCGGCTGACTCCGGTCTTCCCGAGGACTGCATAATCCTTATCGAAAACATTTCAAGACAGGCTGCAACAGAGCTTATGAAGCTGAACGGCTATGTTGATTTGCTTATTCCCAGAGGCGGCGCAGGTCTTATCCGTTCCGTTGTTGAAAACGCAACAGTTCCCGTTATTGAAACAGGTGTCGGCAACTGCCATGTTTATGTTGACTCCGATGCAGATATCAACATGGCGGCAGATATTGTTGCCAACGCAAAGGCTTCGAGAGTTTCGGTCTGCAACGCCTGCGAGGGTCTGCTTGTTCACAAGGATATTGCAGAGCTTGCGCTCATAACAATCGGCGAAAAGCTCAGAGAAAAGAATGTTGAAATCAGAGGAGATGAATTCGTCTGCGAAATTCTTCCGTATGCAATCCCTGCAACGGAAGATGACTATGCAACGGAATATCTTGACTACAAAATAAGCGTTAAAGTGGTTGAGGATATCGACGAGGCGATTTCTCACATTGCAAAATACGGCACGGGTCACAGCGAAGCAATCATCACCGACAGCTATGAGGCTTCCGAAAAATTCAAGGCGGAGGTTGATGCGGCTGCGGTTTATGTCAATGCTTCAACAAGATTTACCGACGGCGGTGAATTCGGTTTCGGTGCCGAAATAGGAATTTCAACTCAGAAGCTTCACGCAAGAGGTCCCCTCGGCGTTGCACACATGGTAAGCTCTAAATATGTTATCAGCGGCAACGGTCAGATACGATAACGGAGGTAATCAGATGGCTAAAAATAAAGGCAAAAAAAACAGGCTTGCATTCCCCGTCGGAATAATTGCAGGCATTCTTGCAATTGTCGGTCTTATCACAACCGTCAACTTTGCGATTGATACCGTTAAAAAATTCACCGATAAAACATTCGAAAAAGCCGAATACGAAAAAATGCTTGAACCCGTTGTTATGTTTGACCCTGACCCGTTTGACGACCTCACTCAGGCAGATGTTTCGCAGCTTCTCAACTGTGCAGTCTGGAATCTGCTTATGAGTGAAGAAAGCGACAGCAAATATTCCTATTCTCAGGGCAGTGTGTTCGGTCTTGAAGTTCCTCAGAGTGATATTGAAGCTTCTTTCAATAAGCTTTTCGGAAATGAAATCGACATTGCATCGCTCCATTCCTCAATCGATATGAGCGAATATGAAATAACTTATAATGCTGCAAGCCAAAGTTATATTCTCCCCATCACGGGCGTTGAATCGGCATACACTCCCAAGGTTTACGAAATAGAAAACCAGGGCAGTTCAAAGATTCTCAGCGTAGGCTACATCAACAATCTTGCGTGGGCACAGATTGAAGGCGATGAACTCGCTGCTCCCGAACCCGATAAATATATGAAAATAACTCTCCGTGAAAGCAGCGAAAAAGAATTATATGTTGCGTCAATCCAGGCTGTAGGCGTTCAGGAGGTTGTAGGCACAACGCAACCCGAGCGTGAATCCGTAACGGAATCTGCTGAAGAAACAACAACTGTTCCCGAAATCACGGAAATGACAACGGGTGAAGTTATGACGGATGAAAACGGCGAAGTTATCACAACAGAGCCCGCAACCGATGAAAACGGCGAAGTCATTACAACAGAGCCTTTGACCGACGAAAACGGTGAAGCTGTAACAGCGGAACCCGCAACCGACGAAAACGGTGAAACCGTTACAGCCGAAAAAACCACGGAAGAAATAACCGAAGAATAATTCATAAGGTGAATGAAATGAATTCATTTGACAAACATTCAAAGGCGCTTGAATTTGATAAAGTGCTTGAACGCCTTGCAGAATTCACAAGCTGTGACGATGCAAGATATAACGCTCTTCATCTAAGACCCGAAACAAATCCCGACCTTGCAAGAGCCTTGCTCAGCCAGACGGTTGATGCGCATATGCTTCTTGCCCGTTTCGGAGGACCTTCTTTCGGCGGTCTGAAAAATGTCAACAACGCATTGAGCAGAGCCAATGCAGGCAGCGTTCTCAACACAAGAGAGCTTCTTGACATCGGCGGTGTTCTGCGAGTTATACGCACCCTTTCGCAGTGGAGAGCATCAAACGCAGGCGTTCAGAGCGTTCTTGATTCTCTTTTCAATGCGCTTGTTCCCAACAAATATCTCGAAACAGCGATTTTTAATGCGATTATTTCGGAAGAAGAAATTTCCGATAACGCATCCCCCACTCTTGCCGCTATCAGAAGAAAAATAAGAGTTCAGGAATCAAAAATCCGTGAACAGCTCGAAAAATTTTCCCGTTCACAGAGCCACTCAAAATATCTGCAGGAGAATATTATCACACAGCGTAACGGCAGATATGTTGTGCCCGTAAAAAGTGAACACAGAAGCGAAATCGCAGGTCTTGTTCACGACACATCCTCAAGCGGTGCAACCGTATTCATCGAACCCATGGCTGTTGTTGAAGCCAATAACGAAATCCGTGTTCTTCAGACAAAAGAGCGTGAGGAAATCGAAAGAATTCTCGCAGAGCTTTCTTCAAGTGCGGGTGAATTTGAGAAGAGCATCAAAAACAGCTATGAATGTGCCCTTGAGCTCAATCTTATTTTCGCAAAAGCACAGTATGCATATAAAATTAAGGGCTGTCCCCCGATTATCAACGATAAGGGAATTATCAATCTCCGCGCAGCAAGGCATCCCCTTATTGACCCCAAAAAGGTTGTTCCCGTTGACATTATGCTCGGCGAGGATTTTGACACTCTTGTCATTACAGGTCCGAATACGGGCGGTAAGACCGTTTCAATCAAAACTCTCGGTCTGCTTTCGATGATGGGAATGTGCGGAATGATGATTCCTGCTGGTGACAGAAGCGAAATATCCGTTTTCGACAAAATTCTTTCCGATATCGGCGATGAGCAGTCAATCGAGCAGTCGCTTTCAACTTTCTCTGCTCATATGACAAACATCATCGGCATATTCAATGAAGCTGATGAAAAAAGCCTTATTCTTATCGATGAACTCGGTGCAGGCACGGACCCCGTTGAAGGCGCTGCGCTTGCAATGGCAATTCTTGAAGCGCTTCACTTCAAAGGCGCAAAAATTGCCGCAACAACGCATTATGCCGAACTCAAAGCATATGCTCTTGAAACTCCGAGAGTTCAGAACGGCTCATGCGAATTTGATATTGTTTCGCTCCGACCCACCTACCGTCTTCTTATCGGCGTGCCGGGTAAGTCAAACGCTCTTGCAATAAGTGAAAAGCTCGGTCTTGATGCAGAGGTCATCAGGCGTGCAAGCGACCTTGTTTCAAGCGAAAACAAGGAATTCGAAAATGTTGTTGATAAGCTCGAGGAAACACGCCGCCGAATGGAGGATGAATACGACAGGGCAAAACAGCTTTCCGAAAAAGCCGATAAAGAAAAGGAAAATGCAGAAAAACTTCGTGAAGAAATGGCAAAGCTCCGTGAACAGGAAATGGAAAAAGCCCGTTCACAGGCGTTGCGTGTTGTTGAACAGGCAAAGCGTGAAGCTTATTCACTTCTTCAGGAAATCGATAAACTCAAAAAAGAACAGCAGAAAACAAAGGATGCCGCAGAATTGGCAAAACGTGCAAAAGCGGCAGTCAGAAAAGGCATTGAGTCAATCGACTCAGCCGCAGATCCCGTTATCGGCATAGACGACGATGACAAGGATTATGTCCTTCCCCGTGCACTCGCAGCAGGCGATACGGTTATAATCCGTGACATTGCGAAACAGGCAAAGGTGCTTTCGCCCGTTGATAAAAACGGCAATGTTGAGGTTCAGGCAGGCTCAATCAAAACGAGAGTCAAGCTCACAAATCTCCGTCTTTGCGAAAGTGCCCCGAAGAAAAAAGAAAAGAAATCGGGCGTTTCAATTCAGGGTGAAAGCAGGCTCAACATGGCTGCGTCAACAAGACTTGACCTTCGGGGAATGACGGTTGATGAGTGTCTTATTGAGCTGGACAGATTCATCGACCAGGGACTTCGCTCGGGTCTGAACGAATTCACAATTGTCCACGGAAAGGGCACGGGTGCCCTGCGTACGGCAGTAACACGCTATCTCAAGGCTTCTCCCTATGTCAAAACAAGCCGTCTGGGCGTTTACGGCGAGGGTGAAGACGGTGTTACGATTGTTACACTCAAGTAATATCCGTAAAGGTGTGTAGCTTTACAAGTGTTGAACACCGGGTGCGTGTAAAAAAGTTTTTCACATCCGGAATGTGGATAACCTAATATATTTAGTGATTTCAGAGTTGAAAAAACACAACACATAGGGTTTCCACGCTTTTTCGGGCGTTTTGGTGAGAAAAAAGTGGAAAAGTTGCGAAAACGCTGTTAAAAAAGCTCTTGACAATTTAATTTATTTTTAGTATAATAACGACCTGTAAAGCAAAGACACTTTACAGGTCGGTTCTTTTTCAGGGAGTAAAAGTCCGGAAAAAGACCGCTATTTTTGTGTATTACAGTGAGAAAGGAGGGTCTGAAATGGCAAAAAATTATGAGATAGCCGTGCTTATCGATTTCTACGGCGAAATGCTTACGGCAAAACAGCGTGATTTTTTGGAATACTATTATAATGATGACCTTTCTCTCTCGGAAATTGCCGAAAACGAAGGCATAACAAGGCAGGGTGTGCGTGACGCAATAAAGAGAGCCGAAACCCAGCTCCAGGACATGGAAAACCGTCTCGGAATGGCAAAGCGTTTTGAAGAAATGCGTCAGAGCCTCAACGAGATTATAGAATGCTCAAACCTTATTGCAGAGCATAATCTCCGCCACAGCCTTTCAAAAGAAATCAGCGACTACAGCGTGCGTATCAAAGCTGCGGCAATGACAATGCTTGAAAGCTGAGATACATATACATATTATAAATCTATGAAACCGAGGTGAAAACATTGGCATTTGAAGGACTTTCAGAAAGACTTGAATCTGCGTTTCATAATCTCAGAAGCAAAGGAAGTCTTACCGAAGCGGATGTTCGCTCTGCAATGCGTGAGGTCCGCATGGCTCTCCTTGAAGCTGACGTTAACTATAAAGTTGCCAAGGATTTCACTAACACCGTAACCGAAAAAGCTATCGGTGAAAAGGTTATGGAAAGCCTTACCCCCTCTCAGATGGTTATCAAAATCGTCAAAGAGGAGCTCGTTTCTCTCATGGGCGGAACAAAAAGCCGCCTTGCATATGCAAACCATCCGCCGACAGTTGTTCTCATGTGCGGACTTCAGGGTTCGGGTAAAACAACTCACTGCGCAAAGCTTGCATTAATGCTCAAAAAAGATAACCACCGTCCCCTTCTCGTTGC
>JAZSAH010000044.1:0-17933 GCA_045601745.1 Acutalibacteraceae bacterium
TTGTTCAAAAGCATTTTTGCAAACCTTGAATAATCGGCGAGTGTTGATACCAGCCCTGCTCCGCCGAGATAATGTGTTTTGGGGAAATCGGAGAAAACGCAGTCATCATTCATTTTCTCATCGCAGTTTTTGCCGTCAATCTTATTATGCATGGAAATCATTGCGTTCCATTGCTCCCTTGTGGGAGTGAATGTGGTGTTCACCATACCACAGGGCTCAAAAATTTCCTGCATTAAAAAGCTGTGATAATCTGTTCCGCTGACTTTTTCAACAATTTTTGCCAAAACGTCAAAAGCGGCAAACGGGCTGTATTGCTGTTTTGTTCCCGGTTCAAAATCCAGACCGATTTTTGAATAGAACTCAACTGCGGAATCAATGCTTTTCTTGTCATTATAGGTCATCTTCTGCTCTTTCAAAGGGTCGGTGCCGATTCCCGAAGTATGCGTCAGCAGATGGCAAACAGTAATTTTATTCTGCGCTTTGCCCAAATCCGTCAGACCGTTATGCGTGATTTGTGTGATGTGAATATCTTTAAATTCAGGCAAAAGTTCGGATACTTTATCATCAAGAGAAAGAAGTCCCCGTTCAATAAGAATAAGTATTGCAACTGCTGTAATGGGCTTTGTCATGGAAGCCAGACGGAATATTGTGTTTTCGGTAACAGGGTAAGTGCTGTCCGCAGAAACGGTTCCGAAGCATTTTTTATAAATCACGTCACTGCCCTGGATAACACAATAAGCCGAACCGAACACTTTGTTATTTTCAAAGTCGTACCGAGCAGCTATTTCAATATTATTTTTTAAAAGAGTAGTATTCAAATTGCCCATTGAGGTATCCTCCATATCTTAAATTTATCATAACATATCAAATTTTAAAAAACAAGCTAACACAATCTTTATTATAACAGACAGTATAAATCTCCTTGTTTTGCAGACAATAACATCAAGATTTGTCTGAAAAAGGAGAAAGATATAAAATGAAAGCCACAGGTATTGTCAGAAGAATCGACGACCTCGGAAGGGTCGTTATCCCCAAGGAAATCCGCCGCACCATGCGTATCCGCGAAGGCGACCCGTTGGAGATTTACACGGATACTGACGGGGAGGTTATATTCAAGAAATACTCGCCCATCGGGGAGTTATCGTCAATCACGGCTCAGTATGCCGATGTGCTTGCAAGGGGCACGGGTCTTGCGGTTATCATCACCGACCGTGACAGCGTTATCGCCTGCGCAGGCATAGCCAAAAAGGAAGTTCTTGACCGCAGAATCAGCCAGAGCCTTGAAAACATTATGGAACGCCGCGAAAACTACGTCTGCTGTGTTGACAGCGAGCGTATGCGACCCATCGAGGGCGTTGACAAAGAGGCGGCAGTTGTTTGTCCGATTATCGGAGGCGGCGACATCTCGGGCTCACTCGTTATGCTTCTCAACGAGAACGGTTCATGTCCTACCCAAACAGAAACAAAGCTCGCCCAGATTGCAGCAAACTTTCTCGGCAAGCAGATGGAAGAGTAAAAATCCCGAAACAACTATATTTGAACGCTGCAGGCAAATCACTGCAAAAAGAGAAAACCGCTGAGGTCATGCCTCTGCGGTTTTTCATTCTCTTGTCCCCATATTTTGAAAGGAAATGTTTGTTATTTTTATTAACAGCGATATATTATTTACGGAATGTTAAGGGCTGCGGCGAGGATTGATTTCGGATTTTACATAAGCAACATAATTGCGCATTACAAATTAAAATCGCGGTCGCCCCTGCTTTGTTTTATAGGTTACGCAACAACGGGTGTTTCGTCTGTTACGAGAAGAACTCCTGTTGTGATTGTAAGAACTGCTACGATTGCTGCGAATACTGCCATTTTATTGTCCTCCTTTTTATTTGCCGTTACACGGCTGTTTGTTATGGTCTTATTATAGCAGTTCATTCCTTAAGAAAAAAGGAGTTAAATCCTTAAGAAATTATTAAGAAAAACGAAAGAAAGCGAATAATTATTCGGAATTGATATTTTATCCGCAGGGGAGCATAAACAATCGGTTGCATTATGCGGCAGGATTTACTGTCTGTTATTTATCGTTTGTTTCATTTCCGTTTCCGTTAATGGGAATGGCATCGCCGAGATAAGTAGGTTCGGGCTGAACGATTGTGTAAACCAAATCCTTGTTTCTTGCAAGGATTTCACGGATATCCCTGAAAATCTGACCGCCGTAGTCACGCAAATCGCTCGTCACGCCGTATGCATCAAGACCGAGCTTTCTTGCAACAAAAACCGCACGGTAGAGGTGATATTCCTGAGTGACAATCAGAACCTTCTTCGCTTTGAAGATATCCCTCGCACGGTACATACTCTCATAGGTCGAAAATCCTGCGTGGTCCATGAAAACGTTTTCGGAAGAAATTCCTCTGTCGGTTGCGAAGGTTTTCATAACGTTGACCTCATCATATTCATCGCTTCCGTGGTCACCGCTGACGAGAAGCTTTTCGCTTGCACCGTTTTTGCACAGCTCAATGCCGACAAGAAGTCTGTCCTCGAGCATATGGCTGGGCGTTTCACCCCATACGGCACATCCGAGAACAAGCACGCAGTCATAGCCCTCGCCTGCTTTTTTCATGTCGAGAATATATTTTTCCGACGATTTGACAACATAAAAATTGATTCCCATCACCACCGACATACATATGATACCGATGCAGATGACGGCGGTTATTATTTTTTTCAGTATTTTCATATTATTCTCCAACCAATTCACATAAAACAATATCGGGTCGGTTGCCTATTCTGAACGGAAAAAGGCTGTTGCCCAGACCCCTTGAAACAATCATGTCCGTGCCGTTTTTATCATATTTTCCTGAATCGTATTCGGGGAAAAAGCCCTGATTCGGAGTGAGAATTCCGCCGATGAACGGCAGCCTTATCTGTCCTCCGTGGGCATGGCCCGTAAAAGCGAGGTCGAAACCGCAATCGGCATAGATATCGATGAGCTCGGGTCGGTGGGAGAGAAGAATTCCGAAACCGCCTTCCCTGTTTTCCGCAAGCTCTTTGAGTTTCTGAGCGAATATCATTACTTTTTCACTCATTTCACCCGAACCGAAAAAGGTTGCATCATCAATACCCGTAAGCGTTATTCTTCCGCCGTTTTTTTCTATCTCAACCGTTTTTCCGTCGAGAATTTCAATGCCGTTTTTTTCAAGAGCTTCACGCAAAACGGAATATTCCTCAATCCTCGATTCGTGGTTGCCCGTTATATAGTAAACGGGAGCAATCGGAGTCAGTTCTCCGATGAGTTTTTCCGCAACGGAAACATCTGTACGGCGGCTGTCGATAAGGTCGCCCGTTATGACGATGATATCGGGTGAAAGACTTGTCACTTTTTCGGAAAGCCTTCCGCCGAAATCCTTGTTATGCACATCGGAAAGCTGTACGATTCTGAAGCCGCTGAATTCCGACGGGATTTTCGGATTTGAAATTTCGTATCGGCTGACGGTAAGAGCGTTGTTGCCCCACCAAAGATATGCCGCCCCCACCGCAGCAATTGCGCAGGTATAAATCAAAAATTTTTTCATATTTATTCCTCTTAATGATAAAAGACGCAGAACAGAAAAAACCGTTCTACGTCTTTTATCGGATGGCTCTGACATTGTTGCTCACAAATGCAGATGTATGATTTCTTTATCACACACAGATAGTGTAACCTATAAAAATCAAAAGGTCAACAGTTTTTTACAAAAATTATAATTTTTCTTCAATTTTTTACATTAAATCGGTTGTCTGAGTTGCCGAAGCGGTTGTTACGGGTGCTTCCGCAAGGAACTTTGAGCTCACCCAACCCGAAAATGAGTTATATTTTGCGTATGACCAGCCCGGAACGGTTTTTGTGACGCTGAGGATTGTGCCGTTGGGGATTTTCGCAATAACCTCGGAGGTTGCATCGGCTTCGGCTCTCATGTTGAGAACGCTTCCCGATGTGCTGACAATATAGCTGCCCTGTGAAAGCGCAGGCTCGTTGCTGACGGTTGACGGAGCAGTGGTCTGCGCAACATAAATCTCCTCATCGATTTCGATTATGCCCCATTTTCCTTCGCTGAATGCGATAAATTTTCCGCCTTCGCCCTGAAGGATAACATCAAAGGTGAAGTCAACAACGGTTTCGCCCTTTGAATTGATGATGCCGTATTTTCCGTTTTTGCACACGGGTGCAAGACCGTTTCTGAATGAAAAAGCAATGTCCTCGCCCATTGTGTCGGCAAGAGCGCACGACTCAAAGTCAAAGGGAATGACGGTAACGCCGTTTTCGTTGATATATCCCCATTTACCGCCCTTTCTGACCGCCGCCTTTTCCTCGGAAAAATCGCGTGCATTTTCATAAACCGTTGCGATTTCAAGGCGGAGAGTTCTTCCGATATAACCGAATTTTGCATCGGCGCCGAGTGAGGTTGCAACGGGAAAAAGACCCGTCGGAAGTGAAACTTCCTTTGTTTTGACCTCGCCTGCATAGCCCTTTTCATCAGTCCACGCAAGATGTTTTCCCGCTTCGCTCCAGCAGGGAAGCATTTCGGGTTCGAGAAGACCGTGATACTGACGGGTTGTTACGGTTTTGGTTTCCGCATCGGCAAGAAGCAGATATTCGGAACGGGGGCTTTCGACTATGTAGCGGTAATTTCTCCATGAATCGCTGCAAACGCTGATTTTGTCATGCTCCGCTTTTTCGGTTATTTCACCGCCGAGAGTCATGATACCGACCTTGCCCGTTGCCGCATCGGTGAAAACCGCCATGGTTTCGTTGAGGCAGGTGACGGAAGATACGCCCTCAAAGCCGTCGGTATTAAAGGAATAGCCGTTGTTTTTCGTCTGATTGTTGCCGATGGCTGTTTTTGCAGCGAGAAAAATACCCGTTACGGCAATAGCGCAAACAACTACGCAAATCAGAGCAACAAGGCTTTTTGAAGCCCTCTTTTTCTTTTTGAACCTGATGTTCTTCATTTTGCACCCCCATAAATTCCTTAATATGGAATATTGTATATTTAAAGTATATCATATCATTTTTAATAAGACAATTACAAAACTATGACAATTAGGTTAAATTTTCTGTGAACAAAGCCCGGATAAAAACCAAACCGCAGGGGTTTCCTGCGGTCCGATAAAGAAAGAGAGAGAGTAAATCCGAAGCAAGCGGTTTTTTACTGCTTACTCCGGATTTATTTTATCATCTGTTATGTCCGTTAAAACGGACTTGTATGAGGTGAAAATCAGGAATTCTTCATTTTCCTGAAATATTTTATTGCGAAGATAAGCAGCACCGTGCCGATAACGGGGAAAACAGACGTAACGAGCATTCCCGCCTTAAGACCAATCTGTTCTGCCGTGAGGCTGAGATTCACGCTCATTTCCGCCGCAAATTCACTTACCGAAACCTTGTCAACAACAATTCCGAGAAGCTGGGGAGCAAAGGATGCACCGAGGTCACCGCTTGACGCCATGAGGGCATATGCCGCAACGCCGAGTCCGGGAATGTTTTCTTCCATCATGATGAGAGTACCCGGCCAGAGCATCGAGGTGAAAAGACCCGTCAGGATGCAGGCGATGAATGCAAGAACAACGTTTGAAGTCAGACCGACGGTGATATAGCAGACCGTTGCGCCGAACATTCCGACGAGAAGAACCCTCATGATGTTTTTGCCGTATTTTGCATAAGAAATTCTGGCAATTCCGAGAAGTATCGCAAACATCGCCATGCCGAGGATATCGCCGATTGTTTTATCGATGTGCAGGGAGTTTTTCATGAAGGTTGAAATCCAGCTGCTCATCGTGTTTTCCGCACAGCTTCCGAAGAAAATCGAACCGACGCAGATTGCAAGCGCAAGAGTTCTGCGCTTTGTTCCCTTTGTTCCTTCCCCCGAGGATGAGTTATCCATATCGGGCATGGGTGAAAGCATGAAAAGAACTGCCGCCGTTACGGGAAGAACTGCCCAGAAAACGGTGAGATACATCCAGTTCTGTGTTCCGAAGAAGCGCAGGAAAAGGGTGCTGATAACAACAACGGTGAAAACTCCGAAGGCATAGAGCGAATGGAGAAGGCTCATATCCTTCTGAGGATTATCCGAGGGAATTGCCGCAATAACGGGGCTTAAAAGAACTTCGGAAAGACCTGCGGAAACCGAGAAAAGAACGGTTCCGATAAGCAGACCTATGTAGACATTCGAGGGGAAAAGCACGGGTGAGAATGCATAGATGAGCAGACCTGCCGAGGTTATGAGGGGCATTATTCTGACAACCTTTTTGATGTTGAAATACTTTGAAAATGCCGTGAATATCAGGTCAACGATGAGCTGAGTGCAGAAATTGGTCAGAACGAGAGTTCCGAGCAGAGTGTAGGAAATTCCGTACAGCTCACGGAGCGATGCAAAGAGAAGCGGCGGCAGACTGAATACCGACGACATCGTGAAATACGCCGTGTAGCAGGCAAGCTTTGTTCGTTTGAAACTTGGTGTGGTCATATTTTTTCTCCTTTTTTATCGTTTGCCTTACGCCATTCTTTCGAGTGACTCAAGGGTTACTTCATATTTTGCCGCTTCGCCCGATAAGAAGCTTTCCATTTCTTCCATCATGTAATAAGCCATTCTCTGAGGCTCTTTTCCCGTGCTTCCCGCAATATGGGGAGTGAGGACTGCATTCGGACACCAGAAAAGCGGACTTATAATAGGCATTAATTCATTTTTGAGAACATCGGCAACAAAGGTTCTCGACGGATGAAGCAGAAGCGAAAGGGCGAGCGAATATTCCGCAACCTGCGCACCTCTGCCCGTGTTTATGAAGGTGGAGCGCTTTTTCATCCTTTTGAAAAGCTTATAATTGAAAATATTTTCAAGCTCGGGTTTGTTTGCAAGATGATTGCTGATGATGTCGCACTCCGAGAAAAGCGTTTCCATATCAACAAGAGTGACGCCGAGCTCCTTCGCCGTTTCTTCGCTGACAAACGGGTCGCAGGCATAAACCTCAACATCGAGCGCCTTCAGCTTTTCCGCAACCGCTTTTCCGATTGCGCCGAGACCTGCAAGTCCCACTTTACAGCCGAAATTTCCCGTTGAAGAATTTGCAAATGCAAGCGAGCGTGCAGGGAGAATCCTGTAATATTTTGCCGCCTGAAAATATCCCTTCGCCGCAAGAGTTATCTGCGCAAAGGTATATTCCGCAACAGGCACGGCGTTTGCCGCAAATGCGCTGAAAACCTTTATTCCGCTTTCAAGAAACGGGCGCGCGAAATACTGCACCGTGCCTGCGGCGTAAAAAACCGCCTTCAGCTCCGGCATATATTCCGCAATTTCTTCCTTTGTGAAACGGGGCATTCCCCAGGTTGAGAATGCAATTTCGCAGTCGGCAAGGAAATCTTTGTTTTCTTCAAGATTTTTCCGGTTGATTTTTTCCGACAGAACTCCGTATTCTGCGAGCTTTTTCAGAACTTCGGGGGTATAAACTTTTGAAAACTGACGCTGATTTGTGCCGAAAAGGGCTATTTTCATTCTGTTTCTCCCGCCTTTGCTTTGATTTTGCAGTATTCCGTATAATTATAGCACCTTCTTCCGGATAATTCAATTTTTGTTCACAAAAAATTTTCAAACAAATTTCGCAAAAGATGTTAACTTTTACGACATATTGTGTTATAATACCAAAATAATAGTAAAATAGGTGAATTATTGCAATAAATATATGATGGATGGTGATTCTGTGGGTGACAAAAAACAACGCCCGGGAAAATATGAGGATATCTCGAGCTACAGCACCCCGAAGGGTATCGGAAACAAATTCAGACATTTCATAGACCTGAAATTCAAGCCCTTCTTCCTCAAAAATCAGAAAAGAAATCTCAAGGCGATATTAAGCATCCTTATCTGCCTTGTTCTCGTTGTTTCCGCAGCGGGCGGTGCTTACATCAGAAAAATGCTCTCTCTTATCAATGTCAGCACGGGCGACTTCGGTAATCCCGACGCAACCTTCGCAGAGGAGGTTCCCGATGAAGCCGTTTCGTTCAACACGATTGCCGATATTCAGAGCGCAGATTCGATAAAGGAACTGCTCAAGGCATGGGCAACCAACGGCGGTGAGAAGATTTATAACAAAAAGGTTATCAATGTTCTTCTTATCGGCGAGGATGATGAAGACGGCTCCCACCGTTCAGACTCAACAATGCTCGTTTCCGTCAACACGAAAACCAAGAAGATAACAATAACTTCTTTCCTGCGTGACTCCTATACTTATATGAACATCAACGGCAGTGAAAGATACGACAAAACAAACCACTCCTATGCATGGGGCGGCGCACAGGCTCTCATGAAGGTTCTTTCCGATAACTATAAAATCAGAATTGACCACTATGTTTCGATAAACTATAAGTCATTCAAGGCGGCGGTTGACGCTCTGGGCGGAGTTGCCGTTCCCATCACCGAAAAAGAAGCAAAATATATGAACAGGACAACCCGTGTCAAGGGCTTCGAAAGCGGTGACAGCGTTCTGCTCAACGGCGAGCGTGCGTTGATTTATGCGAGAATAAGAAAGCTTGACAGCGAGGTTGAAAGAACAAGAAGACAGAGAGAGCTCATCAGCTCCGTTATCAGAAACGTGAAGGCATCCTCTCTCTCCGACCTCAATTACGCCATCGAAACCTTCCTTCCCTATATCACCACCAACTATTCATCGGGAGAAATCCTTTCTCTCGGTATGCAGGCGCGCAGCGAAGGCTGGCTCAAATACGACATCATAAGTCAGGTTATGCCCACGGAGGAGCTCTGCTACGGCGTTTCGCATTTCAGAACCTATACGGGCTATCTCGATGTGTGGATTGTTGACTATATAAAGGCGGCAAGAGAGCTTCAGCTGGGTCTTTACGGTCAGACAAACATCGAAATCAATCCCCTTACCCATATTTCCGCAATCGACCTTGCAAGGGGTAAGTCATCATCGTCGGATTATAATGATAATAATTATTATGAAGGCGATAATAATTACAGCGAAGAAACCTCAACGGATGAATATGAGCCTCATTATTACACCGAGGAATCAACAACCAGACGCGGAATTTTCGGCAACGGTGACTGGCTCAACAGAGGCGAGGATAATACCGAGAGAACCTATTGGAATCCGTTCCAGCCCACAACGGAAGATAATTCCGGCGAATGGGAAGACCCGACTTCGGAAGATGTTTCCGGCGATAACGGTTATTATGAGGAAGAAACAACCGAAAATAACGGTTATTACGAAGAGGAAACAACCGAAAACAGCGGTTATTACGGAGAAGAACCGACCGAAGAAAACGGTTATAACGATGTGCCCGCAGCTGAACCCTACTACGGTTAATTACTGAAGGGGATGTAAAAACTTGCGTTTTTTACATCCCCTCTTTTTTATGTTCCCGCAAGGATTTGATAAAATAAAGTTGTTTTAAATTTCCATGTGTGTTATAATAACTTCTGCAAACGAAAAAATAAATGTATCCGGAGGTACAGTATGGCAACCGTAAAACTTGTTACAGCATTTTTTCTTTCACTGTTTCAGATTCTCACGCCCGTAGCAGCTCTTGTTGTGAATTTCGGCGAAGGCGCATTTTTTTCCGAATGGTCCTCAACCGACAAATTCACGGCAGATTACTGTGCGGAAATCGAAAAGAATCCCGACGAGGATTTCATTATCCTCAATCTCGCCGATGTTCAGCTCAAAGACGACCTTGTTTATGAAGAAGAGGGCGAAAAAACAGAGGAGATGATTGACCGTCTTGTCAAAGAAACAAATCCCGACCTTATCACTCTGACAGGCGACAACGCATGGGGCACGATTGCATATATCAAGCTTATCCATCAGCTTGATTCATACGGTATTCCCTGGGCACCCGTTATGGGCAACCACGACGGTCAGTGTCTTATAAATGAATTCTGGGCAGCTTATCTTCTCTATGATGCCGAAAACTGCCTTTTTGAGTTCGGACCCGAAAACATGGGCTACGGCAACTATATCATAAATATCACGGAAAACGGAAAAATTATCCACACCCTCTTTATGGTTGACACTCATAACGGTGCGGAATTTACTCTTGAAGACGGCTCAAAGGTCAGCGGCTATGACCATCTTTGGGATAACCAGATCGAGTGGTACAAATGGGCGGTCAACGGCATATCCGCAATCGAAGGGAAAACCGTTGAAAGCTCCGTTTTCATGCATATTCCCGTTTGTGAATATAAAGACGCATGGATAAAAGCTTACGGCAGCAACGAAACGGGAACCCTTAATTCCGCACTTGCACCCGATGCAATCGGTATCCGCGGCGAAGATGTTTGCTGTTCACCCTATAACAACGGCTTCTTTGATGTGTGCAAAAACCTCGGAAGCACAAAAAATATGTTTGCAGGTCACGACCACGCAAATAATTTCCAGATTAATTACGAAGGCATCAGACTCAATTATACACTCAAAACAGGCTACGGCGCTTACTACACCGACGGTCTCACGGGCGGAACCGTGATATCAATCGACTCCGACGGTTCGTTGAATTCGGAACACCTTTATATGGCAGACTGACAGCCTGCCGATAAAAACGGAGGTATGACTTTGAGAAAACCGAATGTAATTATCATAATGACCGATGACCAGGGCTACGGCGACCTGAGCTGTATGGGCGCAACCGATTTCAGAACTCCGAATATCGATGCGGTTGCAGAAGACGGCATCCGTTTTTCTTCGATGTATTCGGCATCCCCCGTCTGTTCGCCGTCAAGAGCCTCGCTTCTCACGGGCAGATATCCTGCCAACGCAGGCGTCAGAGCAATCCTTGCAGGTCATCGCAGGGCATCGGGTCTCACCCCCGAGGTTCCCACAATCGCAACGGCGCTCAGAAAGCTCGGCTATAAAACGGGCATAATGGGCAAATGGCATCTCGGACTCAAAGAAGAGTGCCGACCCAACGCCAACGGATTCGATGAATTTTCGGGTTTCCTTGCAGGCTGTATTGACTACTACTCCCATATTTTCTATTGGGGAATGGCAGACGGCAACACGAATCCGACCCATGACCTCTGGGAAAACGGTGAGGAGGTTTATGAAAACGGCGAATATATGACCGAAAGAATAACACGCAAAAGCGTTGAATTTATTCAGAAGCATCATGATGAACCGTTTATGCTCTATGTTGCCTATAACGCTCCTCATTATCCGATGCACGCACCCGAAAAATACATCAGAAGATTCCCTTATCTTTCAAAAGACCGTCAGATTATGGCGGCAATGATAAGTGCGGTTGATGACGGCGTGGGCGAAATCAGAAATGAGCTTATCCGTCAGGGTCTTCTTGAAAATACCGTTATCTATTTCCAGAGCGACAACGGACCGTCAAGAGAATCGAGAAACTGGCTTGACGGCACTCAGGATTATTATTACGGCGGCACATCGGGCATTTTCAGCGGACATAAATTCAGTCTGTTTGAGGGCGGAATAAGAATTCCCGCCATTCTCAGCTGGTACGGAAAAACAAACACCGCCGTTGAGAATGCGCCCCATATTTCAACCGATATTTTCCCCACTCTGCTCGAGCTTTGCGGAGGAAATCCCGATGATTATGAGCTTGACGGAATGAGCCTTGTTCCCGTGATTAACGGAACCTCCGAAGCGGAGCATGAATATCTTTTCTGGGAAATGGAAGGACAGACCGCCGCAAGAAAAGGCAGATATAAGCTTGTTCTCAACGGACAGCTTGTTGAAGGCGAAGAACAGCGTGCCGAGGTTTTTCTTTCCGACCTTGAAAACGACCCGGGAGAAAAGCATAATCTCTGCGATGAAATGCCCGCACTTTGCAACGAAATGAAGGAAAAGGCGCTTGAATGGCGCAGGGAAATCGAAAAAAACTGGGACGAAAAATTCGCAGGAAACTACAGCAGCTTAACATAATCTGCCGATAAAAAGAAAAAAACCGTTTCACTTTGGGGTACCCTCCATAAGGAAGTTACCCCAATGGCGGCTCTTGCAGTAAAATTAAATAATGTTTTTTGAGAACGGTATAGCTTTGGCTATGCCGTTTTTGCTTTATGTTGTTTTGAAATATGCTGTTGGTACGCTTCTTCCATTTCTTCGGCAGAGAGCATCTTGATTATTCCTGCACCGTGATAGTAGATGTCTATTGTCTGATGCCGTTTGCCGTTAATCTTCTTGGGCTTTGACACAACAATTCTTTCAATGAACTCGTGAACTATCTCCGGTGTAAGCTCTGACAGTCGAGTAATTCTTTTTGCCCGTTCAATGAAATGCTGTAAGCCTTCACATTTAATTTCCGTTTCTTCCAAGAATGTTTCAATTTCAGGAACCCTATCTTTTAATTCCCGTTGTTCATCTTCCAAAGATTCAGAGAGTGTTGCAAATCGCTCATCGGATATTTTACCCCTTGTGTTATCTTCATACAGCGTTTGGATTATGCGGTCAATTTCTGCAATCCGCTTCTTTGCTTTTTCAAGTTCCTTGCGTTTCAGTTTCAAATCTTTCTGATGATTCAAATCCATTTCTTCAACTTGCTTGGTTGCAAAGTCTTCTTCAAAGCATTGTACATACCATAATACTCTCTGCATATTTTCAAGAACAAGATTGTAGATTACTTTCTCACGGATATAGTGTGCCGTGCAAGAACTTGTATCTCTGCGGAATGATGAACAAAAGAAAAAAGCTTGCTCTCTTTTGTAATTGTTAGTTGCACCGTAATATAATTTTTCACCACAGTCATCACAGTATAGCAATCCTGAAAACATACTTGTAAATCCTGTTTTAGGATTTCTGCGTTTGTTCTTTCTAAGACTTTGTACCAACTCAAACTTTTCTCTGCTGATAATTGATGGATGAGTATCGGGAAATATCTTCCACTCTTCTTCGGGTCGTTCAATCATCTTTTTAATCTTGAAAGATTTTCTTTCTGTTCTGAAGTTTACTGTATCACCGCAATACTCTTGTTTAGATAAAATTGAAGCAACAGTATCCGAACACCAGTTGTGAAGTATTGCAGGTTTGTATCCGCATTTTCTTTTTATGCTGCTCCAATATTCGGTTGGTGTCATCACTCCGTCCGCTTTTAATTTTTTTGCAATTTGTGCAGGACCAAGTCCCGATATGCACATATCAAAAATTCTTCGGACTACTTCTGCAGCGGGCTCATCGACAATCCATTCCTTCTTGTTATCGGGATTCTTCATATAACCGAACGGCGGATTGGTTGTCAGAGGTATTCCTGCCATACCCTTGCTCTGCATTACACGGCGTACCTTTTCACTTGTATTCTTTGCGTGCCATTCGTTGAACAAGTCTTGCATCGGCACAAGGTCACTCAAACCTTTTGCGGTATCAATGTTATCCATTATTGCGATATACCTGATACCCAATCTTTTAAATTCTTCTTCAAGCAACTGACCGACAACCAATCGGTTACGACCTAATCTTGAATGATCTTTGACAACAAGATTTTCAATCAACCCTTGTTCGGCAAGTTCAAGAATTTCCGTGAACGCCGGCCTTGCAAAGGTAACTCCAGAGTATCCGTCATCAAAAAAGAATCTTGGATTCGGTAAGCGATTATCCTTAGCATACTTCTCAAGAATGGCTCTTTGATTTTTGATGCTGCCCGACACATCTTCGTTCTCATCGTCACGAGAAAGTCGTGCATACAGGGCAGTTATTTTTTGACTTGACTGTTTTTTACTCATATAACTCCTTTCTACAGTCAACATGATATGAATTGTAGGACACGTTTATCATACCACATCTCTTCGTAAAGTTCAATGCTTTAAAGTGTGAAATTGCACTATTTTTGTTTTAGTATTCGTTCTGTTTTTTCTCTCAAGGTTTCGGTTGCATCCGAATTGAAATGCGTACGCACGGTGTAAACTGTTCCGCTGATTTCTTTTTCGAAATCAATTTTGCGTGGGAATTGTTTACTCCGAAACCAAGCAATCCGTTCCGACTTTGTCATTGACGAAAGTATGTTTTTAATTTGTGAAATGTTGTTTAACATATCGGTTATGAGATTATGTTCATTGTCGGTCAGGTTAATAATTTCATAATTCATTTACTGTCTCCTTTCTTTGTTTAAATTTTTTCTTTAAGGGTTTCAGGGAACTTTCCCTGACAAGCGAATTTGTCCGTACAGATTCAGTGCTTGTTGAGACGAATGTCGAAACAAGCCTTTTTGTGGCTACAAATTCAGTGCTTGCTAAGACTGATGACACCGCATCAAAAAGTCTTGGCAAGCGGATTTGACGGGACAAATCCATTGCTCGTTAAGACAGATGCCATTTAATTTTTACTGTTGCGGTTTCGCAACTTATGTTTTTGTTTCTTCGCAAACTCACTTGCGGCAGAGCGTCGTTCTTTGCTGTACGGCTCTGTGAGTCTGAAACAAAATCTTCCTTTCTCAATCTCAAACATCAGTCTTGCGTCTTCGGAATCGTCAACCAGCTTACTCAAGTCCGGATGTTTTTCCGAATAAGCTGACAAACGATTTTTTAAATCCGTGTTGTAGGTCGACACTGTAATAATCGGACTTGATTCATCAAAAAATATCTCGGTTGTCTTCTGAGATTTCTTCAAACCTGTTTTCAAAACATAAACCTCCTTTCCAAAAAAATAATTTTTCAAAAGGCGTCTTTTTTGAAAGATTATTCATAGGTGAACAACTGTAAAAAGAACGTTTCATCCGACAGAAATTTTTGAAACGATGCAGCTATAAATCAAACACTCTCCAATTTGATTTTTGCATTTTCTACAGTTCTGAAATAATTTGAGCAAAACAAAAAAGCCGTCACACAGACAGCATCAATCGGCGGGAGCGTTGCTCTCGCTTTTACAAATGATGTCTTATGTAACGGCTTTGAAATTTAAAATAATCTCAAAGGCATACTGTTTTCTAATCACGCATCACCTGAGGCATTTGCCACGTACAGTATCAACAAAGGTGAGGAGTGCGATAATTTTCTCTTAGCATATCGCCGGCTTTAGGCGGACTCATATCAGCAATCAATTACATCGTTATTCAATTGTCAAAATAATTTTAACTTATTATATCACACGGAACATTTGTTTGTCAAGATGCTTTGTGAAAATGTTTTTATTAATTTAGCTACTGCAATTATAAAGTAACACTTGAACAAAACGGAAACAAGTTATATAATAATTGTATATTTATAAAATCACTCATACAGAGGTGAGATAAATGAATATACTGCATATGAAGTATGCTGTTGAGGTTGCAAAAGTGGGTTCACTGAACAAAGCGGCAGAAAGTCTTTATGTTGCTTTGCCGAACATCAGCCGTTCAATCAAAGAGCTTGAAGCGGATTTAGGCATTACTGTTTTTGACCGCACGGCAAAAGGAATGGTGCTCACTCCCGAGGGCGAAGAATTCATCAGCTATGCTAAGGATATTCTCAAGCAGATTGATCAGGTTGAGAATATGTATAAAAGCGGTCAGGTAAAGAAACAGAAGTTTTCCATATCCGTGCCCCGTGCTTGTTATATTTCCGATGCATTTGCGGAGTTTTCAAAAACGCTTTCAAAGAATGCCTGTGAGATTTTCTATAAAGAAACCAATTCACAGAGAACAATCAACAATATCCTTAACCACGACTATAAGCTCGGTATAATCCGATATGCGGAGAATTTTGATAAGTATTTCAAATCGATGCTTGAAGAAAAAGCACTCAGCTACGAAATGGTAACGGAGTTTTCTTATTGCCTTATTATGAGTGCCGATAATCCGCTTGCGAAGAAAGAAGAAATCACTTTTGATGATCTGACGGACTATATTGAAATTGCTCACGCTGACCCCTATGTGCCGTCACTTCCGCTTGCAAAGGTTGTCAAATCGGAATTGCCTGATAACATTGACCGCAGGATTTTCATTTTCGAAAGAGCAAGCCAGTTTGATCTGCTTTCGCAGAATCCCGAAACTTTTATGTGGGTTTCGCCCGCACCGCCAAGTGTTCTTGAACGATATAATCTTGTGCAAAAGAAATGTGTGGATAATAAAAAGGTATATAAAGATGTTTTGATTTATAAGAACGGTTACAAGCTGACGGAGCTTGACAAAAAGTTCATTACCGCTCTTTGTGACTCAAAACGAAAACATCTGAATAGTGAAATTTCCAAGGCTCGTCTGTAAAGGACGGGTCTTGATTTTTTTATATCGATATAGGGGTTATCGATATTGATAATACCGATTGAACATTTTAATAATTCCCAACTTGACGATGATTTGTTAAGATAGCTGTGGTCAAAGAGAGGAGGAGTTACGGTGGATAAAACAGGAATAACCAAAGCAACATTGGGCAGACTTCCGCATTATCTTCAGTTTTTGCGGGAACTTTCGGTTGATGATGTTCCGTATATTTCAGCAACCGTAATTGCAAAAAAACTTTCTCTCGGCGAAGTTCAGGTCCGAAAAGACCTGAGTGCCGTAAGCGGTGCAGGAAAGCCCAAGGTCGGATATAAGACCTCTGACCTGATGAAGTGCATTGAGGCTCATCTCGGTCAGGGCGATATGACCAACGCCGTGCTTGTCGGTGCAGGCAAACTCGGAAAAGCGCTTCTCGAGTTTGATGATTTTGAGGATTACGGTGTAAAAATCATCGCCGCATTTGACTGCAATGAAACCGCAATCCGCTATAACCGTTCAATTGAAATTCTTCCGATGAAGGAATTTCAATCGTTTTGCAAACAAAACAATGTGCAAATCGGGATAATAACCGTAGGTTCGGGTTCGGCTCAGTCTGTATGTGACCAAATGATTGAAAGCGGAATATCCGCAATCTGGAACTTTGCTCCGTGCAACCTTGAAGTGCCCGACGGAATTCTTTTGAAGCAGGAAAGACTGGCACTCTCACTCGCATATCTTAACAATAAGTTATCAATTATGTAAAACATATTCAGGAGGATAAAAAATGGCTACAAAAACTTACGAAATCATCGACGGCGTTGAAAAGCTCACCGAAGCAATTGCTCGCGTGAGAAAGGCTCAGCAGGTTTTCGCAACCTACACTCAGGAGCAGGTTGACAAGATTTTCCTTGCAGCGGCTTCTGCAGCAAACAAGGCAAGAATCCCCCTCGCAAAAATGGCTGTTGAAGAAACAGGCATGGGTATTGTTGAAGATAAGGTTATCAAGAATAACTACGCTTCAGAATACATCTACAATGCTTATAAGGACACAAAGACCTGTGGTATTATCGAAGAAGACAAGGCATTCGGTATCAAGAAGGTTGCAGATCCCATCGGCGTTATCGCAGCTGTTATTCCCACAACAAACCCCACATCAACTGCTATTTTCAAGTGCCTTCTTGCTCTTAAGACAAGAAATGCTATCATTATCTCTCCGCACCCCAGAGCAAAGAACTGCACAATCGCAGCTGCAAAGCTTGTTCTTGAAGCAGCAGTTGCAGCAGGTGCTCCCGAAGGAATCATCGACTGGATTGATGTTCCCTCACTCGAAATGACAAACACAGTTATGAAGGAAGCAGACATCATCCTTGCAACAGGCGGCCCCGGCATGGTTAAGGCTGCATATTCAAGCGGTAAGCCCGCTCTCGGCGTTGGCGCAGGTAACACTCCCGCAATCATCGACGACAGTGCAGATATCCTTCTTGCTGTTAACTCAATCATTCACTCAAAGACATTCGATAACGGTATGATTTGTGCATCCGAACAGTCAGTTATCGTTATGGAAAATATCTACGATACAGTTAAGGAAGAATTCGCAGCAAGAGGCTGTTACTTCCTTAATCCCACCGAAACAGAAAAGGTAAGAAAGACAATCATCATCAACGGCGCTCTCAACGCCAAAATCGTTGGTCAGCCTGCCGCAAAGATTGCAGAGCTTTCAGGCGTAACCGTTCCCGAAGGCACAAAAATCCTTATCGGTGAAGTTGAA
>JAZSAH010000045.1:0-5957 GCA_045601745.1 Acutalibacteraceae bacterium
TGAAGAGCTGTTCGCCGTGAGGCCTTTCTCTGACCTTCTTCATAAGGCGTCTGTGAACTGTTTCAAGAAGAAGGGGAACGGCAACGAAAATTGAAGGGCTGAATTCCTTCATGTTCTTAAGAACATATTTGTAACCGTCGCAGAATGTAACCTTTGCACCGCAGTAGGGAGCAAAGAAAAGAATGATTGTGCTTTCATATGTATGATGGAGAGGAAGCATTGAAATGCCGCAGTCATCGGGAGTGATTTTGAGAACACCCATTGCTGCCATAACTTCCGAGCAGAAGTTTCTGTGGCAGAGCATAACGCCCTTTGACATTCCTGTTGTTCCCGATGTGAAAAGGAGAGAACACATTGCGTTGGGGTCGATTTCAGCTTCAAGATAGCGTTTGTCGCCCTCTGCAAGGAGTTTTTCGCCCTTGTCAAGCAAATCCTGAAGGCAAAGCTCGCCTTCAACCGTACCGTGGATAATAACAATCTTAATGTCGCTCTTGACCTCATCCTTGCGAGCCATGAGCTTTTTGTATACTTTCTTATCGCAGAAAAAGAGCTTGATATCGGCAGTGTTGAGAATGTTATTGATATCGTCGAAAAGGAGTTCCTTGTCAACGGGAACAATAACGCCGACGCCTGTAACGGTTGCCATGTATGAAAGGCACCATTCATAGCTGTTGTCGCCGCCGACTGCAATTTTTTCGCCCTTGAGACCCATGTCTGTAAGAGCAGTACCGAGAGCCTTTATCTGGTTCAGATATGTTTTGTAGGTAATCTCATAGTGATTGCCTTTTGAGTCTTTTACTTCGTATGCGGGTTTGTCGCTGTAAAGTTCTGCACTTTGTGTTATTAAATCTCTTAAATCTCTTATTTCTCTGACTTTATAAAATGTTTTGGTCAAAACATTATACCCCCAGGTCACAAAATCGTCCCTATTTTAACATGAAAAGAATTAAAAAGCAACAAATAAATTCTTAAGAATTTATTAACGCTGCATTTTTAACAATTATCTAACAAATTTTTTCCGTTTTCAACAATTTATTGTGTAAAATTACCCAATGATTTCTGTATTTAGTGTGTTGTATAAGAACGGAGTTTGCTTTTTAATGTCAGAAATCAAAATATTAAGGTATCTATTATATGAATTTATTTCATTGATTTTATAAATCCGATATGTTATAATGATAAAAAATATAACGGAGGGATTATATGGCTGACAGCGTAAAGGTTCCCGGAAAAACTCTTTCTGACGGTCGCATTCCGAACAGGAATCTGTTCGCCTATGCAGCGGGTATTGCCGGTCAGAACATGAACTACGGCTTTATCAACGGATGGCTTTTTTACTTTTGCAACAATGTGCTGAAAATCAGTGCCGATGCCGTCGGTATGATAACCGGTATAAGCAGGCTGTGGGATTCGATTAACGACCCTATAATCGGCGCACTTATCGACAGACATACATTTAAAAAATCGGGTGAAAAGCTCCGACCTTATCTGATATATCTTCCTGCAATCATCGGCATTGTCAGTCTGATGATGTTCAAAGATTGGAACCTCGGAAGCGAAAAAGCAATCATTTATGTGCTTGTTCTCTATCTTCTCTGGGATCTGGTTTATTCGATGCAGGATGTTGCCCTCTGGGGTATGCTTGCGCTCAGCTCGCCCCGTTCCGAAGAACGCACAAGGGCTGCTCAATGGACAGCTATCGGCGTAACTGTCGGCGGCGCTCTTGCAGGTCTTGTTCCTTTGGTGAAGGATATTGCAATCAATAATTTCGGTGCAACGGATAAGTCATTCTTCTTCGGAGCTGCATTGGTTCTCGGTCTGGGAGGACAGCTTATTTCGATGTCGGCATACAAAATGGAAGAATCCGTAAAGAATGAAAACAAAGAGAAAGAAAGCCTTTTTGAAGCGATTTTTGTTCTGCGTCATAACAAAACGATGCTTCTCATTTCGCTTGCAAGAATTCTTGAATACATAAAGCTTTCCGTTCCCTGGGCATATTTCTTTGAAAGCCAGGTCTTTTATAAAGTCGGCGGAATGGAAATCGGCGGCGGAACAACTCAGTTTGTTTACGGCTTGCTGACAGGCGCACCCGGAACCTTTGCTCAGTTTGCCGCAACAAAGATTGTTGACAAAGTCGGCGGCATGAAAAGAGTGCTTATTCTTGCTCAGGTCTCATCGATTGTTCTCAGAATTGTTTCGTATTTTATCGGATTCAAAAATATCTGGAATATCATTATTGTTGCCGTTCTTATGGGACTTCAGAGCATTCCGGCATTCATGGTTAATATTGCCCACCGTTCACTAATGAGTGACTCAATCGACCAGGTTGAATATAAAACAGGCAAACGCACCGAGGGAATTACTTTCTCAATGCAGAATTTTGCAACCAAGGTCGGCGACGCAATTGCGCTTTTTATCAACGGAAAGCTGCTTACGCTTGTCGGATATAACCAGAATATTGCCATGACTGCACAAAACGCAGTTTTTATGAAATGGCAGTGGCCCATGTTCATTCTCGGACCCATTGTAGGCGCAGTCCTTTATCTGGCTGTAATTGTTTTTGTCAAGGATGACAAGGAGCAGAGAAAATTCATTGAGCAGGAGCTTAAACTCCGCCGTGAAAAGATGGTTTCGGACTCAACGGAAGCGGTCAATAATATCTGAATATAATAAAAACGGGCTGTTACCTCGATGGAGTAACAGCCTGTTTTTTATATCATTTCTATAAACTTTTTAAGGTTTTCATAACCGATTTCAATGCCGTCAAGGCATTTTTCGAGACCTTCAAATTCAACGCTGACATATCCGTCATAGCCTGCATTCTTTGCAATTGCAAGGCACTGCATAACGGGAATATCGCCGTGACCGATTATTGAACCTCTGAGATAATTTCCGCCTCTTGATTTGAAAAAGCCTTTTCCGAGGTTAAAACCGTTTCCGCTTTTGATGTGGAAATCTTTGGCGTGGATATGCTTTATATACGGAGCAAGTCTGCCTGTTGCACATGCGCTGTTTTCATCAACGCAGGAAAAGTTGCCGATATCGAGAAGAACACCGAAATTATCATCTGCAACGCCGGTTATGATTTTTTCAACTCTTTCGCTGTCCTGACAGAAAAATCCGTGGTTTTCAATGCAGGTGACGATGCCTTTTTCTTTTGCATATTCCGTAACTCTTTTGCATCCTTCAACAAGAACGGGTAACACCTGCTCAAAGCCTGCGTGATTTCTGATTTCATCGGGCATACCCCATGCAGCATCGTGTCTCATGCATCCGACACCGAGAATGTCTGCAATGTCAACCTTTCTGCAGATTCTTTCAACCTCTGCATCAAGGTTGTTATCCTTAAGAAGATTTGCGGAAATAGTGTAGCTGATAACAGGGAGCGAAAGCTTTTCGCTTTCTTCCCTTATCATTTCGGCATATTCTTTCTCACTGACGCCGTCGGCAGGGGAAAGGTCGGTGAATTCAATTCCGTCAAAGCCCATTTCTTTTGCTTTTTTCATTATGCTCAGCTGAGTTTCTTCGCCTGAATTTATAAGCTGCTGAAAGCTGTAGCTGCTGACACCGATTTTCATTTCACATCACCTCAGCAACCGTGGCTCTTAAGAAATTCAACTGCTTTTCTGATATCCTTTTCGGGATCGTCGCCGACTTCTCTTTCGATTGTAAGGAAGCCTTTATAACCGATATCTTCAAGAGCTGCAAGATATTTTTCCCAGTTGACCTGACCTTCGCCGAGAGGAACTTCAAGGAAGGAATCTTCTGTGATGATTACATCTTTCTTAAGACCGTAAATGATTTCGGGGTCTTTGAAGAAAATCTGTTTGCCGTCTTTTGCGTGGGTATGAACGATATATCTCTGAAGATTATAAACCGCACCTGCAGGGTCATCACCTGTTACCATAACAAGGTTTGCGGGGTCAAGGTTAACGCCGACGCCCGTTGAACCGAGTGAATCAAGGAATTCTTTGAGAACGGCGGATGTTTCAGGACCTGTTTCGATTGCAAAGTGTGCGCCGATGCTGTCTGCATAGCGTGAAAGCTCAAAGCAGGCTTCCTGCATAACCTTATATCTGTCAATATTCTTATCTTCGGGAACAACGCCGATGTGAGTTGTGACAACGTTTGTATCAAGTTCTTTTGCAAGGTCGATTATTCTCTTGGATTTTTCAATCTTTTCGGGGTTTCTGTCAGCAAAGCAGAATCCGCCTCCGCCGAGGTCGCCGCAAAGAGCTGATATAACAAGACCGTTATCGGAAACAAGCTTTTTGAATTCGCTGATTTTTGTTGCGTTCATGTTTTCGGGTGACATTTCACCGCGAGTTGCATAAACCTGAAAACCCTGTGCACCGACATCGGCTGCTTTTTTGACCGCTGTTGTTATATCTGTTCTGAAACTGTCGATAATAACACCGATAGGAAATCTGCCCATAATAATTATCTCCTTTTCCTGGCAATGTGCCTTATTCAGCATAATAATATCAAACATTGATTCTTTTATCAAGATTTTTTTGCAATTAACTTTACAATTTTTAAATTTATGGTATATTATATATTGGACTTTTATAAAAAATATATTGGAGGTCAGTTAAAATGTCAAAAATCAAAGTTGCTGTTATCGGATGCGGAACAATTGCAAATGCATCCCATATTCCCTCATATATGGCAAATGATGAAGTTGAAATCAAGTATTTCTGCGATATTATTCCCGAAAGAGCTGAAAATGCTGTTAAAAAGTACGGCTGCGGAACAGCTGTTGTTGATTATCATGAAATTCTCAGCGATCCCGATCTTGATGCTGTTTCTGTTTGCACACATAACGATTTGCATTCCGTTATCGCAATTGATTTCATGATTGCAGGCAAGCACGTTCTTTGCGAAAAGCCTGCTGCGAGAATTCTCTCCGAGGCTCTTGAAATGCAGAAGGTTGCAAAGGAAACTGACAGAGTTCTCAATATCGGCGTTTGCAACCGTTTCAACACCTATGTCATGAAGGTTAAAGAACTCATCGATCAGGGTGAGCTCGGCAATGTTCATCATGTTTATGCTTCATTCAGAAAGCAGCGCTCGATTCCCGGTATCGGCGGAGATTTCACAACAAAATCGAAGTCCGGCGGCGGCGTGCTTATTGACTGGGGTGTTCATTTCCTTGATCTTATCATGTATTGCTGCGGTGACCCCAAGCCTCTGACTGCATCGGGTGAAGCATTCTGCAAGCTCGGCAAGGATATTCCCAACTATACATATACAGGTATGTGGGCAGAGGATACAGCAGATATGAACGGTACATACGACGTTGACGATTCGGTAACCGGTATTGTAAGAACATCGGGCCCCGTTATCACTTTCAACGGCGCATGGGCTCAGAATATCGGCGAAGATGAAATGTTCATCGATTTCATGGGTGATAAGGCAGGCATCAGACTCAGATATTGCTCCGATTTCAGAATCTGGTCAGTCAAAAACGGTATGCTCACCGAAACTCAGGTTTCCGCAAAGCAGACAGATATGTATCAGAACGAAATCAATGATTTTATCAGATGCATAAAGACGGGCGACAAGAATCAGCAGAATATCGATTTTGCGGTTGAAACCTCGAAGATTATGCAGGCAATTTATGACTCCTCCGAAAACCATTGCGAAGTAAAGATTTCATAAGAAAGGTTGATTATAATATGGATATCAGAATTTTTAAGAATGAAGCGGAAATCGGTAAGGCTGCAGGTCAGCTTTTCTGCGATGCAGTCAAGGAAAATCCTTCATGCGTACTCGGTCTTGCAACAGGCGCAACTCCCGTTCCGACCTATAACTATATGGTAGAAGAATATAAGGCAGGCAATGTTTCTTTCAAGGATATCACAACCTTCAATCTTGATGAATACTGTGATCTTCCCAAAGAGCATAAAAACAGCTATTATTCATTCATGTTTGAGAATCTTTTCTCAAAGATTGAT
>JAZSAH010000046.1:0-20860 GCA_045601745.1 Acutalibacteraceae bacterium
CTTTCACCGTTCTGATAAAGGATAACATCCTGAGTGATGGTTGATTTGTTGAATGTGTATGTAACTCTGATAACGCCTCTGACAGCGTTGCTTTCAACAACTTCAATCTTGTCAGCCTTGAGTTCCCACATCTTCTTCTGATAGTTGAGTTCAAGATTCCATGCGGTTTCATGAACGCACTTATCAAGTGAAATTGTGAGAATGTTGCCTCTGCCGTCAAGGCTTTCGCGTTCATGGAGTTTATCGTAAATGCTTGTGATTATGCCGTTTTCGTCAAGCTCAACACGAAGAACTGCGTTTTCAAGAAGGTTTGTCTGAACCTCAACAGGTGAATAGATGCATTCACCTTCTTTAAGAACGAAGGTTTTGCAGCTCATGGGCTCGAGTTCATCGGGAAGGAAAATAAACTTGCCGTCAACATATGTGCAAGGAAGTGAAAGACCGTCTTTTGTTGCGGCATACATACCTTCGGGAACGCCCTCAACTTCAATAGCCTCATAGCTTCTCGCATTGGTAAGATTCCATACGGTGATGCTGTTTTTGTCTGCAGTAACCGCACCTGAAAGACCCTTGAGTGCACCGTTATAGATATCTTCGCCGATTTTGTTCATTACGGCATAATCTCTGCGGCAGTCTTCAAATACTTCATGGATTGATGAACCGGGAAGAATATCATGGAACTGGTTGGTCATAAGAATTCTCCAGCCCTTTTCGAGTTCCTCCTTCGGATATTCCTTGCCGAGGAATTTTTCGGCGAATACGGAAAGCATTTCGCCTCTTGTGAAAAGATATTCGCCCTTGCGGTTGTTCTTCTTAACAAATGCCTGGCTTGTGAATGTGCCTCTGTGGTTTTCATAGAACATTTCGCCGTTCCATACGGGGAGCTCGTCCTCGTGACCCTTGAAGGTTTCAAAGAAGTCGTCAACATGACCGATTTCGGTTTTGGGAAGACCGGGGAAATTCTGAAGGCGTCTGCCTCTTTCAAGCATATTTCTTGTGGGACCGCCGCCGCCGTCACCGTAGCCGTACATACTCATGGCGGTGTTGAGCTCGTTTTTGTTGTTGCATTCCTTGTCAACAGTCATGATTTCTTCAACATTGTAATGGCAGTTGTATGCGGGACGCATAAGGTGAGCATAAACTTTGTCGCCGTTATTGCCCTGCCACATGAACATACTGTAGGGGAATTTTGTTGTATCGTTATATGAAAGCTTGGATGTTATGAAATTCTGCATTCCGCAGCCGTTGATAATCTGGGGGAGTGCCCATGTGAAGCCGAAGCAGTCAGGAAGCCAGTATGTCTTTGATACCTTGCCGAATTCGTTTCTGAAGAATTCCGTGCCGTAAAGCACCTGTCTGATAAGTGCTTCGCCCGAAGCGATGTTTGTATCAGCCTCAACCCATACGTTACCGCAGATATCCCACTGACCCGATGCAACCTTTTCTTTAATCTTCTCATAGATTTCGGGATAATGGTCCTTCATCATCTGATAAAGAACAGCCTGGCTCTGACCGAATGTCATTTCGGGATAAACATCCATGAGTGAGGTAACATTCATGAATGTTCTTGCGCTCTTTCTGATGCTTTCCTGAATTCTCCAGAGCCATGCAACGTCGATATGGCTGTGACCTGTGAGAATAACCTTGCTCTGTGCCGACCAGTCAATGGAAGCTATCTTTGAAAGATAATATTTTCTTGCGGCATGGATTGATTCTCTGACTCTTGCTTCGTCAAAATCATAGTCAACCATGTGCATACTGTCGTCAACTGCAGCATAAACCTTTGCGTTGATATGCTCGTCTTTGATATAATCAAGAGCCTGGAATGCAACCTGAAGGTCGATATAATAACCTTCACATTCCTTGTCAACAACAAAAATGCAGGTTTCGCCGAAACGGCATTCCGCGTGCTTTGCGCCGTCCATTGCGGCATCGCAGAAGCTCATGGAGTCAACCGTTGCTTCGATTTCAAATTCAAGAACTTCGCCTGCCTTGTGAACACCGAGAGCAACTTCCGTTCTGTCGGGGATTGAATCTCTTGATGCACAGCCTGAAATATAATGACCGTTGCATTTAACGAGTGCTTCACCGCCGACGGCAAATTTTGCACGCAGTTCAAGTCCGTCCATTTCTTCTGGAACGGTTATGCTTGCCTTGAAGAAATGAGCCGAATCATATCCTGCGTACCAGATATCGCCGCTTTTGATTTCGCCCTTGAAATCTTCCATTTCATAGCTGTCGCCGAGGAACATTCCGCGGGTGTATTCCCACACGGGAATGTCTTTTTTATAAAGGATGCAGTAATTCTTGAGCTGAAAATACATATCATCCTTGAGAATGTGAGGTTTTATTGTATGCATAAAAACGCCCCTTTCGTTTTTAAGTTATTGAGATAATAATATCATATAAATATAACAGAATTCAATAAAAAAACCGCCGAAAATACCGACGGTTTTTTGTCTATATTTACTGTATATTATTTGGTCGGAAGACCTTCCTTATCATACATACAAGCTGTTTCAAGCATAATCTCAATACCTGCTTCGATAGCTTCGGGAACAAGGTTGTCTGCATTGTCGAGTCTTGTGTGATAATAACGGGGAGGAGTGGGATCCATTGCTGCAAAGCCTGTTGCAGGGATGCCCTTCTGTGTGAATGCCGCAGCATCGCAGCCGCCGATATAGATGGATTCAAACTTAAGGTCGTAGCCGCAGTTTTTGCCTGCATTCTGAACAAGATGCTTTGCGCCCCAATGATGCTGAACGGTACCGCTGAGGTCTCTGTCGTAAACAGCCATTGTTTCAAGGTCACGGAAGGTGTCGGCACCGACAACGCAAGTTTCAACTTCCTTGAGCTCTTTTTCATGAGCCTTTACATATGCCTTTGCACCTCTGAGGCCTGCTTCTTCCGAACCTGAGCAGATAACAACAAGCTCCGTGTTTTCAAGTCTTGTGTCTGTGTCAGCCATAGCCTTTGCAACTGCCATGCCTACATAGCAGCCTGTGAGGTTATCGTTTGCACCGGGAACGCTCTTGGTGTAGCTCTGGAAGAAAAGGAAGCCGAGCTGGAAGGGGATGAAGATACAGCCGATAACAAAGCCGAGAATCATGAGCCAACGGGGTTCTGCAGCTTCGAGAGCACCGTTTGTTCCGGCGCAGATAATGCCGATGATTGCAATGATAAGGTCTGCAACAAGACCGACAACCGCAGGAATGAGAACAAGCTTCATGCCGACTCCGCCGAGAAGATAGTTGAGAGTCCATTCAAACTGGCTGTCTGCATGGCCTACAATGATGAAACGCTTTTTAACTTCACCCTTGGGAGCTCTTTTTGCGATAACATTGTGGCTTGGATGACCGATGAAAAGAGGGTCGATGAACTGCTTATACATAACAAATTCAAGCAGAAGGGGAATAAATCCGAGAATAACAAGGATGAGCGAGATAACGGGATTTGCAAATGCATATGTAAAAACGCTTGCAACTGCGCAGGCAACAGTGAAGGGGATAAAGCCCATGAATGCCTGACGGTGAACGGTGAATTCTTCAATCTGAACATCGTCGCAGTAGTTTTCAAGGTCCTTTGCCATGAGCTTCTGAGCCTTGAGTTCTTCGGGTGAACCGGGTTTTCTGGGACCGATTTCGTTGCAGATTCTTGTGATGTTTTTCACTGCATATTTAGCAAGCCTTTTAACATCAAAATTGTTGCTGTATTCGAGTGCTGTTTTCATGATATCCCTCCAGATTTGTTTTCTTTAATATGATATCATGCTAAATTAAAAAAATCAATATCATCAACGCTAAAAATCACGATTTTTTTCAATTGTTACATTTGTAACATCGGGTTTATAAAAAAGAACGCCGTGACAGCGTTCTTTGGATATGTGATATAACATTATAAACTGTAAACACCCGAGCGCATGACTACATATTCGATGTCCTTCACTCTGAAATATTTGGAAACCGGTTCGTTGAAAACACAGTAATCCGCAACATTATAGTTATCAAAATCAATCGTTCTGATTTTATAAGAATTTGTGTTGCAGATAAACAGCTTGTTGTCGTAAACCGAAACATCGACAGGGTGGAAAAACGCTCTTTCTTTGGGACTTCCGATGCGGAATTCTATTCTGTCGTGCTTCACCGAATAATTGATGATTGCGTTCGATTCCGGAACGGCAAACCATAAATCAGCGCCGTTTGCGGCAGGTGAGCAAGCAGGGTTTTCAAGGTATTCAACCTTGTTTTCGGCAATCAGCTCACCGTAGCTGTTAAGGATTTTCAGACTTCCGTCAGCATATGATGCAGCAAGGGTGTTTCCCGAAAGGCTGACAATGGTGCAGGTAACAAAATCCCCGAGCGTGCGTGCAAAAACGGTTCCGTTTTCACCGAATTTTGCGTTTATGTATTTCAGCACGGGAATCTTTTCAAAAATATCTATTTCCTGATTATATATATAAAATGCAACGGCATCCTCGTCTTCGGGCGTTGTTTCCTTGCAGGCATAAACAAAGCCTCTTTCAACGGGGATTATATCGAGCAAATCTGCGTTAAAAAGCTTTTGCACCTTTGGTTCCTCCGGGATTGAAAATGTTTTTTACATAAATATCCCCGCCAAGCCGAATGCAGACGATTGTAACCTGCTCTTATAGCAGGTGGGTGCCGCCCAACGGTTTCACGCTCCCTTCGTCCGCTGAAAAGCGGGAGGTCTGCAATCCGCCGTCGGAGCCGGGCTCCCTATTATTGTGTGTTGGGTTACATATTGACTGCAAGTTACCGCACAAGGCAGGGTGTTTTTATTTTGTTAAGAATAAACTTTATTATTCTTCCTCAAAGTCAAACATTTCAGAAAGTCTTTCTTCAAATGCCTGACCGACTTCGTTGAATTCTTCGTCGTTTTCAATCGGACAAAGATAGGTATCTCCGTTTTCTTCTTCAACCTTAAGAATGATGAGTTCATTATCCTCTTCGGTTATTTTATCGGGAGTTTCAGGCAGGGGAAGCAGAGCAACATATCTGCCCTTATCGGTTTCTATTCTGTCGAGTTCTTCAAAAATATGCTCTTTTCCGTCCTCGTCAACTATGCTTACTATATCGGGAGTATATTCTTCGTTGTTCATTGAGATATTGTCCTTTCTTTACTCGGTGATTTTATTTTAACTCCAATTGCGTTATTAGTCAATAGGAAATCACGATAAGTGAAAATTATATGAAAGTTATCAACTTTATCGTAAAAAACTATTGACAATTACCAAAAATCATGCTATATTATAGACGAGGAAAGGAACCGGAGAAAAACAAAAAAGACTCTAATCCTCTGAAATATATTTGAGTTCAGATAAGGCGAAGCCGCAAAGGAATGTCTGAAAAAGTCTTTATCTCCGAATGATTCCTCTTGACCATAGATTGTAAGTTAGAGGTCAATAATTGTTACATTGAATAAGAGAAAGGCGGCGATACCCGATGTACTTTGCAGAACATCAGCTCGCAGCCGCAGGTAACGACAGATAAGAAGCAGTATTTGAAAGAACCCTTCAGATAAATATGAAATTAATTGTTTGTCTGCAAAGAGCTTGTCAAACTGCAGTTGATGCAAATTATGCAGGAATTGTCGTAAAGCGGCTGTGAGCAGAACAAAAATTGAATATGAAATAATGACCGCATCGTAAGGTGCGGTTTTTTGTGTTGACAAACTGTTGTAACTACTTATAATTATAGTCAGGAGTGTGATAAATATGGTGAAAGAAAAGCTTGAAAAACTCGGCGTTCCCTCTGTGCTTGAATTCGGCGGCAAAAGGGCTGAAACGGTTGAGGAATGGGAAAATATTGTCCGTCCCAAGGTTGCAAAAACCATGCTTGAAAGTGAATACGGATATCTTCCCGAAGAACCCGAATCCGTGACTTTTGAGATAAAAAATACAGATGAAAGATTCTGTGCAAGCAAGGCAACTCATATTGAGCTTGAAATAACAAGCGTTGTTTACGGCGAAAAATTCACCTTCCCCGTGAATTATGTTTATCCGTCGGGAAAAAAGAAATGCAAGGCTTTCGTTCATATCAATTTCAGACCCGATATGCCCGATAAATATATGCCGTCGGAAGAAATTGCAGATAACGGATTTGCCTGTGCATCATTCTGCTATAAGGATGTAACAAGCGATGACGGTGATTTCACAAACGGTCTTGCAGGCTTGGTATATAAGAATTCCGAACGCACTGATTATTCACCGGGCAAGATTGCAATGTGGGCATGGGCTGCAATGAGAGTTATGGATTTTCTTCAGACCCGTGATGAAATCGACAAGGAAAACATCTGCGTCTGCGGTCATTCAAGACTCGGAAAAACAGCTCTGCTGACGGGCGCTTTTGATAAACGTTTTTCGGTTGTGCATACGAACTGTTCGGGCTGCAGCGGTGACTCACTCAACAGAGGCAAGCACCCGAAAACCGAAACAATCGGCAACATTCTTGACAGATTTGAATTCTGGTTCTGCAAGAACTATGAAAATTACAGAAACAAAGATAACGAAACTCCTTTTGACCAGCACTTTCTTCAGGCTTTGATTGCGCCCCGCAGGGTTCATGTTGCATCCGCGGAAAATGATATGTGGGCAGGACCCGAAAGTCAGTTTTTATGCAGTGCTGCGGCATCCGAGGCTTTTGAATTATACGGCAAAAAAGGTCTGGTTTTCGGTGAGGGAGATTTCCTCAATCCGGAAAAATATCTCAACGACGGTAATATCGGTTTTTGCTATCGCAAAGGAACCCATTATTTCAGCCGTGATGACTGGCACGGACTTTTTGACTTTTTGAACAAATAAACTTATGCAGGTATCGGCAAATTTTTGCTGATACCTGCATTTATTTGCTTGCATTATTCTTTTATAACTGTTATAATATCAAGATATTGAGATAATTATAAAGGATGATTATATTTTGAAGCGTAAGAAATGGATAGTTTCAAAGAGCAGCAAGGATATTGCGGCGCAGGTGGCTCAGGATTTGAGTGTTGACCCCTTTGCCGCACTGCTTGTTACCTCAAGAGGCTTTGACAATATAGACGAAATAAGCGACTTCCTTGATTATGATGCACCCCTTTCTCTTTCTCCTCTTTCAATTGCGGATATGAGCAAGGCGGCTGAAAGAATAAACAGAGCGATAGATAATTTTGAGTTTATCTGTATTTTCGGAGATTATGATGCAGACGGCGTCACGGCAACGGCTCTGCTTTATTCATATCTCGAAACAAGAGAAGCGAATGTTATGCGTTATGTTCCCGACAGGCTCACCGAGGGCTACGGTCTTAACATCGGAGCAATTGAAGAACTTGCCGACAGGGGAGTAAAGCTCATTGTTACAGTTGATAACGGAGTTTCCGCCATTGAAGAAGCGAAAAGGGCAAAGGAACTCGGCATTGACCTTGTTGTTACCGACCACCACAAGGTCGGCGATGTTCTTCCCGATGCTTATGCGGTTGTTGACCCTCACAGACCCGACTGCCCCAGCACATTCAAAGAAATGTCGGGCGTAGGAGTTGCGTTCAAGCTTGTCTGCGCTCTTGAGGGTGACGACGGAGAAATCCTTATTGAAGAATACGGCGATCTTGTTGCTCTCGGAACAATCGGCGATGTTGTAACGCTTACGGGCGAAAACCGTGTTATGGTGCGCAGAGGTCTGCGCATTCTCAATGATAATCCGAGACCCGGTATCAGCGCACTCATGGATCTTGCAGGCGTTTCGGATAAGATTTTTACGGCATCAACGGCAGCTTTTACCGTTTGCCCCAGAATCAATGCTGCGGGAAGAATGGGCTCGGCAAACAAAGCCCTCGAGCTTTTGCTCTGCGATGATGACAGCACGGCGGAATATATTGCCGAAGAAATACAGAAAATGAATTCTGTGAGGCAGAGCACCGAAACGGATGTATACCATGCCGCAGAGAAAATGCTGCTTGAAACGGATATATTGAACGATAAAATCATCGTTGTTGACGGTGAAGGCTGGCATCAGGGAGTTATCGGAATAGTTGCTGCAAGAATTACAGAAAGATACGGCAGACCGAGTGTTGTTATTTCCCGTGACGGCGAAACAGCAAAGGGTTCATGCCGCAGTATAGAAGGCTTTTCGATATACGATGCGATTGAATACGCTTCGGATACTCTTGACCATTTCGGCGGTCATACCCTTGCGGCAGGCATCGGACTCAAAGCATCGGATATAGATGCATTCAGAAAGAAGATAAATGAATATGCGGCGGATAAAGAAATGCCGTTTGCAATTCAGAAAATCGACTGCAAACTCCTTCCGGGTTCAATCAGCCTTGAAATACTCGATTCAATGAGTCTTCTCGAACCCTTCGGTGCGGGCAATCATCAGCCTTGCTTCGGGCTTTTCGGAGTTAAGATAGAGGATATTGCAGGCGTTTCCGACGGGAAGCATATCAGAATGATGATTTCCAGAAACGGTGCAAGAACGGGCGTGGTTTATTTCGGAATGCGTGAAGTTCTTTTCCCGTTTGAAAAAGGCGATATTGTTGACCTTGCGGTAAATCTCGATAAGAATGTCTATAACGGCGACACAAGAGTGTCGGTTATCGTCAGAGGAATAAGGCATTCCGAAACGGATGAAGAAAAGGTTCTTGAGTCGCTGAGACTGTTTGATAAATTCTCAAGAAACGAAAAGCTGACGAGAGAAGAAGCGGACAGACTTCTTCCCGACAGACAGCTCCAGGTTGATGTTTATAAAAGCATAAAACAAAAGCCGCTGAAAGATAAATATTGCGAAGCGATATGTTCAAGACTCGGCGACGACGGCGGCAATCTTGCAAGGATATCGGCGGTTATTGAAATTATGCTTGAAATGGGTATACTTGCATCGGATATTTACGGAACGGTTTATGTGCCCGATAATCCTCCGAAGGTTAACCTTGAGGATTCCGTTATGATGAAGAGAATAAGAAGCTTCCTGAATTGATGAGGAATTTTTATGAAAGATATTTTGAATTCTACCAACAGAACATTTGCAACTCCCGATGAGTGTATGCAGGAGATTATCAGACTCGTCAAGGGTGAATGCACGGATGATGAAATCTGTCATATCAGAAAGGCATATAAGCTTGCGGCAGAAGCTCATAAGGACCAGAAGCGTCTTTCGGGCGAGCCTTACATCATGCATCCCCTGAGTGTTGCTCTTATACTTGCAAGTCTCGGCATGGACGAGGCTTCCATTGTTGCGGCAATTCTTCACGATACGGTTGAAGATACCGATATGACAAAGGAGGATGTATGCAGGGAATTCGGAGAAACCGTTGCGGAGCTTGTTGAGGGCGTAACCAAAATCAGCAAGGTGCAGATTCAGACCAAGAATGACGACGGTGAAAATGTCCGTATCCAGCTTCCCACAAAGGAAGAACAGCAGGCAGAAAATATCCGTAAGATGCTTATTGCAATGTCAAGGGATATCCGTGTTATCATCATAAAGCTTGCCGACAGACTCCACAATATGAGAACCCTCATGTTCAAGCCCGAACAAAGACGCAGGGAAATTGCAAGGGAAACGAGTGAAATTTATGCTCCCATTGCCCACAGACTCGGTATCAGACCCATCAAGGAAGAACTTGAAGACCTTGCAATCAGCTATCTCGACCCTGTTGCATATAACGAAATCGGGGACTCTCTTGAAAAACAGAGCAAGACCCGAAATGAATTCCTTGCCGATATCAAGGCGAGAATCGAAGAAAGAGTCAGAACGGTTGTTCCGAATGCGCAGGTCAGCGGACGACTCAAATCGGTTCACGGCATCTACCGTAAGATGTATATCGGAAACAAGAATTTTGACCAGATTTATGATATTTATGCTGTCCGTATTATCGTTGATTCGGTAATCGACTGCTATAACTGTCTCGGTATTATCCATGATATGTTCAATTCCATACCGGGCAGATTCAAGGACTACATTTCAACTCCCAAGCCCAATATGTATCAGTCGCTTCATACAACCGTTCTCGGCAAAGAGGGCATTCCTTTTGAGGTCCAGATAAGAACGTGGGATATGCACCATACCGCCGAATACGGTATTGCGGCGCACTGGAAATATAAACTCGGCATCAACGGCACGGTTAAATTCGAAGAACGCCTTGCATGGATAAGACAGCTTCTTGAAAATCAGAGCGAAACCGAGGATGTTGAAGATATTGTAACAACAATCAAGAGCGACCTTGTTCCCGAGGAGGTTTTTGTTTTCACCCCGAAGGGCGATGTTTTCAGCCTTCCCATGGGTTCAACGGTTATCGACTTTGCATATGCAATCCATTCTGCGGTCGGTAACAAAATGGTCGGTGCAAAGGTTGACGGAAGAATCGTTCCGCTTGACTATAATGTCAAAACGGGTGAAATTGTTGAGATTATGACTTCTTCGCAGCAGGGCAAGGGTCCCAGCCGTGACTGGCTCAATATAGTCAAAACAAGCCAGGCGAGAAGCAAAATCAGACAGTGGTTCAAAAAAGAACGCAGAGAAGAAAATATTATTGAGGGCAAGGCTCAGGTTGAGCGTGAATTCAAGCGTAACTTCATCCGTCTTTCCGAAGCGGATTATAATGAGTTTATCCTGAAAATTGCCGAAAGACAGCATTGCAAGAATGTTGATGATTTCTATGCCGCAATAGGTTACGGCGGTATTTCGCTCATGCGCCTTATGCCGAAAATCCGTGAGGACTACGGCAAGCTCAATAAATCTGACGAACCGGTTATCAATATCGCCCCTGCAAAGAAAAAGACAAAGAGCAAGGAAGGCGTTATCGTTGAAGGAATTGATAACTGTCTTATCAAGTTTTCCCGTTGCTGCAATCCTCTTCCCGGGGATGAGATTATCGGCTTTATAACAAGAGGACACGGTGTTTCGATTCACACAAGAAACTGCTCGAATGTTCCCGAGGATATAAGCAAGGCAGGGGAACCGGAGCGCTGGATAACCGCTTATTGGGACAGCTCGGTGCGTGAGGATTTCAAATGCACCCTTCAGATTTACTGCCTCAACAGAATCGGTTTGCTTGCAGATGTGTCAAGTATGCTTGCAAACATGAGAATCATGATTAACGATATCAGCACAAGAAACATGAAAGACGGCAGAGCGATTATCATGGTCACCGTTTCGGTAAACGGCGTTGCTCATCTCAATTCTCTTGTTTCCAAAATAGAGAAAATCGACGGCGTTCTCAGTATAGAAAGAAGTGGTATTTAATGAGAGCTGTAATTCAAAGAGTAAATAAATCCTCCGTCAGCGTTGACGGTGAAATAAAAGGCTTTGTCGGAAAGGGCTTCAATGTTCTTCTCGGCGTAATGAACGGCGATACAGAGGTTCAGGCGGAATTGCTTGCAGGCAAGGTTGCAAGGCTGCGTGTTTTCGAGGACGAAAATGAAAAAATGAATTTAAGCGTTACCGATATAAACGGTGAAATTCTTGTTATTTCGCAGTTCACCCTATGTGCCGACATCAAAAAAGGCAACCGACCTTCATTTACCGATTCCGCACCTCCCGCAGAAGCAAACAGACTCTATGAGTATTTCTGTGAAAAACTGCGTGAAAACGGCGTTTCAAAGGTTGCAACGGGTGTTTTTGCAGCGGATATGAAGGTTGAAATAGAAAACGACGGTCCCGTAACAATCGTTATGGATACCGATATCTGGGATAAGCGAGGATAAATATGAAAATTCTGCAGATACAGCTTGAACACGAAATTTTTGCGAATTGTTATATGATTATCGATGAAGCCACCAACGAAGCGGCGATTATCGACCCGGGTTGGTACGGCGATGTCATCAAAAAATATATTGAAAAAGAAAATGTAAATCTGATGTATGTTCTTCTTACGCACGGCCATTTTGACCATGTAAGCGGCGTTTACGGTCTTCAGCATGAGGAAGGTGCCGCTGTTGTTGTTCACACGAATGACAGAGAGCATCTTCTTGACCCGAAAAAGAGCCTTGCGGAGGGTAATTTCCCCGAACCCCATCAGCCCGTAAAAGCAGATATTCTTGTTGAAGACGGCGATATAATTATGCTCGGAGAGTCTGCAATCAAGGTTATGCATACTCCGGGTCACACCAACGGAAGTGTCTGCTATATTCTTGAGGATGACAGAGTTATTTTCAGCGGTGATACTCTTTTCTGCATGACTGCGGGAAGAACCGATTTCTGGGACGGAAGCGATGAAAAGATGATAGCATCCCTTAAAAAGCTCATCGCACTTGACGGTGACTATAAGGTTTATCCGGGTCACAACAGAGAAACAACTCTTGATAGAGAAAGAACACGCAATTGGTATATCAGAAGGATGGTCAGATAAGTGATACTGAGAATTTTCGGGCACGATTTTCACTATGAATGCGAAAATCTTTGCAGGGTATATTACCCCAACGAAAAAATTAACATAGTTTACGGAAACGACGGATGTGATGAAAAAACCGTTGTAACAAAATGCAGTCCCGTTGACGGCGGAAATCTCATTGAGGTTGAAGCTCATATTGACGGTGTATCAAAGTCGGAAAATGCAATTGTCACAGCCTCGGAAGAAGAACTCCGTGATAAAAGCGAACTTAAAACAGCACAGCTTATTTTTGCGCTTCTTTCCGATATAACGGGCTATACTCCTCCGTGGGGTGTGCTGACGGGCGTAAGACCCTCAAAGCTCATGCTCCGTCTGACCGAGCAGATGGGTGCGCAGGGGGCAAAGGAATATTTTACCCGTGATTTGCTTGTAAGCGAAGAAAAAACATCTCTTGCAATGACTGTTGCAAAGGCGGAGGAAAAAATTGTTTCTCTTTCCGATAAGAAGTCCTTCAGCCTCTATGTTTCAATTCCGTTCTGCCCCACAAGATGCAGTTATTGTTCGTTTGTTTCGCATTCAATAGCAAATTCAAACGCACGAAAGCTTCTTCCCGAATATCTTGATAAGCTTGCAGAGGAAATTGAGGAAACCGGTGCAATCGCCAAGGAACTTGGTCTGAGGCTCGAAAGCATCTATTTCGGCGGAGGAACACCCGGCGTGCTTGAAGCTCCGCAGATGGACAGACTCCTCGGTTCAATTGAAAAATCATTTGACCTTTCTCATCTGCGTGAATATACCGTTGAGGTCGGAAGACCCGATACGGTAACTCCCGAGAAGCTTCGCATTTTAAAGCTTCACAATGTTGAAAGAATAAGCATAAATCCGCAGACCTTCAATCAGGAAACGCTGGAATTGATTGGAAGAAACCACAGCGTTGAACAGGCGGTGAAATCTTATCAGCTTGCAAAGGCTTACGGCTTTGACAGCATAAACATGGACCTCATTGCAGGTCTGCCCGATGAAACTTTTGAAGATTTCCGTTCAAGTATTGATACGGCGATATCTCTTTCCCCCGAAAACATAACCGTTCATACTCTTGCACTCAAACGTTCATCGGAGCTTAATGCTTCGGGCTCGGGCGTTTCAGGCGGCAACGAAGCAAAGAAAATGCTTGAATACGCTTTCGCAAGACTTTCCTCAAGCGGATATGCACCTTATTATATGTACCGTCAGAGCAAATGCGTCGGCAATCTTGAAAATGTCGGATGGTGCAGAACCGGCAAAGAATGTCTTTATAATGTTTTTATGATGGAAGAATGCCACACGGTGCTTGCTGTTGGTGCAGGCGGTGTTACAAAGCTTTGCAATCAGGAAACAAACAGCGTTGAACGCATTTTCAATTATAAATATCCTTATGAATATATTTCCGGTTTTGACAAAATAAGCGAGCGCAAAAACGGAATAAAGAGTTTTTATTTGTCATACTAAATCTTATAGGTGATAAAATATGATTGGTATGAAATTAACAAACAAAAAGTATACCCGTGAAGAAATAAATCTTTCTGCTCTCAATCCGAAGGAATTCCTTGATGACTGTTCATATGATTATCATTCGGGGGTGTCGGAGGTTGCGGAAATAATTCACAATGACAAAAACAAGAAGATTGTTATGCTTGCAGGTCCGAGCTGTTCGGGTAAAACAACAACGGCAAAGCTTCTTTCGGATATGCTTATAAAAAGAGGAAACAAAGCATATACGGTTTCACTCGATGATTTTTATCATCCCCGTTCCGTAGGCTATCCCCTTGATGAAAACGGAAAACCCGATTATGAATGCGTTGAAGCGCTTGATATTGAGCTTCTGCATTCCTGCTTCGGAGAACTTCTGAAAAAAGGAAGCGCAGAATTCCCGGTTTTTGATTTTCAATCGGGTGACAGAATCAATAAAGCAAAAAAGCTTGAACTTTCGGAAAATGATGTTATAATCGTCGAAGGGCTTCATGCCCTCAATCCCGTGATAACCGAAACTCTTGATGAAAACCGGCTTTACAGAATCTATGTCAGCGTATCTTCGAGGGTGTATGAAGAAAACGGAGAAGTGCTGCTTTCCAAGCGTGACCTTCGTTTTACAAGAAGGCTTGTCAGGGATTATGCTTTCCGTTCAACATCGCCCGAAAGAACCTTCGAAATCTGGCAGAGCGTTATGAAGGGTGAGGATAAATATCTTTTTCCTTTTGAAGAAAATGCGGATATAAAACTCAATTCCTTTCATCCGTGCGAACCCTGTGTTCTTTCGGAAAAAGCAATAAAGCTTCTTGAAACGGTGAAAACCGGCGAACACAGAGAAAAAGCAGCTCTGTTGATTGATAAATTAATGCAATTCAGGAATACAGATTATTCAATTCTTCCCGAGGATTCGCTTCTTCGTGAATTCACGGGATAAGTTCACCTTAAGAAAAGGAGAGTGAGCCTGTTGGCTACAGAAAAAAAACAGTCAGTGCTTAACGGCGCAATGATGCTTATGTTTGCTGTTCTGATGGTTAAGGTTATCGGACTTTTATTCAAAATTCCGCTGACCGATATGATCGGTGCGGCAGGCAGAGGCTATTTTAACTCGGCATACGAAATTTACACGCCTATTTTTGCAATATCAATGGCAGGTCTTCCCGTTGCCGTTTCAAGAATGGTTGCGGAAAACATTGCTCTCGGTAACTACAGAGAGCCGAGAATGATACGTAAGGTCTCGCAGCGTCTTTTCATTATCGTGGGCGTAACGGGAACGCTCATTCTTCTTGCAGCTGCATATCCCTATGCACGCTTCGTTGCGAATATCCGCAGCCTTCCCGCCGTTCTCTGTGTTGCACCCTCTATTTTCTTCTGCTGTTATATGTCAACCTACAGAGGATACTATGAGGGTCTCAGAAATATGACCCCCACCGCAATTTCGCAGGTTGTTGAAGCTCTCGGAAAGCTTCTTGTAGGTCTTATCCTCGCAAAGCTTGTAACTCAGACGGGCATGAATCAGTATGAAAAAGGAATGGCAGCCTCGGGCAACATTTCCGCAACCGTTTTCGGCAATGAAGTAACAAGCCTTGCGGAAGCAAACAGCGTTATCACTCCGTGGGCAGCGGCAGGTGCGGTTATGGGTGTTACCGTCGGTTCTGTTGCAGCTGCTGTATTCCTTACTATCTATTATAAAGTCAAGGGTGACGGTATAACGAGAACGCAGCTTGTCAATTCCGGAAAATCCTCTCCGTCGGATAAGCTTGCAAAAGAGATGATAAAGATAGCCGTTCCCATGGTTGTCAGCGCTCTCATTCTCAACATAACAAACCTTGTTGACACCGTAACCATCCAGTCAAGACTCACTTCGGCAATCGAAAACGATTCGGCTGCCGTTCTTCAGATGCATTCTGCTGCAATCAACGAAGCCGTCAGACTTTCAAGAATAAACCTCAACGATTCTGCCGAGATAGTCAAATATCTCTGGGGTTCATACGGCATGGCTCTTGACTTCAGAAATCTTATTCCCAACCTTACCCTTCAGCTTGGCATCAGTGCACTTCCCGCACTTGCCGCCGCATGGGCAGTCAAGGATAATAAGGGAACAAAATCAACAATCGAGCTTGTTCTCAGAATATGTATGCTTATCGGTCTTCCCGCAGGCTTCGGTATGGCTGCTCTTGCAACACCCTTGCTGACTCTCATTTACGGCAGAGGCTCAAGCTCGGATGCAATCCCCGTTGTTGCACCCATTATGGTTGCATACGGTATCACAACGGCTCTTATGGCTGTTTCAACGCCGATTACTAATATGCTTCAGGCAATCGGAAGAACGGATATCCCCGTAAAATCCGTTGTTGTGGGCGCAATATGCAAAATAACCTGCAACTTCATCCTTGTCGGCAATCCCAAAATAAATGTCTACGGTGCTGTTGTCGGAACAATACTTTTCTATGTTGTTATTGTTGCCTGCAACCTCACATCCCTTCTCCGCATCTCAAAGGTGAAGGTTAACTGGTCATCCATCATCGTGAAGCCTCTGATTTGTTCTGCTTTGTGCGGTGTCACGGCATTTGCCGCTTACGGTCTGCTTTCAAAGATTTTCCCCGTTACCAATGCTGACAGCATCCTCAATATGGGCACGGTTTCAACAGTAATTGCAGTCGGTCTTGCAGTGATTGTTTATGCAATTTCGCTTCTTTTATTAAAAGGTGTTGCTCGTGAAGATGTTTCCGTATTGCCAAAAGGAGAAAAAATTGCAAAAACACTTGAAAAATATGGACTTTTAGGTTAAAATAGAGAACGCGCATATTTGGGAGTGAGAAAAATGGTTGATTTTGAACGCAAAGAAAGCTATAATATCAGCGACCTTGTTGAAATAATGAAACTTCTCCGTTCTCCCGGCGGATGTCCGTGGGATGCGGAACAGACTCATGAAAGCATAAAGAAAAATCTTATTGAAGAAGCCTACGAGGTTATCGAGGCGATCAATAAGCAGGATAACGTGCTTCTTTGCGAAGAACTCGGCGATTTGCTCATGCAGGTGATTTTTCATTCATGCATGGAAGCCGAAAAAGGCGTGTTCGGTTTTGATGAAGTATGCGACGGCATATGCAAAAAGCTTATCGAACGCCACCCTCATGTTTTCGGCGAAACGGAAATCTCGGGTGTTGACGATGTGCTGACCAACTGGGATAATATCAAAAGAAAAACCAAGGGTCAGAAAACAACAACCCAGTCAATGCTCAGCGTTCCGAGAGAGCTTCCGGCTCTCATGCGTGCAACAAAACTCCAGAAAAAAGCGGCGGATGTCGGCTTTGACTGGAACGATGTTTCAGGTGCTCTTGACAAGCTTCAGGAAGAAATTGATGAACTGCGAGAGGCAATCGGAAATAAAGACAGCGAGAATATGAGCGAAGAACTCGGCGATGTTCTTTTCTCCGCCGTAAATGTTTCGAGATTTATAAAATCCGATGCGGAGGAAGCTCTGACTGCTGCAAGCGATAAATTCCTTGCAAGGTTCACAACGGTTGAAAAGCTTGCGGAAGAACGCAATATCGACATGAAGTCTTCAACCCTTGAGCAGCTTGATAAGCTCTGGGATGAAGCGAAAACAATAAAATAGTATATAAATACTTTTATCGGTATTTGTAAAATAGAAAACAAAAAGATTGGAGTACAAAAAATGAATAAGACAGAACTCGTAAACGCAATCGCAAAGAACGAAGGCATTGAAAAGAAGTGCGCAGAAAAGGCAGTTAACGCTGTTTTCGCAGCAGTTGCAGACGCTCTTGCAGCAGGTGAAAAGGTTCAGCTCATCGGCTTTGGTACTTTTGAAGTTCGTGAACGCGCTGAAAAGTCAGCTCGTAACCCCAGAACAGGCGAAACAATCACTGTTCCCGCAACAAAGGCTCCCGCTTTCAAGGCAGGCGCAGCTCTCAAGGCTAAGGTTGCAAAATAATTTTACTGAAAACGGGGTTGCTTAACGGCAACCCTTTTTCAATCAGGAGTGTTGGTCATGCGTCTTGATAAATATCTTAAAGTGTCAAGAATAATCAAAAGAAGAACCGTTGCAAACGATGCGTGCGATGCAAAGCATGTGACGGTAAACGGTAAGGTTGCGAGAGCATCCTACGATGTGAAGGTCGGCGATATAATCGAGATAACCTTCGGTGCTAACACAAACAAATTCGAGGTGCTCAGCGTTTCCGAACACGCAACAAAGGAAACTGCCGCAACCATGTTCAGACCGTTATAATTATTCCTCCCCGAGCATATCATTTAATGAATGCAAAAGGGAGGTTTTTATTTATGGCAGAAGAAAAAAGAATGCAGAATGTGCCGCATAATCTTGTTCTTGAAGACAGAAAAATGCTTACCGTATCGGGTGTGTCCGATGTGGACAGCTTTGATGAACAAACGGTTATTGTTTTTACCGATATGGGAGAACTGACTGTCAGAGGCAGCAATCTTCATATCAACAGGCTCAGCGTTGAGGTGGGAGAGCTTACGGTTGAGGGAAATATAGCGGCGCTTATTTATTCCGATGAAGCTCCGAAAAGCGGCGGATTTTTCAGCAGGGTCTTCAGATAAATGGATTATATTCAGGGACTCTCCGTGCAGACGGAAATTTTTCTTCTTTCACTTGGCTTCGGCTTTCTGCTCGGAATACTTTATGATGTTTTCCGTACTCTGCGCCTTATAATTTCACGTTCCGCAGGGTTTACGGTTTTTATGGATATTTTCTGTTTTGTTCTTTGCGCTTTCCTTATTTTCTTTTTTAACCTCATTGTTGATGAAGGAAAGATAAGACTTTATGTTCTGTTCGGAGATTTGCTTGGCTGGATGATATATTATTTTTCTTTTGGGGAAATATCAATGAGAGTGAGCAATCGTATCATTCAGTCGGTAAGAGGTGCTTTAAGAGTTGTTTTAAAACCGATTTCCCGTCTGCGTTGCAGAGTTAAACGCAAAAAGAAAAAAATTGTCGGTTTTTTCAAAAAAATAATTAAAAAATTTGATAAAAAAATAAAATTTGACTTGAAAAAGTATAAGGGTATGGTGTATAATCTTAACGGTTATATAGAAAATAATACTTTTAAGGATAAATGAGATAAATGGCTGTTAAAAAAATGAAAAACAGAAAACACAGTGTCATACTTGCAGTGCTCTTCTGCGCTCTTGTGTGCTACTTTGTTGCAACTTTAATCAGCCTTCAGATGCAGGTCCGTGCGCAGGAAAACACAGTTGAAGAGCTCAGCTTGCAGCATCAGCAGCAGCTTGATGAAAACGCCGAGCTTCAGAGACTTATTGATGAAGGCAACGAATCGGATTATATTGAAAAAATCGCAAGAGAGCAGTATGGCTACGCCAAGCCCGACGAAAGAGTTTATTACGATTCATCTGTTTATTAAACTGTTATCAGTTTGTTTTATAAAATTCATTTTATTATGGAAGGATATTTTAACTGTATGCAATTTGAAGAAGGTGCAATCGTAAGCGGCAAGATTACCGGCTTAACCGATTTCGGAGCTTTTGTTGAAATCGAAGGCGGAAAGACCGGTATGATACATATCTCCGAGGTAGCTCCCAACTATGTCAAGGATATAAGAGAGCACGTTTCCGTCGGTCAGGAAGTAAAGGCAAAAATCATTTCTGTTTCTCCCGAAGGAAAAATCAGTCTTTCAATCAGAAAACTGACAGAGCAGCCCAAAGAAAAAGAACAGCGTCCTCAGAGACCGCCCCAGAAGCCGAGAAGCGAAAGACGTCCGGCTCCCAATGTATGGAACGGTCAGAAGAGCAGTGCTCCTCCCGCAGGTGAGAAGCAGTCTTTTGAAGATATGATGGCAAGATTCAAGGCAATAAGCGATGAAAAAATGACTGACCTCAAAAGAGCCAGTGACTCCAAAAGGGGCAGTGCAGGTTATTCCCGCAGAGGTGCAAAGTAATTTTCAAACGGGGGCAGTGCCTCCGTTTTTTAATGTTCACTTTACTAAGGAGTGATATGATGCGTGAGATTGATGCGGCTGTTATTGAGCAGGCTGTGCGTGATATGTGCATTCTTGCAAATAAACAGCTTCCGCATGACCTTGAAAAAAGAATAGAATACTGTGCAGGCTGTGAATGCGATGAATTGCCTGCGAACATAATGAAAACTCTTACCGATAATCTTGCTGCGGCAAAGGAGCTTGATATTCCGATTTGTCAGGATACGGGAATGGCTGTTGTTTTTGCCGAAATCGGACAGGATGTTCATATTATCGGCGAAAGCTTTGAAGCTGCAGTCAACAGAGGAGTTTCAAGGGGATATACCGAAGGCTATCTCCGTTGCTCTGTTGTTAAAGACCCTCTCCGCAGAGTAAATACGGGCAACAATACTCCCGCCGTTATCCATACACGAATTGTTGACGGCGATAAGATAAAGCTGACCGTTGCTCCCAAGGGTTTCGGAAGCGAAAATATGAGCTGTCTTAAGATGTTTACCCCTTCCGCAACAAGGGAGGATATTATTAATTACATCGTTGAGTCGGTCAGAACTGCAGGCAGCAATCCCTGTCCGCCGATGGTGCTCGGTATCGGAATCGGAGGCACATTTGAACAGTGCGCTCTGCTTGCCAAAACAGCCCTTTGCAGAAATGTCAGCGAAAAGAATTCCGATGAATTTTATGCCGACATGGAAAAAGAAATTCTCGAAAGGGTTAACGCTCTTGATATCGGACCTCAGGGCTTCGGAGGAAAGACCACTGCTCTGAGCGTTGCAATAGAAGCAAAACCCACTCATATTGCAGGTTTACCCGTTGCGCTTAATGTCGGATGCCATGTTACCCGCCATAAAACCATGGTTATCTGAACAAACTGTTAAATTAATTAGACAAAATAATAAAAATTTCCGAAAACCCCTTTACAATTTTTGTGCATATGTGCTACAATGTAGATGAAGTCAAAGACTTCAATAGCTACAAAAGGGGATGACTATATGAAAATCACAATTACAGGTCGCAAGTGCTCACCCAGAGACTCTTTCAAAGAGCAT
>JAZSAH010000047.1:0-5762 GCA_045601745.1 Acutalibacteraceae bacterium
ATTGCATTCAATGAGAAGCTTAATCTGCTCATCATTCAGACTGCGGCGGCATGAGAAATATTTATCCTCACTGTCCTTCCGTGTTTTCAGAAGCACACTTTCGCAGTCGGAATGGCTTGCAATTATCTTTGCACCGCTTGAAACGGCATCATAAAATCCTGCACGGTTGAGATGAGAAACATCTGCAACGATATCAAGCTCACGCATATTGCGAAGAAGCACTTTTCCGCATTCTTTAAGACCTGAATCACTACCCGACTGACATCCGAATCCGAGTTCATTTTCGGCATTCCATGTCAAGGTAATAAGCTTTACACCTTGTTCTTTTGCAATATAAACAGCATCATTTCCGGCAAAAGGAGAACCGCCTTCAACAGCAGTTATTGCGGCGCATTTTCCGTTTTCAACGGCATCTTCAATATCCGAAAACCGTTGACACAGCTTGATTTTATCAGAATTTCGGTTAATTTCGTTTTTATGGTTTTCAAGAACTTTTTCAAAATAGTCATCAGCGGCTCTGCCCCGAAGCTCATCGGGTATCCATATTGCAAAAACCTGACACCATTTGTCAAGTGCATTACCTTTACACAGACTTATGTGCAAATCATTGTCTGCAAGAGGAATTTTCTTGTTGAAGCACTCCCCTGCGGTATCACAATGCAAATCAAACAGCTTCATTTTATCACCTGAAAAGCATTTTCAATATAGTTTATGCCGGTGAGTGAATAATTATCGTCAAGATAAACCTCGCAAACATCAAATCTTGCAACAGCGTTGATTTTCGCAGAAGACAAAAAGCTTTTCGCCGCCATTTCGAGCCTTTTCTGTTTGCCCTCATCAACCGCTTCCATAGGTCTTATTTTCGTTTCCTTATTCCTTGTTTTTACCTCAACAAAACAAACCGTTTTGTTCTTGAGTGCAACAACATCAAGCTCACCGAAACGGCAAACATAGTTTGACGAAAGAATATCATAGCCGTTATCACGCAGATAACGCGCGGCAAATATTTCGCCCCATACACCGGTTTTATGCTTTATCATTTCTTTTCTCCGATAAATGATTTGAGGAAGGTCATGCGGTGACAGGGTGATATTCCATGCTCGGTAAGCATTTCATAATGGAGCTTTGTGCCGTATCCCTTATGCTTTGCAAACTGATATTGGGGATATTTCTTGTCAATTTCAAGCATAAACCTGTCTCTGCTGACCTTTGCAAGAATTGAAGCTGCCGCAATCGACATACTTTTTGCATCGCCCTTTACAACCGTTTCGCCGTTTATTTCAATCGGGGGCATTCTGTTGCCGTCGATAAGAGCATAATCGGCAGTTACATCAAGACCCTCAACCGCTTTCTTCATGGCAAGATATGTTGCCTGAAGAATGTTGATTTCGTCGATAGTTTTTTCATCAACACTCGCAACACACCAGCTTATCGCCTTTTCTTTTATAATATCAAACAGTGCTTCCCTTTTCTTTTCGGAAAGCTTTTTTGAATCATTGAGACCTTCGATTCCGCAGTTTTCGGGAAGAATTACCGCCGCTGCAAAAACGGGGCCTGCAAGGGGGCCTCTGCCCGCTTCATCAACTCCGCAGACTGCTTTATATCCCATATTTTTTGCGTTTATTTCATACTGATAATCCATAATTCCACCTATACAAAAAGCTGCACGGCAATCGGAAACCGTTCACCGCCGCAGCTTATTTTTTATCCGAGAAACTGTTTGTCTATAACTTTTTCAATTATATCATTAAGATACTGCAGACTGAAATCCGAAGTGTTATTGCGGACACCGTGCTTTGATGCAAGCTCTTCGGTATAATCTGCGAGAGGATAAATACGAAGATTTGAGTAGCCCTGACCGTAGTGAGTCACAGCACCCGAAAATCTGACATTTTCAAAGCTGAGATCGCCTGTTGCATTGTTCATTACGATTTCAAAATTAAGAACACCGCCGAGCATTCTGGGTCCTCTGTTCTGCGCAGAAATGAAGTTGCCGAGTGAATATGCAACAAGAGTTCTGCTTCCGTCTTCGTTATCGATATATTCAACAGGCTGAATTACATGAGGGTGAGTTCCGATAATAACATCTGCGCCCCATGAAGCAAGCTTCTGTGCAAGCTGACGCTGACCTTCAGTGGGCTCATGAGTATATTCATTTCCCCAATGTGCACTGACAATAACAACATCGGCAACACCCTTTGCATCAATAATTCTCTGCTGCAAGCGGGTTTCCTCCGATGCACGGACAAGAATAACCTCAGAATCGGAAGGAAGCGAAAGTCCGTTTGTTGATTCGGTGAATCCGATATATGCGATTTTAACGCCGTTCACCTCGTGGGTGGGAATATCCGAATAGTCTTCTCTGTTGAGATATGCGCCGCAGGTTATTGCGTTTTTGCTTTTCCAGAAATTAATTGCAGAAATAAGACCTTTTTCACCGCAGTCAATCGAATGATTGGTTGCAATATTGAAAACATCAAAACCGAGTTCAAGCATTTCCTCTCCCACTTCAACGGGCGAGTTGAACATGGGATAGGTTGAAACGTTATGCTCGGGGGAAATTATAGTTTCCTGATTCAAAATCGCAACATCGGGAGCTGAAATAATTTCCGCAAAATTCTCATAGGCATATGAAAAATCATATCCGTCTGTCATTCTTGCAGCTGCCTGATTATAAATCGGCTTATGGATAAGGTTATCACCGACCGCCACAAAGCTGACAGAAGAAAAAAGTATCTGCTCCTCGGTTGTTGTTTCTATCGGGGCAGGAACAGGTCCGGCATTTATATCAAGACCATTGTTTGAATTTCTTGTAAAGAATATTACTGAAAGCGCAACAACATCAAGTGCGATTATCACCGCAAGGAAAACCGCCAATTTCTTTCTCATAACAACACCTCTTATAAAGAGTAGCTTTTTCAGTCAAGCGTTATTTTTCCGAGCTTTCCTGAACGGTATTCATCAAGAAGCATAACCGCCGCCCTTTCGGTATCGGTTTCGCCGCCTTTGATGAGCATTCCTCTTTTTGCGCCGATAAGCTCAAGAAGCTCATAGGGCTCAAGCTCTTCAAAATCATTTATTTTATATCTTTCCGCAAGCCTATGCGGATAATTTTTCTGCATAACAGCAAGAAGTCTGACAGCTATTTCCTGGCTGTCAAGAATTTCATCCTTCACAGAGCCGATAAAAGCAAGCTTGAATCCGACCTCGGGGTCCTCGAATTTCGGCCAAAGAACGCCGGGAGTATCGAGAAGCTCAATTCCCGAACCGATTGCAAACCACTGGTTGCTTCTTGTTACGCCGGGCTTATCCGCAACCTTTGCACGGTTTTTGCCTGCCATTCGGTTGATGAATGAGGATTTGCCCGTGTTGGGAATTCCGACAACCATAACACGAAGGGATTTGCCCGCCATACCTTTTTCGGTGTTTGACCTGATTTTTTCTTTGAGCACTTCTCTGACGGCACTCTGGAACTTGTCAAGTCCCTTTCCGTTTCTGCAGTCAACGGGAAGTGCGGTTATGCCCTTTGAAGCAAGCTCTTTTATTTTTCTTGCCGTTGCATTGTCATCCGCAAGGTCGCATTTGTTGAGCAGAACAATCCTCGGTTTTGAACCCACGATTTCGTCTATTTCGGGGTTTCTGCTGCTTTCAGGAATTCTTGCATCAACTATTTCACAAACCGCATCAACAAGATGCAGGCTTTCTTTTATCAGTCTGCGTGTTTTCGCCATATGGCCCGGAAACCACTGAACCGTCATATTTTCATTCATATTTTCAGAGTGGCAGGAATAATCCGAACTGTGTTTTTTATCGGATAATTTCCGCCTTTCCTTCGTTAAAATACTCGCAAAACCGTCAAGGATTTGCTGCGTTTTGTGCCTTGGTAAGCCAAAAATCCTCACGATAAAAAATCTTCGACCTGAAAGCAAAGGATTTTAAAATGATTTTTGGCGATTGAGTGAGCAGGAAGGCTGGCGCCTTTCAATCACGAAACGCCGAAAAGCGTTGAAAAGACTCGCTTTCAGGCATAGTTCGGACTGTTCCTGTCACTCTAACCTATTTTAAACTGTCCGAAAGGCACAACTCTGAAAAGTGCCTCTCCGAGAATATATTCTTCTCTTATCAAGCCGACTCTGTTATCACGGCTGTCGGTTGAATGGTTACGGTTATCGCCCATAACAAAAACATATCCGTCGGGTACGGTTACGGGCTCCGTAAAGCTTTCTCTTTCATGAGTGGGTTCGTTGATATAGGGTTCGTCGAGTGCTGCACCGTCAACATAAACAACACCCTCATTAAAATCGATATCAACCGTCTGACCTGCTGTTGCGATAACTCTTTTGACGAGCACATCGGGAATCTGAGGAGATTTTGAAGGCTGACAGGTGACAACGATATCGCCGTATTCAGGTTCACCGTATGAAGCGGTGAGAATTATTCTGTCCATATCCGCAAGAGTGGGAAACATTGAACTGCCGACAACTCCGACTGTTCTGAACAGAAAAATAAAAACAAGTGCAACAGCAACTATTGCAACGGAAATAATCGAAACCAGGTCAAAGCAGGAATAAACCAACCCGCCTTTTTCCTTCTTTTCATTAACATTTTCAGACATCGTAGCACCTCTTTCATTCATAAATATTCCAATCACCCGCAGGATAAAGCCTTATAAGTGCCTTCCCGAGAATATATCCCTCATCGATAAAACCGATTTTGGATGAACGGCTGTCGAGCGAAACATTGCGGTTATCGCCCATAACAAAAACCTTTCCTTCCTCCACCATAACAGGGAACGTAACATCATAGCTTACTGCGGTAGGCTCATTTATATAGGGTTCATATAATTCCTTGCCGTTGACATAAACCTTATGATTATCAAAGTCAATATCCACAACATCGCCGCCTACGGCAATAACACGCTTTATAATCGGAACATTTCTTTCCCACGGCTGAGTTACAACAACGATATCGCCGCGTTCGATATTTGTTGTTATGCCGGAAATTGCGAGCCAGTCTTTATCCTTGAGAGTGGGAAGCATGGACTCTCCGTCAACACCCAGAACTCTGAAAAAGCAGGCAAAGATAATAAAAACAACTATTATTGCCCCTTTGAAGGAATCAACCATATCATAAAACAGCCCGAGCATTGCGGAGGTTTTCACTTCTTCCTGCTCCTGCGGCGGATTGAATTCAATCCAGAATTCTTCTATTCTTCTCATGGCGTTCCTCCTTCCGGGATAATAATCCGTAGATGCAGATTAATGTAATTAATTAAAGAAATAACAATAAAGGTGTAACAACCGTTAAAATTGTTACACCCTCATGCTCATTATCTGATCTGTTCCTTAACCTTTGCAGCCTTACCAACTCTGTCTCTGAGATAATAGAGCTTACTTCTGCGTACACGGCCGTGTCTTACAACCTCAACCTTTGCAACGTTGGGGGAATGAAGGGGGAATACCCTTTCAACACCTACGCCGTAGGAAAGGCGGCGAACTGTGAAGGTTTCTGAAACGCCTGAGCCCTTGCGAGCGATAACTGTACCTTCAAAAACCTGAATTCTTTCTTTTTCACCTTCACGAATCTTAACGTGAACCTTAACGGTGTCACCGATTTCGATTACGGGAACTTCGGATTTGAGTGAATCCTGTGCGATAAGTTTGAGTGCATCCATTGTTATTTTCCTCCGATTTTTTCAGGTGTTCATAACTGTTACACAGAAAGAGGAACATCCGCTTTAATGTTATTGGCATTAAACCCCG
>JAZSAH010000048.1:0-2064 GCA_045601745.1 Acutalibacteraceae bacterium
TGTATTTATCAACAAGAACGGGGTTTTCAATTTCACCCGAAAGAATGATATCCATATAGCGTTCAACATCTGCATCTTCATGAGCGATAGTCATATTCTGACCGCCGATAACATATGAGGGACGGAGAAGAACAGGATAGCCGAGCTCTGCAGCTGCGTTGAGAGCCTCCTGCTTTGTCATAACGCCCATGCCCTTCGGTCTGCGGATTGCAAACTTTTCAAGGAGAGCATCAAAGCGTTCTCTGTCTTCTGCGGTATCTATTCCGTCAGCGGATGTGCCGAGGATTGTTATGCCGTTTTCATCAAGGAACTTTGTGAGCTTGATAGCGGTCTGACCGCCGAATGCAACAACAACACCAATGGGCTTTTCAACCTTGATGATGTTCATAACATCTTCGGGAGTGAGAGGCTCAAAATAGAGTCTGTCAGCTGTATCGTAGTCGGTTGAAACAGTTTCGGGGTTATTATTGATTATTGCAACTTCATAGCCGAGCTCCTTGAGAGTCCAAACGCAGTGAACTGATGAATAGTCAAATTCTATACCCTGACCGATTCTGATGGGACCTGAACCGAGAACGATAATTCTTTCTTTCTTGCTGTTTTCAAGGAAAGGACGTGCTTCACATTCACGGTCATATGTTGAATAGAAATAGGGAGCTGCAACGGGGAAGTTTGAGGAGCAGGTGTCAACAATTTTATAAACAGCTTCCTTATGTGCGGGAAGCTCGGAAACGCCTGAAAGTCTCTTAAGAGCTGCATCGGTATAACCGTAGAGCTTGCCCTGATTATATTTTTCTTCATCAATATTGCCGTTTTCAATTGATTTTTCAAAATCAGCAAGATTTTTGAGCTTAAGAAGGAACCATTCGGTGATTTTTGTTATATCATGGATTTCTTCTATTGACATACCACTCTTGATTGCTTCAAAAACAGAGAAGAGACGCATATCGTCAGTGTTTCTGAGTCTTTCAATAAGAGGAGCGTTTGTTTTGGGAACAGCATTGAGAGTGTCGAGGGAGATTTCTGCGCCTCTGACAGCCTTCATGATTGCCATTTCAAATGTGGGACCGATTGACATAACTTCGCCCGTTGCCTTCATCTGTGTTCCGAGCATACGGCTTGCATTGACGAACTTATCAAAGGGCCATTTGGGAAGCTTTACAACGATATATTTGACATCGGGTTCAAATGAAGCGCAGTTAAGACCGGTTTCTTCATTTTTAATTTCATCAAGTGTCATGCCGAGAGCAAGCATTGCCGTTACCTTTGCAATGGGATAACCTGTTGCCTTACTTGCAAGAGCAGATGAACGTGAAACTCTGGGGTTAACTTCGATAACAGCATAGTCCATGCTGTTGGGATCGAGCGCAAACTGGCAGTTACATCCGCCGATGATACCGAGAGCATCAACAATGTCAAGAGATGCTTTTCGAAGCATCTGGAATTCTTCATCGGTAAGAGAAAGTGCGGGAGCAGCAACAATACTGTCACCGGTATGAATACCAACGGGGTCAAAGTTTTCCATGCTGCAGACTGCAATGCAGTTTCCTGCGCTGTCACGCATGGTTTCGAATTCGATTTCTTTCCAGCCGAAGATATATTTTTCAACAAGAACCTGAGTGATGGGGGAAAGGTCAAGTCCTGTTTTTGCTATAACAGCAAGTTCTTCGGGATTGTTGGCTACACCGCCGCCGCCGCCGCCGAGTGTAAATGCGGGACGGATGATGATGGGATAACCTATCTTTTCGGCAATTGCAAGTGCGGTTTCAACATCGTTTGCAATTTCCGAAGGAATAACAGGCTGATTGATTGATTCCATGGTGTCACGGAACATCTTTCTGTCTTCAGCCTTATCAATTGCCTCAGCGTTGGTACCGAGAAGCTTTACGCCCTGGCTTTCGAGATAGCCGTCTTTGCTCAGCTGCATGGCAATTGTGAGACGTGACTGACCGCCGAGACCGGCAAGAAGGCTGTCAGGCTTTTCTTTTTCTATAATTCTTTTAACGGTATCGGCAGTAAGTGGCTCGAGATAAATTTCATCTGCAAGAGCCTTATCTGTCATAA
>JAZSAH010000049.1:0-7924 GCA_045601745.1 Acutalibacteraceae bacterium
GCTTGTTCAGACCTGGAAGGGTCAGTACGGCTATGCATTCGTAGGCGGTGAAGTCGGCGTTTACACCAGAAAAATCGGAAGCGGCGGCACTCATTATAACTGCGCCCAAAAAGAAGACTGGCTCAAAATGGAAATGTGCTTCATGTGGGACGAGTATCAGACGGGTGAATACAGACCCATTTTCAACAGACCCTACACCGACTATTGGTGGTGCACGGGCTTTGTTGTAGGCTTTGACGGCGGTGTAAACAGACATCAGTTCCGTCTTGTCACTCACATCACGTTCAAGGATGTTGAAATGGCAAATGCATTCTGCGAAGCATTTGAAAAGAACGGCTTCAAGCGTGTTTCGTCCCTCACAAAAGACGACCTCGACAGCTTTGTTCAGGTCGGTGCTGATGTAGGATTTGTCTGGCAGAACATTAATCAGAAATAAAAATCACGGCTTGAACGGGCATTCAACCTGTTCAAGCCGATTTATTATCTGAACGCTATATAGAAATATGTTGTTCCGAGCTCATTGAGAAAAGGATAGCTGCCTCTTGCAACGTCGTTTTCCGTGTTTCTGACTCTGAAACCGCTGTCATAAACCTCAATTCCGAGAGAACCGCCTTTTCCTATGGCAACTCCGCCGAACACTCTGTTCCAACCGGCAACATGATTCGAATAAATCAGAGGAATCTGATTACCTGCAACTATTGCAACGCTCGGTCTGAAGCCGAGATTTATGCTTCTTGTTGCATCACCCGTTCCGAAATACGTTCCGCTGACAAACGGCTGGTTGAGATACTCAAGCTGATTAGGGGAAAGATGCATGGTCATATCATTCATATGTGAACCGCAAAGCAATTCCTTGCTGATGAACGACGGAAAATCAAGCTCCGACGTCTGTGCGGGACAAAGAGATGCATTGACAGTTGCCCAAGCTGTGAGCACAAAGGCGTCGGTATCTCTGTCCGCAACAATGCTCTCACAGCCCGAAGAAATAATATCAAGGCCCGATGCAAAAGTCAGACAGTCTATGATATCCGTGAATGCGGCATGGCAAGCCTCGCCGCCCAGAGAAAGAGGTGCATGAATAGAGAGCCTGAGGTTGATTTTTGCCTGCCTGCAATATTCATTTTCAACAAGCACGCCTTCATCGTTTTCCTCAAAAGAATCAACAATTTCCATGCCTCCGATACCCACTGCAACGGTTGTGTGCCTGAGAGGCACCGCTTTTTTTATTGCAGGGAATTCCGTAAGAAATCTGATATAAGCAAGCTCCTCACGGCTTTTGAGCCATTCAACAATATTTGACGGCAAAGCACTTATTTGACTCATTTTTCACACCTCATTCCGTTTCAACAATAACTCTTATAATTGCCCATATATAAAAAACATCCACGCCCTTATAAACCTTTTCGGCTCTGTCTATTCTGTATTTTTCACCCATACAGCTTATAAATTCACCTTCGTTGCAGGCTGTAAGGTCGGGATGTGCAGGACCGATATAAAGATAATGACCCTGAGAATTATAACCGATTTCGGTATTTACGCCGTAAAGATACATCTTATTTTTATATCTCAGCGGACTTATGAAAGCGTGCGTTTCTCCGAGCGTTTCACCGTTTGCGGAAACAAGCTTTGCCGGTCTGCCGTATTTATTGAAAACGGCATCAATCATAAGCTCACCTGCCTGAAAACAAATCCTTCGTCACGAAGAAGCGGAAGCGCTGAAATAAACGCCTCACTTTTTTCTTTTTCGGCTCTTTCGATTATCGCCGAAGGTGAAATGCTGACCGTAACATCGCCCGCCTTGAAAGATGTCACACCCTCGTCTGAAGCTGAATTTCTCATGCAAAGACGGTAGTTCACCATTGCCGCACCTGCATTGATGAGTCTAATATCGGTGCAATCGGCATTATCTCTCAATCTTGTTTCAAGCTCTTTTGCCGCCGCGGCACAGAGAGGAGCAAGCTCCTCATCCGTACCTTCAGCAGCATGATTTCTTCTGAGCGCATCGAGAATGCTCCAGATATCAATCAATGCCATCCCTCCGTCAGACAGAAAGCACCTTTGATGCTCCGTTAAAGATTTTTGCAAAACCTGCAGTGCAGCTGATAACCGCACGTTCAAGCTGACGGTCAATAAGCTTATCATATTCAGTCATAATCTCGCCAGCCTTGACCATTTCAAGAGCAGCAAATTTATCAAGACCGATAATATAGCCTTCTTTAACCGCAGATGACTTGAGAAGCTTTGCACCGAGAGGAGTAACCATCTCACCTTTGCCGTGGAAATTAAGACCTGCTGCGGCATCTCTGAACTGCTCCATGCCGAGCAGCTCTGCCATAAGGTCAGGAGTTGCAATAATCGTGTTGAGTTCATAGGGGTCAAACTGATTCCAGAAATTAATAAGGTCTTTATAGGAAACAGTACCCTCTTCCGTGCTGTTGATAATCTCTGCTCTGTTGAGTGCGTTTTCGCCGTTGATGATAAGATGAACTGCATCCTGGAGAAGCGTTTTTGAAATATATGCGCCTATCTGTCTGAGTGTGACGGTAAACAGGTCAAGACGCTGGAATCTGATAGCTTCATATGAAGCAACAAGGCTTCTGCCCCTCTTTTTAAGTTTTACAAGACTGTCCTTGGTACGGACTGTTGTTTCGGGAATGAACGCACCTTCCTTGACAACTCTCAACTCCTTGTCATCCTCTGTGGGGACCGAAGAAATTGAACGGTAATCCATGCCGTCAATAAGCGTTGTTGATGCAACGATATCAGGAAGAATATCCGCCTGTTCAAGACCCTGCTTTACGGCTCTTGTAATATATTCGGGGAAAAGCACGGCACTGTCGCTGCACTTGAAAAACTTTTCAACAACATCGCTGCCGCTGCCGCTGACTTTGATTCCGAATCGCTTGAGCTGACGCTGATAGGCATCAAGACCTTCAAGCGCGGTGCCCTTATAGTTTTCACTGGGGTCAATGCTTTCAAGTGATTTTGTGAAATTTCCGCTTGAATAAAGACCCTTTTCAAGCTTTATGTTATCATAATTTGACATAATGTAATTCTCCTTTCTTACATCAGGAAGGTTACTTTGCACAGTTCTTCATCAACAGCAAGAACAAGATATTTGTTGCCGCTTGTTGAAACCTTAACGCCGCATGCGCCGTTTGCGCTGAGAATATTGTAGCCGAGTGTGGGTGTATCTCCCGTGTAGTTCACAGTAACAACACCCCTCATCTGAACGGAAGCATATTGTGTATCGCTGTCAATGACAACACCGTGGAATTCATCTCCGCCGTCGCAGGCGGTGACACCGCCCTGCTTGTAAAACTTAACGGGTGCAGCATCGTTGATTTTTGAAGAACACTTGAAAGTAAGAGCGTTCACTTCAAATCCTTCATAAGATAATGACATTTTCAGTCCTCCTTAAATTTTATATTCGGAATTTGAAACTCCGTCATCTGCCGCGTTGCTGTCAAGCTGTCTGACAACGGGCAGATTTTTCTTTGCATTCTCACGGAAAGCATCACGCATTTCACGAAGTGCCTTAACCGAAAGAGAATTGCAGATTTCTTCAACGGATGAGCTTTTCATTTCGGGGATAACCGTTGCAGCAGTGCATATAATATCCGCTTTAAGCTCATCTCTGTATTCGTTTGCCCACTGAGCAAGCTTTTCCGTTTCACTCACAGGGATAAACGATTTGATAACGCCTGCATTCTTCTGTGCAGGCACGGCAACAAAAGACCATTCATATGCATCCGTGGGCTCGGAAAGATGATAACAGCAGAGCTCTCCGCCGTAAACCTTGCCCTTCTGATGCTCACAGCCGTGAGTTTTGATATTCATGCCGCAGATTGAACAGCTGATGTCGCTTACACAGCAGCCGACGCTGGTTTCTTTTTTGATGCCTGCATCAATCTCGGCAATGAGGTCCTTGTTCTTTTCCGTTCTGACCATATAAGCCTTCGCCTTTATATAGGTATAGACTTCACCGTCGGAGGTTTTTCGTGTTGAATCCGTCACAACCTCTGCGGAATAAATTCTTGCAGTCTGGTCCTTGCTTTTCATGTTGTGGTCAAAAATCCCCGTTTTGCCCACGAAAAGCTCTGCAAGCTTATGGAGTGCCGAAACCGTAAACTTTTCATTATCCCTGTCGATTTCGTTATCGCAGAGAACAAGCGAAAAAGTATAGATTTCTTCACTGCTGAGTTTCTTTCTTGCAAACTGCCCGATAAGCTCAAGCTCGTTTTCGGACAGATTGCCGGTGTTTTCCTTTTCCGTAATTATTCACCTCTCAGAATTTTTTCTGCCTGCGCTCTGTAAAGCATGGCTCTGCTCTGTTCAACCTCATCCTGAAGCGTGATATCGTTCCATACAATATCAAAACCGCATGAAAATCCTCTGCTTCTGAGAAAGACGCTGCAGATTTTACGGATAACGGGGCTGAGAATGCGTCTGTAAGCCTCCAGCTCGCTTGTGAGGGCATCGGACTGCTGCTGTGACATTCTTTCCGTGCTGGACCACGAAAGCCCGAGCATAAACGGAGGAATGCCCGTTTTCGCAACAATCTGTTCAAGCATCTGTCTCACGGGCACCTCGCTGTCAAGAATCTGATTATCCGCACCGATAACCTTAATCTGAACATCGCCGACCGCAACAAAATCACGCACCTCCGAGCCGCTTTGCATCGCTTCTCCCCATTCCCTCGCAACCTGCATCGCTCTGTCTTTGGCATAAGCTCTGTCAACAGCGTCATTCTTCGGGTTATAGGTGACGGCGAAACGAAGATTGCCGACCCTCTCCCAGTTTGCACCGATGCTCTCGAATATCTTGAGAAGCACGGAGCTGACAAACGGCATTCCCTTGAGAACCGAATTTCCCGTAAGAGCACCCGGCTCGGGGTTAAGCACGCTCAGAAGGCACATCTCGGGTGCCGTAACCCTGCGAAGCTCTGCACCGTCTCTCACGAAAATATCAATATCAAAGCCGTTGTCACTGCGCCTGAGTTCGATGTTGCGAAGCGGTGCATTGAAAAGTGCTCTGGGATTCCCCTCGGAATCGGCAACAATTTCGCCGATTGCCGTGCCGCAGGTGAGAAGCTGTTCAAAATAAGAATCGATAAAAGCTGAAAGACCCTGTCTGTTTCCTCCGACCGGAACGGACCTTATGAATTCATCAACGGCATTCTGCGCCGCTTTTTCGGAGCATTTAATCTCAAAGCCTCCCGTAAGGCGGACTATCTTCAGAATCGCCGCATCAATAACGGGTATTGCTTCACGCAAGGTGTAATAGAGCCTTATCTGAGGCGCACCAAGCGGTACATAGCCGTCAAGAATTCCGAAGGGATGTTCATTTCTGATTTGAGTAACAGGTGCAGAAACTCTTGAGATGTTTCTTTTTTTGAATATTCCCATCATCTACTCCTTCTTGCCGCAACTGCGAAAAATCCGCCGTCATCCTCTTTGTCAACAACCGTTGAAACAAAATAGCGGATATCGTCCATTGCGTGGTCATTTTCTTTTCGCACGGCATCCTTCACCGCATTTTCCTCCCATCTGTAAAGACCGAATTCCTTTATCGTATCCTTGCATTCGGGCGAAAACATGATTTTCTGCTCCTTAAGACAATCCGAAACACGCCTTATTCCGTCGATAACATCATTTTTTGCAGGGATAACCCTGAACCTGCCGTCACGCCTGATGCATTCAATGAAGCTTGCCGCAGACGGGTCAACTATAACAGCTTCAACCGGCAATGTTCCTGCAAGGTCACAGAGCGCACTGTAATGCTCGCTGTCTGTTCTCTGACTGCCTTCAACCCTTGAATTGAAATAGTATTCCTTTATTCTGTACCACTTTCCCCCGTTTTCACCCCATAATCCGAATGACGAGGGGTTAACGGTGCCGTAGTCGCAGGATATATAATATTGCGAAAGGAAATCGGGTGTCTGAACAACGTGCTTTTCCTGCGAAAACATAGGATATACGCATCCCTGTGCCGCAACCCATCTGCCGAGAACGAAGCGTTCATAGAAAGCTCCCGAATAAAGCTTCTCATAGCGGTGAATTATGGATGGGGTAAGGGAGGGGTTATCCTTCATAGTGAAATGCAGATAAAGACAGTTCTTTTCGCCGTGCTTTCTGACCCATTCTTCATGGAACCAATGCATCGGATGCTCGGGGTTGCAGTTGAACCAGAGCTTTGAGCCGTCAACGGAGCATCTTGCCAACGCCTGCTCAACAAATGAACGGGGCATCAGCGTTACCTCATCGAGCAGAACTCCCGCAAGAGTCATGCCCTGAATAAGTGCGGCGGAGCTTTCATCCTTGCCGCCGAAAAGCCAGAAGCGATTTGTTGACCCGCCGTAGGTAATCTCGATAAGATTCTGCGAAAGCTTTTCGTTGCATTCAAAACCGAGTTCACGGAGTACGGGAAGGATAACCGTTATAACATTGCGGCGAAGAGAAGCGATTGTTTTTCCGCAAAGAGCAAATGAACGGTCGGAAAAAGCTGAAAAAGCCCATGCGATGAATGAAACGGACATACAAAGCGTTTTCCCTGAACGAACCGCACCGTCACATATGACGGCATCATAATTTTTCAGCGGACTTTCGGGCATCCACCAGCAAAGCACCTTCATCTGCTTTTCTGAAAAGGCAGTGAAGTCCTGCTTTTTGCTCAAGACTCATCAACCTCCGAAAGCAATTTTGCACCGTCGGAAAGAGCTTTGATAAAGCTGCTCTGTGTTGTTTCTTCGTAATTTCCGATTTTTTCAAGACGCTCCAGAGCCTTCAATCTGTCAAAAAACTTGATTTCCAGCCCTCCGCCCTTGGGACGCTTGATATCGGAAACGTTGAAAAGGTCAAGCTTTTCAATCTCCTCGGCGCTCATTGTTTCTTCGCAGAGCATCAGCTTCATCGCATCCGCAACCGAACCGAACGCAAGACGCATAAGCCCTCTTTCAACGGAGCTCACCGTCTTTTTCTCTTTCTCAAGCCTCGATATTTCCGACCTGATATCTTCTCTTGCAAGAAGCTTTGCCGCATTTCTCTGCGGCATCACCGAAAAGCCTGCTCTTGCCGCGCATCCTCTTGCATCGCCGCCGTCTGCATAATAAAAACAGAACAGCTTTTCTTTTTCGGTTAAACCTTTTTTCAAGAAATCTCTCCTTTCTGAAGGACTTATGTCCCTCAACCTATACGGGAACCGCCTGTTTTTTTGACCCGAAAATGTCAAAACTTTTTTGAGCAACACGGTAAATATTATTCAATTTCTTTCGTTTTTGCTCATTTTCACCCATATATCTCCGTTTTTCTCCGTTTTTTTCAAATATTTATTTATTTTAAAAAAACTCTTGTTTTTGCTTGACTTTATCCGCTTTTGGGTGTACCATTAATGAGTAAAAAATTTTAAAGCGTGGTGAGAATTTTGGGCAGTTCCGATATACCCAACCCTCGAAGTAGAAAATCAACTACATATCTCCGCATGACGGGACTGTCAACGGAATTTTCAGAGTGATTTATTGCTAAATCGCTTTCCTTTGCTTGTGCTGTCTTTGCGGTATGCGAAAGGCGGCGTTTTTTATGGAAAATTTTGATTTTATTCTTGCCGACATTCTCGAAATGATAAAAAAAGGCGAGATATCTGCGCTTCGCGATTGTCTTACGGAAATCAATGTTGTTGACACAGCGCTCATCATTGAAGAACTTGAACTCAAAGAAATGCTTTTTGTTTTCAGAGTTTTGCCGAAGGATATATCTGCGGAGGTTTTCGCTTATCTTGAACCCGAAACCCAGACAGACCTTGTAAAAAAAATAAACGATACCGAGCTTGAAATCCTGCTTGACGAGATGTTTCTCGACGATACCGTTGACTTCCTTGAGGAAATGCCTGCGAGCGTTGTAACAAGAGTTCTTGCTCACTCCGACCC
>JAZSAH010000050.1:0-37472 GCA_045601745.1 Acutalibacteraceae bacterium
AATTATATAATCAAGCGTATTTCGCTTTTTTTCGAAATACGCTTGATTTTTTTTGTTGCTTATAATAAAATGAATGATATATTGGGTTATTATGCGAAAGTGTAGTTTAAAAAAATCAGGATGGTGATTATATTGGCAGAAAACACCAACTCGGCAACAATAACCGCCGATTCAGAGGAGTCAACGGTGCTCAGAGAATTCAAAAATCAGAATAAACAATATCTGAGTCCGAAGCATTATGTTGCTTATATTCTTTCGGGTATGGGCGATACAATATGGAATAAGTTCAGCGGAAAACTGTTTTTCTTCGCCACTCAGTTCCTTGGCATAAAGGCAACAACATGGGGTACGGCAGAAACGGTGAGCTATGTTGCGGATACGCTGGACAATGCAGTTTCGGGACTTATAATCGACAGAACAAGAACCCGTTGGGGAAGGGTGCGCCCTTATATAATTCTGACCCTGCCGTTCTGGATTCTGGCTTCGGTTTCTCCCTGGTTTCTTCCCACGGGAATGTCGCAGGGAAGCCTTCTTGCGATATTTATCGTCTGTAACTATGTCGGTTCAATTGCCCGTTCATTTTATGACACGAGTTATCAGATAATTCTTTTTAATATTACTCCGAATCCGATTGAACGAAACAGGCTTATTGCCACGGACGCTTATGCCGACCTTGTCGGTTCATGGGTTCCGTCTGTATTTCTGGCGGTGGTTGATTTCCTGCCGTCGCTTATCGGTGTAGGAACAAGAACTGTCTTTTCCGGCGGTGCGCTTGTTTTTGCGGCGTTTGTTGTTGCGTTCAGAATTTACGGATTCTTCTCTCTTAAGGAAAGAATGCCCCTTTCAACAAGACAGGAGATGAAGCAGGCAAGCCTTAAAGATACTCTCAAGGCAATCGGCACCTGCCGCCCCATGTGGGTTCTTATCATCAAGAACTTTTTTGCTGTCGGTAAAAGCACAAGCACGCTTGTTGAAGACTTTTTCTGGCTCAACTGCATGGGCAGACTTTCATATTCATTCATTTCGAGCCTTTTCACGGGTCTTCCCAGCTTTTTCGTGCTTCCCTTTGCACCGAAGCTTACAAAGAAATTCGGATTAAGAAACCTTGCTGCAGGCAGCTATATGTTCTGCGGTGCGTGCTACTTTATCATGTGGCTTGTCGGTTACAAGCCTTTCGGTGAAGACCACTTTATTCTTAATATGATCTGGATTGTTATAGCGCTCACTTTCTGCGGTTCTCTCAACAGCATCCAGCGTTACTGCAGCACGGCGCTCAACGGTGACCTTTATGACTATGTTGAGTGGAAATCGGGTGTCAGAAACGAAGCGACGGTTACAACGGCGATGAATTATTTCAAATTTATTTCCGATGCTCTTGCAAAGCTTATAGGACCCCTTGCAATTGCTGCAATTCATTATGTTCCGCTTAACGATGCAAACGGAATTCAGATTCCCCAGACAGACCCCGATATGCTTGCGGGCATATGGACGGTTTTCGCTCTTGCGCCTGCAATCGGCAGATTTATGAAGGGCGTGACGCTTCTGTTCTTCAATGTTCACGGAAAAACGAGAGACACAATGATGTATGAGCTTGCAAGAATCCGTGCGGCAAAAGTTATTGATTCAGATGTTGATAACGGTTAAGGTTAATGGAGTAATCCGAACTAAATATGCCTTTCAAAACCATATGAGGTTCGAATGAATTAACCTTAACAGTCAATATGTGCTTAATCAACAAAAAATTTCTTTGTTTAATGTATAAATAATTATAAAAGACACTTGAAATTTGGATTGTATTATGATAAAATGACTTGTATTATACGAAAGTGCGCTTACCGCTTTCGAAGCATTAAGGAGGAAAATGCATATGACACATTTAAAGAAATCATTAGCTATGCTTCTTGCATTGATAATGATGTTCAGCTCAATGTCAGTTGCAGCAACAGCGTGGGACGAATCCGAAGACCCCAGTAATATCACTTTTACTGTCAAGTTCTTCAGAGAAAGCCCCAAGAATTCAGGTAACTGGATTGAAACAGACAAAGCTGCGCCCGGTGAAAAAGTTAAACTCAGAGTTTACATTGAAACCGGATTCTACACAACAGGCGGCGAAACTTGTCTTATTTTCGATAAGGATTTCTTCAGCCTTATTGATGTTGAAAACGCTTCCAGAATAGATCTTACAGTCAATGAAAATTATTCAGGCTACGACGATGACCCCTACGGAGCCGGCGAATATGACCTTAAGTCTACCGGAGCATGGTATGACAAAGATCATTTCTATAAATGGAACGAAAAGTTCAACATGGATTATATCCTTGCAGAAATTGAGGAAGATTCCAAGTTCTTTGAAACCCATGAATTCTTAAGCAGCAATATATACTATGAGGGTAGCAAGGTTAACTGCAGGCTTGACGGCAGTCAGTGGCTTTATGAATACGACCTTCTTGTCAATAACAACGATGCAACAAAAACCATTGACGGAGAGGGCGAAGCAAAGGTTCCCCCTTACTATAACAGCTATTCAAGATGGCTTGAAGCAGGCGATCTGATTATTGATATTACCAAGGGCAGAGAAGGCTCAACACTTGGTGACACAGGCGATAATGTCGGTATGTTTCTCTGGGAACCTGTTTTCAAAACAAATCCCGACACACTCTCAACAACAAGCACAATCTTCTATGATATGGGTCTTGTTAATGAAGACGGTGAATGGACAGAAGATCCCTACACATTCGTTGACGGCATTATCGGCATGGACGCAAAGCTCAGCGAGATAACAAATCCCGTTCATCCCGATGGTCTCACCTTCTCACATTGGTCAACCCAGAAGCCCGGCAAGGGTGTAACACAGAATAAGGTATCGGCAATCAATTATGATTACGATGCCCAGACTCTCTATGCCGTATGGAGTGAACCTTCCGATGTTAACTATACTCTCAAACAGTTCTATATGAACGCTGACGGTTCATATCCCAACGATGTTGAGGGTGTAACCAAGAGTGCATCTCCCAACGCAACAGTAAGCGCTCCCGTTTCAACAGATCCTCTCTTTGTTCTTGACGAAGCAAAGAGCGACAAGAATGTTGTTATCGATGCAAACGGCTCCTCCGTCGTTAATGCTTATTACGAAAGAGTTAAATATAATCTCGTTTATCACTATGAAGATATGAGTGGTGCTCAGACCGATATTTATCCCACAAGATTCGGTGCACCTCTTCACACATTCGATGCAGTTGATTCACATATCCCCGAAAAGACAGGATATACATTCCTTGGATGGTCAACCGATATAAACGGAAAAGAGCCTGAAACTCTTCCTTCGGTAATGCCCACAAATGACCTTCATCTTTATCCTGTTTATGCTCCCGGTGAAACCTATGATGTTGAACATATCTTCGATGCAGGCAACGGCGGAACATTCTCCGACGGCGAACAGCTCAGAAGATACACCTATAAGTTCGGCGAAGATGTAATCATCCCCGAAGCTCCCACAGTTCCCGGTAAGACATTTATCGGCTGGGATGTAGATGAGGATGAGTTCCCCGAAAAGGCATACGAAGACAGACGCTTTGAAGCTATGTATGAAGATATCATCTACACAGTAACCTTCAAGGCTGACATGGATAAAGACGGTACATATGAAACAACCGTTAAAGAAGTTGATTTCACTTACGGCGAAAAGCTTTATCCCGAATTCGCGCCCGAAAAGTTCCCCCTTGATGTATGGATGCTCGAAGACGGAACAGCAGTTGAGATTTCAGACAAAGAAACTGCATACACAGTAACTGATAACGTTGTTATCGTTACAAAAGGCCCCAACGAATATCCTGCACGCTTCTACTGGAGCGAAGAGGATATTAACAACGGCGCTGAACCCTACACAACAATTTATGTTGAATATGATACAAGCGTACCTTCACCCACAGCTCCCGAAAAAGACGGCTATAACTTCATTGCATGGACGCCCGATACAGACAGCGGTCTTATCATGGACTCAAAAGACGGTATGGACATCTTTGCAATATTCGAAGCAAAGGATATTACCGTAACATATGACCCCAACGGCGGTGCTTGCGGCGTTGAGTCAGAAACAGTCAAGTATGAAGAAAGCGTTACACTTCCCGAAGCAACAAGAGAAGGCTATGAATTCCTCGGCTGGTTCGACGGAAAAGATAAAGTCGGTGACGCAGGCGGTTCATATGCAGTTCCCACAGAAAATGTAACTCTCAAGGCAGAATGGGATGCAGAAGAACACACCATCACATTCCTTGACGGCGAAAACAAGCTCGGCGAAATCAAGGCTGATACAGATGATGAAATCAAAGTTCCCGAACATCTTAATCCTCCCGTTAAGAAGGGTTATAACTTCACAGGTTGGGTAACCGAAAAGCAGCAGCCCTCAGAAGTTCCCGCAAAAATGCCTGCAGAAGATATGGTTCTCATTGCAACATGGGAAACAGTTTATTATGATATCACAGCAGATGCAAACGGCGGTAAGTTCTCAGACGACAGCGATACTTTCACAGATGAAAAGGCTTACGGCGATGAACTCAAGATTGAAGAACCCAAAAAGGACGGTCACAAGTTCCTCGGTTGGGCAAATGCCGATGACGAAAACAACACCATAATCACTCTTCCCAAAGAAATGCCCGATGAAGCTATCAACATCAAGGCTGTATGGGATACAAATAAACACAATGTTGTTTATGATGCAGATGGCGGTACTTTTGAAGGTAACGGAAGCACCAAAACATATTTTGATATAGAATACGGCGCAAAGGTTCCCGTTCCCGAAAGCAATCCCATCAAAGATAAGAATATCTTTATCAGATGGTCTCCCGAAATTCCCGCAGCAATGCCTGATGAAAACCTTGAATTCATTGCAATATGGGAAGAAATCCCCGAACCCGATGATCAGGTTTATGATATTTATGTTTCATATCCCAATCCCTCGGCTCCCGGCGAAACAATTGAAAAGAAGGTTACTTCCGGTGCTGCAAAACCCGGCACAACAGTCGGAATCATCAAGGCAGGCGAACCTGCAAACGCAGACAAGGTACATACCTATGAAGAAATCGTTGCTCTTGCAGGCGTAGATTATATCGAGCCTGACTATGACAACAGACCCGCAGTTGTAACCATCGCTGAAGGAGAAAACAAGATTGTTGTTTCCTTTAAGCTCAAGGAATACACAGTCACATTCAATCCCAACGGCGGTAACTTCAACGGTTCCGAAGAATCCGTAGTTGAAAGCGGTAAGTTCGGTGAAACAGTCAACGCTCCCGCAGATCCCGTAAGAAAGGGTTATACCTTCATGGGTTGGGATAAGGATGTTCCCGATACTTTCTCAGAAAACACCGCAATCAATGCAACATGGGAAATCCAGAAGCATAACGCTATATTTGTTGTATATGATGAAAATGGCGTTGCAGTTGAAACAATCTCCAATGAATATAAGTATGGTGAAACAATCTATGCTCCCAATTATACAGCTCCCGAAGGCTATGAGTTCAAGGGCTGGACAGTTCCTGCAGGAACTGTAATGGGAGAAGGCGATATCACATTCGAAACAACACTTGTTCCCGTTCATTATTCAATCACTTATGAAATCTCGGGTCTTCCCGAAGATAAGCTTGTAAGTGTTCCCAAGCAGAGCAACCTTCGTCTTGGCGAAGAGGCTTCCGTAGCAGCAGCTCCCGAAGTTGACGGCTACAGCTTCAGCGGTTGGACTTACGGCGAAAAAGCATATCCCTCAGACGGCACAGGAATTATAGTAATCGACGGAAATATTACTCTTAAGGGTACATATTCCGCAATCGAATACACAATCAGCTTTGATTCAGACGGCGCAGGCGAAGTTTCAGACAGAAACTACAAGTGCGATGAAACAGTCAGAGATCTTCCCACGGTTTCCAAGGAAGGCTACTCATTCGTTGGCTGGTATGAAGACGGCGAAAAGGTTGAAGCTCCCTTCACAATGCCCGCAAGAGATATGAAGCTCAAGGCTGAATGGGAAAAGAATGAAGCTCCCAAAGCAACAATCACCCTTGATGCAGACGGCGGTGAATTCGAAGGCGGCAAAGCAACCGTCACAATCACAGGCGCTGTTGATTCACCCGTAGATGCTCCCGAAGAACCCACAAAGAAGGGCTTTGAATTCGACGGCTGGGTTAACGAAAACGGCGAAGCAACAGATATTCCCGAAAAGATTCCCGCAAACGATGTTACAATCAAAGCAAAATGGGCAGAACTTTATGATGTAACATATTACGATACTGATAACACAACAGTATTCCAGTCTTATCCCGATGCAGGTAAGGAAGGCGCAGATCTTCCCGTTCCCGAAACAGTTCCCACCAAGGAAGGCGCAACATTCGCAGGTTGGGTTGATGCAGAAGGTAACGCTGTAACAGAAATTCCTGCAGGCAATGTTGAACTTTATCCTTCATGGACAACCAATGCCCACACCGTAACCTACAATGCCGGTGAAGGTTCATTTGCAAACGGTAAGAACGAAGTTAAGTTTGAAAATGTTGTATACGGTGCAGCAGTTCCCACAGTCGATGAAGTGCCCGTAAGAGACGGTTATGAATTCGTAAGATGGACTCCCGAAGCACCCGAAGCAATGGTTGATGAGGACCTTGTATTCACAGCTGAATGGAAGGAAATTCCCAAGCCCGAAGAACAGACATATGAAATCTGGGTTTCATATCCCAACCCCGCAGATCCCACTCAGATTATCGAAAAGCTTGTTATAAAAGAAAGTGCTACAGAAGGCACAATCGTTGTTGTTATCAAAGATGATGAAGCAACAATACCTGAATTTAATGCACATACTTATTCAGAAATTATTGCAAAGCTTGATGCAAACGGCATTGAACCCGATTACAACAACAGACCCGATCCTTTAAAGGTTTCAGAAGGCGCAAACAAGATTGTTGTTAACTTCAAGCTCACTGAATACACAGCAGAGTTTGACGGTAACGGTGGTCTGATTACCGATGCAGAAGGCAATGAAGTTGAAAAGGTAATCCTCAAGGGTTACTACGGTCAGCCTGTTGATATCCCCGGCGATGATGAGGTTTACCGTGAAGGCTACTCATTCGCAGGATGGGACGGCAATGTTCCCGAAACATTCACTGAAAACACAGTAGCCAAGGCAACATGGGAAAAGGAAATCTATGATGCACGTTTCTATATAATCGATGAAAACGGCGATGAAATCCTTTATAAGACAGAGTCATTCGAATTCGGCGATGAAATCGTTGCTCCCGAATACACACCCGATGAAGGCTATGTATTCTCAGGCTGGGATGTAGAAGGCGAAACAATGCCTGCTCACGACGTTGAATTCACAGCAACTCTTACTCCCGTTGGCTTCACTCTTTCCTATGTACTTGTCGGTCTTCCCGAAGACAAGGGTATTGAAGCTCCCGCAGCACAGACAGGCCTCAAGGCAGGCAAGGATGCTGATGTTGCTGCTGCACCCGCTGTTCCCGGTTATGATTTCGACGGCTTCTGGAAGGATGCAAACGGTCTCGATTATATCGCAGACGGTTCGGATAAGATTAATATGCCTGCAGCAGATGTTGTTCTTTATGCAACATACACCGCAAAGGATTATGTTATCAGATATAATACAGACGGTGCAGGTTCAATTCCCAACGACACATATAAGTGCGACCAGACAGTTGTAGCACTTCCCGAAGTATCCAAGGACGGCTTCACATTCCTCGGTTGGTACGAAGGCGAAACAAAGGTTGAAGCTCCCTTCGCAATGCCCGCAAGAGATATGATTCTCAATGCAAAGTGGGAAGAAGCTGTTGCTACCAAGTATTCAATAATTACTCTTGATGCAAACGGCGGTAAGTTCTCAAACGGTGCACCTGTTTATCCCGTAAAGGCTGAAGTAGGCGTTCCCTTCAACGCAGTTCCCGCTGATCCCACAAGAGAAGGCTTTGAATTCATCGGCTGGACTGATGTAAACGGCAATGCAACAAGCATTCCCAAGGTATTCCCCGAAGAAGATGTAACAATCAAGGCTGCATGGGCAGAACTCTATGATGTAACATATTATGCTGAAGATGGCACAACCGTTATCGAAGCATTTGTTGACGCAGGCAAGGAAGGCGCAAACATTCCCGCACTCGACGAAGCTAAGATTCCCGAGAAGGAAGGCTATCGCTTCATAGGTTGGGACGGTATGCCTGAAGACGGCAAGATTCCTGCAGGCGACCTCAAGCTTGTTGCAACATACGAAGAAATTATCGTTCCCAAGTATACAATTACTTATATCAGCAATGATGTAACAGTCAACACGGTTTCCTATAAGGAAAACGAACCCATCGCTGAATACAAACTTGATAATGTTGAAGGCTACACATTCAAGGGCTGGAACCCTGAACTTCCCTCAACAATGCCTGCTGAAGACCTTACAGTTAATGCTGTCTGGGAAATCAACAAGCACGACATCACTCTTGATGCAAACGGCGGTCAGTTCGAAGACGGCACAACCGTATTCACAGACACAGTTGATTACGGCACAGAGCTTTCAGGCGTAATTCCTGCAGCTCCCTCAAGAGAAGGTTATGAATTCATCGGTTGGGATGGCGAGCTTCCCTCAACAATGCCTGACGAGGATATTTCACTCAAGGCACAGTGGGAACTCAAGGAATACACAATCACATTCGATTCAAACGGCGGCAGCGAAGTTCCTTCACAGACATATAAGTTCGGTGATACAGTAGTTGCTCCCGCTGATCCCACAAGAGACGGATTCACATTCGTTAAGTGGACTCCCGCACTTCCCTCAACAATGCCTGCAAACGATATCACAGTTGTTGCAGAGTGGGAAGCAGTTGTTGTGACCAAGACTCTCACAATTGATGCAAACGGCGGCGTATTTGACGACGGAGAAGCAGTTGATACAAAGGTTCTTGCAGTCGGCGAAGAAATCAAGATTGATGAACTTCCCGTACCCACAAGAGATGGCTATGAATTTGCCGGTTGGGAAGGCATTCCCGAAGACGGCAAGATGCCTGAAACAGATCTCACAATCAAGGCAACATGGTCACCCGTTGCAGTTCCCGAACACAATGTAGAATATTACTATGCAGTCGGCGGTGCTCTTTATGACACCCTCACATTCAAGGAAGGCGAAACAATCGTTCATCCCGCAGGTCCTGCAGTTGAAGGCTTCACCTTCATCGGTTGGGCAGATGAAAACGGCAATGAGCTTCCCGAAGTAATGGGCAAGGAAGATATCAAGGCTTATGCACAGTTCGAAGTTAATAAGTATAAGGTAACTTATATTGTTGACGGTTCCGTTTACAAGGAATATGAAGTTGCATATCAGGCTGAAGTTCCCGTTCCTGCAGATCCCGCTGATTCGGCAACTCGTCTCTTCGCAGGCTGGCAGCCCAACGTTGAAGACATCATGCCCGCACACGACCTCACCTACACAGCAACATGGGTAGGCGCTCCCGAACCTGATCAGTATACAGCAACATTCCTTCGTCACAACGGCGAAACTCATGCAAAGTATGTTCTTGAAGAAGGCGACGTTATTCCCGTTCCTGCTGCTCCCGAAAGATTCGGTTATGTATTCGTAGGCTGGGAGCCCGCAGTTCCCGACACAATGCCCGGACATGACATGGTATTCAAGCCCAAGTACGAGATTGACAAGACATTTGTAACAATCGTAATCGGCGGCGGCGTTGTAATTGCAGGCGGTGCAATCGCAGGTTCAATCATCGGCGGTAATATTGCTGCTATCACAGGCGTTTCAATCGTCGGCGGCATCCTTGTTATTGTTGGTATCCATGAACTTGTCAAGCATACACACACAGTAACATATATTGTTGACGGTGAAGTTTATAAGACCTACAAGGTTGTTGAAGGAACAAGAATTCCCGTTCCCGCAGATCCCGTAAAGGATGGCTTCTCATTCGAGGGCTGGAACCCCGAAGTTCCCAAGAAGATGGGCAAGGAAGACCTTGTATTCGAAGCAACATGGTCAGAAAAGGCTGTTGATGACTCATCACCCGAAGTTGATGTTCCCGTTCCCGATACGGGTTCGGTTGCAGGCGGTCTTACAGCATTCGCAGTAATCTCCGGTGCAGCTGCAGCAGCTTATGTAATCACCAGAAGAAAGAAGGAAGACTGATTCTTAATGAATCATAATCCCGACTAAACAAAATTAAGAGCTGTCACGAAAGTGGCAGCTCTTTTAAATTTTCTTTACAATATTAAGATTTCTTTAAGGTTTAGTTAAAAATTGATAAAGGATTATTTAAGATTAAATGAAGTGTATTTATGTTCCGTCGGTTTTGTTGTATAATCAAGTTACACAAAAAGAAAGGAGGTTTATAAAACTTAATAACCATTATAATCGGAGGGACAAAAATGAAAGGATTTAAAAAACTGACTTCAATTATTCTTGCAACAATAATTCTCTGCTCCGCACCCTTGACAGGACTTGTTGACTTCGAAAATTCTGATTTCGGCGGACTTGAAAAATCTCTCAAGTTTGTATCGGATTTTTTTGAAGGATTCGTTCCTGAAGCTGAAGCTGCAACCGAATTTACAGAAGGATATTATACTTATACAGTAGAAAACGGGAGTGCAACAATAACGGATGTTGACGTTTCAATCAGCGGTGATGTAACCATTCCGTCAACTCTCGGCGGATATACGGTAACAAGCATAGGATATAAGTCGTTCGAAGATTTATTCACTCTTACAGGTGTAATAATTCCGGACAGCGTAACAAGCATATGCGATTGGGCGTTTCAGAATTGTAACAGTCTTGCAAGCGTAACAATCGGTAACGGCGTAAACAGCATTGGTTTTGGTGCATTCCATAATTGTGAAAGCATTGTAAATATAACAATTCCTGACAGTGTAACAAGCATAGGTGAGTGGGCGTTTGAAGGTTGTGACAGTCTTACAGACATAACAATACCGGATAGCGTAACAAGCATAGGATACAAGGCGTTTTGTCATTGTTACAGTCTTACAAGCATAATAATCCCTAAAAGCGTAACAAGCTTAGGCAAGTATGCGTTCGCTTATTGCACCGGCCTTAAAAGTATTGAAGTAGACAACGACAATACTTTACTTTCAAATGATGAATACGGTGTATTGTTTAACAAAGATAAAACAATGTTAATACAATACCCTATAGGTAACAGCAGAACTTCTTATGAAATTCCGGACAGTGTAAAAAACATCGGAGTTTCGGCGTTTGCTTTTGGCAAAAAGCTCACAAGCATAACAATCCCCGACGGCGTGATAAAAATTGAAGATTCTGCATTCGATTATTGTAAAGGACTTACAAGCATAACAATTCCTCAAAATGTAACAAAAATAGGCGATTCGGCTCTGTCTCGTTGTACGGGCCTCACAAACATAACGATTCCCGACAGTGTAACAAGTATAGGCAGTCATGCGTTTAATGATTGCAACAATCTTATGAGCGTAACAATCGGTAACGGCGTAAAAAGCATAGGAGAGTGGGCATTCGGGGATTGTGACAGTCTTAGAAGCGTAACAATACCGGACAGTGTAACAAGCATTGGCGGTTATGCGTTCAGAAATTGCAGTAGTCTCACAAGCGTAGAAATACCTGACAGCATAACGGACATAAAATACGGCATGTTCGCTTATTGCAACAGTCTTGCAAGCGTAACAATACCGGACAGTGTAACAAGTATAGGAGATAGTGCTTTCCTTGATTGCAACAGTCTTACCGATGTTTATTACACGGGAACTGAAGAGGAATGGAATGAAATATCTATCTTTTCAACTAACATCCACCTTCTTAACGCCACAATTCATTTTAATTTTGTTTTGCCCTGCACCCATTCTTACACCTCAAAAATAACAACTCCGGCAACCTGCTTGGCAGACGGCGTTATGACATACACCTGCGATGAATGCGGTGATGTTTATACAGCAGCAATTCCAATGCTCGGTCACACCGCAGGCGAATGGGTGATTTCGATTGAACCGTCATGCACATCAGAGGGAGAAAAGGTTGCGAACTGCACAATCTGCGGTGTAATCGTTGCAAGTGATGTTATCCCTGCAACAGGTCACACAGCAGGTAATTGGGAAACGGTTCTTGAACCCACAACCGAAACGGAAGGCAAGAAAGTTAAGAAATGCACAGTTTGCGGTGAAATTCTTGAAGAAGGTATAATTGCAGAGTTGCCGAAAGAACCCGTCAAGGATAACGCTGTTGTAAAAACTCCGTCAACATCATCAATCAGCTACGGAGATTCTATTATTCTCCATGCGGATGAATCAAAAATCCCCGAGGGCGGTTATGTCAAGTGGACTGCAGATAACGGCAATTTCAGTTATAAAACAGACGGTGCAACCTGTGAAATCAGTCCCGTTAAATCGGGTGATACGGTATTCACCGCAACTATATACGATGCAGAAAACAATCCTGTTTCAACCGATGAGCAGACAATGACGTCAAAAGCAGGATTATTTGATAAAATCATAGCATTTTTCAAGAGCATTTTCGGTCTGACGAAAACATATTCCAATATTCTTAAAGTATAATCAAAAGGGGTCGATGTTGGCATCGACCCCTTTGACTGTCGATAAAGTCGCTGAAACATAACTTTAAATGAAAAATGAAGAATGAAAAGTGAAAAGTTAATGACGGGTTTCACCCGTACCCGATTATATTTATAACTGAAATCACGGGTAGGGGCAGATATAATCCGCCCGCATAAAAATCGACAAATATGCATAAGTAGGGCGGGATGACCTCATCCCGCCGTTTGTTTTTTGTTTATTTGGCGTTTTTTCTCCCATCGACGTACCTTTGTACGCCTTCAGTCGAAGAAAACACCATTCAGCTTCCTTTCTCAACAGCCACCGGCTTGCCGAAAAACAAGTTTTTCGACAAGCTGAGGGGTCGATGTTGGCATCGACCCCTGCAGTTATATCTTTCCTATACAAAAATCGCCGTCAACACCGATGATTTCCGCTTTTACAATACCGTGAATATTTTCGCAGGGTATTTTAACCGGTGTATAATTTGCCGTATACCCCTGTGCAAATCCGTCGTGGTATTCCTCAACAAGGACATCAAGCGTTTTGCCGACTTGACTTTTGAGAAATGCGGTTCTGATTTCATCACAAGCATTGCCCATAACCGATGCTCTGCGTTCTTTTTCACATTTTTCAACCTGGTCAGTCATTTTTGCGGCAGGAGTACCGGGTCTGACAGAATAGGGGAAAACATGAACCTTTTCAAATCCGACCTTTTTTGCAAATTCAAGCGAAGCAAGAAAATCATCTTCCGTTTCGCCGGGGAAGCCGACCATGATATCGGTTGTTATTGTTGTGCCGTCAAACGCATTGCGCAGCTTTTGGCAAAGTTCAAAGTATTCAGCGCTGTTATAATGTCTGTTCATGCGCTTGAGGGTGTTATCGCATCCGCTTTGAAGCGAAATATGAAACTGCGGACAGAATTCGGGGATTTCCGCAAGTCCCGAAATAATTTCATCCGTTATATGGTCAGGCTCAAGTGAACCGAGTCTGACTCTTTTTATGCCGTCAAATGATGCCGCAAGCTTAACGGCATCAACAATGTTATAGTCATAACCCATGCCGTATGCTGAGAGATTTATTCCGACGAGAACAATTTCCGAAAAGCCGTTCTTTTCAAGTGCGTCAATTTCGTTTTTCAGTTCATCAATCGGTTTGGAACGCACCCTGCCTCTTGCATAGGGGATGATGCAGTATGAGCAAAAACGGTTGCAGCCGTCTTCAATTTTAACGCTTGCTCTTGTTCTTTCACGAAAACTGCTGATGCAGTCGCCCGTAAAAGCATCACCCGTTTTATGTTCATCAACAGCAAAAATTCTTCCGCCGTTATTTATATACTGATTGATATAATCAAAAAGAAAACGGTTGCTTTTGTTACCGATAACGATATCAGCCTCATCAAGCTTGCCACTGGTTTCGGGAAATGCCTGAGGCATACATCCCGTTAAAACAACGATGCTGTCGGGATGAAGCTTCTTGAAACGGCGTACAGCCTGTCTTGTTTTGCGGTCGCTTTCTGCCGTAACGGTGCATGAATTTATGATATAGACATCGGCATCTTCGGAGTGATCGGTTATAATGAAGCCGTGGCTTTCGAGGTTTTGCGCCATCGCCTGCGACTCATATTGATTAACCTTGCAACCGAGTGTATAAAATGCAGCCTTCATTGGGTTACTCCTTGCTGAAATATTAAATGCATTATAACAGAAAATCAAGTGATAATCAATGCTGTTTGCAACATATATTTTATTTGTAAGTGAAGGAGGATTTGACATGAAGAAATTTCTTTCTGTAATTACAGTGGCGGTCATGATATTGTCATCGGTGACTACAGCTCATGCATCAGAAGAAAAAACACCGGTTGATATCAGGGCAAAGGCGGCTGTACTGATGGACGCATCAACGGGCAGGGTGCTGATGAAGTATAACGAAAATGAAAAGCTTTATCCTGCATCCGTAACTAAAATAATGCCGCTGCTTCTTGTATGTGAAGCAATCGATGATGGCAGAATATCGCTTGCTGATAAGGTGACGGTAACGGGAAGTGCGGCATCGAAGGGCGGCTCACAGATATGGCTCAAGGAGGGCGAGCAGATGACGGTCGATGAGCTTCTGAAAGCGACCGCAGTATACAGCGCAAATGATGCCTGCACCGCACTCGGAGAATATATTGCAGGAAGCGATGAAGCGTTTGTTAAAATGCTCAACGATAAAGCGTCTGCTCTCGGAATGAAAAACACGCATTTTGAAAACTGCACGGGTCTTGACGATACAACGGATAAGCATCTGACAACTGCTCTTGATGTTGCGATAATGTCGAGAGAATTGCTCAAACATGAGCTGATAACGAATTACACAACAATCTGGATGGATTCGCTGAGAAACGGTCAGACGGAGCTTGTGAATACCAATAAGCTTGTGCGGTTTTATGAGGGCACAACGGGTCTTAAAACGGGCACAACCTCAAAGGCAGGCTGCTGTGTTTCCGCAAGTGCAAAGCGCGACGGCACTCATCTTATTGCCGTTGTAATGGGCAGCAGCAACAGCACAGACCGATTTGAAACTGCCAAAGCAATGTTGAATTACGGCTTTGCGAATTATGCAACGGTAACGCCCGTTATCGATAAATCCCTGATACCCGATGTCGGAATCATAAACGGTGTAACAGAGAAAATAACGCCGCAGATTCCGACGGTGAATCCCGTGCTGACAGAAAAAGGTAGGGAGAAGGATATAAGTCAGACAATCGACCTTGCGGTTGATGTTGCAGCTCCCGTTGAAAAGGGTCAGGTGCTAGGAACGGTGACATTCAGGCTTGGTGACGAGAAAATCGGGGTCTATAATCTGACTTCACCGGACAGGGTGGAGAGCCTCACCTTCGGGATAATTTTCAAAAGAATGATAAGTGCAATTGTTTCATAAATATTGTTTGCAATAAGAAATAAAATATGGTAAAATAGATACGGAACAGAATTCGAGTTCCGTATCTGTTTTTTTACCCCCGAAATCTGAAAATATTTTAAGTTTTTTTACTTTTAAGTGTTGCAAAGAATGCGTTTATAGGGTAAAATATATTAAATAATCATTTTTGATATTGTTTTTTATAGTAGGGGTGTAAAGACTCAAGATGGCAATGAAACTTAATCTTAACTATGCAGGCGGATATGCCTGCGAAGAAAAACTCGGAGCTATGCAGGCTGAAATATCAAAGGCTCATGCAATGCTTCACGAAGGAACAGGTCAGGGCAGTGATTTCCTCGGCTGGATAGACCTTCCCGTAAACTACGACAAGGAAGAATTCGTTCAGATAAAAGAATGCGCTGAAAAAATCAAGAAGGATTCCGATGCGCTCGTTGTTCTCGGTATCGGCGGTTCATATCTCGGCGCAAGAGCAGCTATTGAATTTGTAAAATCCAATAACTATAACCTTGTTAAAAAGGATACTCCCGACATTTATTTCGGCGGTAACACAATCAGCTCATCGGCTGTTGCAGAGCTTATAAAGCTCATTGACGGCAAGGATTTCTCGATTAATGTTATTTCAAAATCGGGAACAACAACCGAAACAGCCATAGCATTCCGTATCTTCAAAAAGCTTGCCGAAGAAAAATACGGCAAGGAAGAAGCGGCAAAAAGAATTTATGTAACAACAGACAAATCCAGAGGTGCCCTCAAGGCTCTTGCAGACAGCGAAGGTTATAAAACCTTTGTTGTGCCCGATGATGTAGGCGGCAGATATTCCGTTCTCACGGCAGTCGGTCTTCTTCCCATTGCAGTTGCGGGAATCGATATCGACGCAATTATGCAGGGTGCTGCAGATGCGAGAGAAGCATATTCGAAGGATGATGTTCTGTCCAATGATTGCTACAAATATGCAGCAATCAGAAATATGCTCTACCGTGACGGAAAGAAGCTTGAAATGATGGCGGCATATGAGCCTTCAATGACTATGTGGTGCGAATGGTTCAAGCAGCTTTTCGGCGAAAGCGAGGGCAAAGAGAACAAGGGTATTTATCCTACATCGGCAATTTTCTCAACCGATCTTCATTCGCTCGGTCAGTATATTCAGCAGGGCGAAAGAAGCCTTTTCGAAACAGTTATCTGGGTCAATAATCCCAAGGAAAACGTTGAAATCGAATTCGACGATGTCAACGGTGACGGACTCAATTTCGTTGCAGGCAAAACGGTTCATTATGTCAACAGCAAGGCTTTTGCAGGAACAGTTCTTGCTCACACAGACGGCGATGTTCCCAATATCGTTATCGAAATCGACAAGCAGGATGAATATACTCTCGGTCAGATGATTTATTTCTTTGAAAAGGCTTGCGGAATTTCAGGCTATATGCTCGGAGTAAATCCCTTTGACCAGCCCGGCGTTGAGAGCTATAAAAAGAATATGTTTGCCCTTCTCGGAAAGCCCGGCTACGAGGCGGAGAAGGATGCACTCGAAGCAAGAATTAAATAAAATTACTATACAGGAGGATTTTTAAAATGATTTATCTTATTCTCGGTAACAAAGGTTCAGGAAAAACAAAAAGACTCATTGACCTCGTAAACAATGCAGTTGAAAAATCAAACGGCAACGTTGTTTGCATTGAAAAAGAAAGACTTCTCACTTATGATGTAAACTACAGAGCAAGACTTGTTGAAACAGACCACTATAATGTATCGGGTTATGATGCATTCTACGGCTTCCTCAGCGGTATTGTTGCAGGTGACCACGACATTACAGACATCCTTGTTGATGCAACTCTCAAAATCGGCGGAAGAGACTATGAAGCTCTTGCAAACTTCCTTGAGAAGGTTTCTGAGCTCAGCAAGATTGCAGAACAGGATATCACCTTTACCGTTTCATGCGATGAAAGCGACCTTCCTGCAAGAATTTTCGATTTCTGCGAAAAAATCTGAATTTAATTCAAAATTTTAGTTGACAAATCATGCTATTGAATATATAATATTTTGTGCGTGATTTTAGGTGTAAATTTATGATATTGGATTTAGAACCTATTTTTAACAATGAAGGAATGGTCAAAGAATTCGATTATGAACTTGACCTTTCGGAGCAGGAGCTTAACGGCTCGAAGCCTTTCGCTTCTCCGGTAAAAATCAGCGGCCATGCCGGCAACTATACTGGCATAGTTGAACTCCATGCGACGGCGGATTTCGTTCTTGAAACCGCTTGCGACCGCTGCGCAAAACCGATTTCGCTTCCGCTCGCAACCAAAATTTTCCACACGCTCGTTACAAGTCTTAATGACGAAACAAACGATGAGCTCATGCTCGTCAATGAGCTTCGCTTCGATCTTGATTCACTCATAACCGAGGATATATTCCTTGATCTTCCCTCAAAGTATCTTTGCGATGAGGATTGCAAGGGGATATGTTCAAAGTGCGGTGCGGATCTGAATGCGGGCCCGTGCAGCTGCGAAAAAGAGGTTGACCCGCGTCTTGCGGCGCTTAAGCAGCTTTTAGATAGTTAATAAAAACCCGAGGGTTTAATAAGGCACAAAATTAAGGAGGTGCTTAGGCATGGCAGTACCCAAGAGAAGAGTTTCAAAGGCAAGAAGAGACAAGAGACGCTCCAACGTTTGGAAGATGTCTGCTCCCCAGCTTGAAAAGTGCTCAAACTGCGGTGAGTACAAGAGAACTCACAGACTTTGCCCCGAGTGCGGTTATTATAACGGCAAGCAGGTAGTTGTTAAGGAAGCATAAGTCAGGAGTTAAAAGTTAGCTTTAAACGGAGAAGTTCCGAAAGGAATTATCTCCGTTTTTGCTTTTCAAGTCAAAAATATAACGGGGTTTACGGTTTCAGTAAGCCCCGTTATTTTTTTGAATAATCATTTCCTTTTGCTCAGAAAATATCCGAATCCGAGACCTGCGGCGCAGGGGATTGCGGAAAGAGCAAGACTGAGTCCGATTTCAAATGTTCCGAATATAATGAACGGAAAGAATATTTCAATCATCACCATAAGAATTGCAAGCACGGCAGCTGTCTTTATATTCTTGTTTGCAACCGCGGTGCAGAGAATGAAAGCCGTTATCGGAATGGCGGCGTAAATCGTTATCAGAGCAAAGCCCATTTCGTCGCCTGCGTTCATATTCATTCCCCACAGAAGAAACAGAAGAAACTCTGCAATTGCGATGAAGAAACACCGGAATTCTGTCGTTTTGAACAAGCTTTTCTTTTCCATAATCAATACCGCCTTTCTTGTTAATTATTTCCGTGATTTTATTATACGGTTTACTTGTTACGGATTTATGTCATAAAAATTACAAATAAATAAAAAAGATGCCGACATAAGCCGACATCTTCTTAATTCAGATAACAAACGAGAGAACAACCGCCGCCGCAAGGATGATGAATGTAATGCAGTATTTTTCAAGAAATGCGCCTGCATAAGCAATTGCAGAGGGGATTGCAAAAATAATTCTGCCGATAATATTCATTTTCTTCTGCTTGTATGCAACATCCCAGAGATTCATCGCATCTTCAACGAGAGGAAAGATATTGCAGAGCATCGAAAAGCCGACATATGTCATAAGAACATAGAAAATGAAATATCCGAGGTCATCGTGGTGAGTTATTCCCATATAACGGAGATTGATGAAGCCGGCGAGGAAAATGGGAAGACCTGTCATGAAGTTCATGAAACCTGCGCCTGTTGCCATGAGATATGAAGCGAAGCCTTTTTTGGCAAGTGCGTGCTCAACATGGCTGCAGGCTTCGTCAATTCTGAGATATCCGGGAATTTCAACGGGAAGTCCGAGAATTCTGCAGGTGAGCTGCTCCCAGAAACCCCTGAGATATGCGCCGGGGAAGGTAAGAATTCGGGTTATTATATAAAGTGTTCTCATACTAAATCAAACTCTCCTTCCGTAAGAACCTGCTCAACGGTTGCAGCTCCGCTGATAATATCTGCAACGGATTTTGTTTCTGCAAAGTAGCTGAGCTTATTGAGGAAATCACCGATTTCAGAGGTGTTCTCTGCAGTCATGCTTCCGTGTTCGGATTCAAGATATGAGCAGAGATACAATGTGTTATAAAGCTGACTTGTAAGTGAGCTGTTGTCCTGATAATAGTTTGCAATATATACGGCGTTGCTGTAAGCAGTGTAAACCGAATCGTAAGCTTTGTCATAATCACCCTTGAGAAGATAAATAAGAGCGAGCTGACGGTTGAGTTCGGGAGCTGAACCGTATACTTCAAGTGCTTCGTTGCAAAGCTCGAGAGCCTTGTCGTATTCCTTTGAAGAACGAAGATACATTATTTCGAGAACATAAGCGGTGTCCATGCCTTCATTATTTTTGACAAATTCATCGAGAAGCTTCTTGGCTTCGTCATTATTTTTTGATTTGAGAAGGATACGCATCTTGAGTTCATATGCACCGAAGTTTGTTTTGTCCTTTTCGGTTATCATATCAAGATATTCTGCTGAACCCTCATAATCTTCCGATTTATAAAGGAAGTCTGCAATATCACGGTAATAAAGCCATGAATAATCTTTGTCAGATTTCTTTGCACTTTCATCGATTGCTTTGAGATAGCCGAACTTCACTTCGTCGGTTTCATTGAAGTCATAGGCGAAAGTGAAGTGATAATAATCGAGCCATATATCGCTGAGACCCTCCGAGCCGCGGAGTTCTTCGATAACTGCATGGAGTTCTTCCGCGTCTGGTGTTTCGTTTTCAGCGAATTTTCCCTGAAGCGAAGATGAAACAACCTCGTATGATGACATATATTCATCATAAATTGCAAAGTATTTTTTCATGGTGAGATTATTTTTATCTCTGAGATGCTCAATGTTTGCACCCTCAACATAGAATGCGTCAAGGGGAGAGGTGTAGTTTGCAAATGCGTCGAACCTCTTGACTGCAAGACCTGTTCCCGTTTTGACAAAGGGGGATTCACTGCCGAGAATAGATGAGATTTCTTCAACAACCGTCGGAACCATTGAATAATCTTCGTAAGCCGCATACCAACGGTTTGCTCTTGCGTTTTCATCAGCCTTGGCGATCTGAAGTGCAGGTGCGGTAAGAAGGAAAACAAGAGCAAGCGCAAAAACGCTGATGCAAACCGCAGCAAGACCGCTTATCCATGCAAGGAAAGGTATTTTTCTTGAAAGCATGGCAGCTTCGCACTCGGAGCAATAATCGCTGTCTTCCGCTTTTTCTCTTTCTGAGCAATACGGACAAAGATTTTCTTCGTCAATTGTTTCTTCTTCGGGAATTTCTTCCGATTCATCATCAGCTGCTTCGGACTCATCGGAAACCCCGTCAGCTTCTTCGCTTGATTCTTCTGCAGCTTCTTCTGCGGTTTCTTCGCCTGCTTCTTCTGCAGTTTCTTCCGTCACTGTTTCGGCAGCTTCATCTGTTGTTTCTTCCTGAAGTTCCGTTGTTTCTTCTTCGGGCATACCCTTTATGTTTTCGTCTGACATACAGGCAACCTCCTTTTTATCATGTAGATTTATATTTTACCACTTATTGAAGCAAAGTTCAAATATATTTTTTAAAATTCACAAAAAATTAAGGTATAATCCGCTGCTTGAGGTATATATAATTTTTTACGCCGTAAATATTGTAAAGAACAAGCGGTTTATGATATAATATACAGCGTAAAAATCATTGAGGAGGCAACCATGAAAGAAATCAATATCAGAGATATAAAAATCAGCGCACCCGAGCTTATTTCCGACGGCTGGGGACTTGTTACCGCAGGGAATAAGGATAAGTTCAACACAATGACCGTCAGCTGGGGCGCACTCGGTGAAATCTGGGGCAAGGATGCAGTTTTTATTTTTATCCGTCCTCAGCGTTATACCTATGAATTTACCGAAAAAGAGGATATTTTTACCCTTTCTTTCTATGCGCCCGAATATAAAGATAAGCTCCGTATCTGCGGCTCAAAAAGCGGCAGGGATATCGATAAAGCAAAGGAATGCGGGTTCACTCCCGTTTTTGCTGACGGCGGAGTAACCTTTGAAGAAGCTGAATATACTCTCGTATGCCGTAAAATGGCTTCGCAGTTTATTGACCCTGCAGGCTTTATCGACGGCGCAATTGAGGATAACTATGCCAAAAAGGACTATCACAAAATGTATATCGGCGAAATTCTTAAGGTATATGCAAAATAAAAAACGGCATTCCTGTTTTTTTACGGGAATGCTTTGTTTTTTTGTCACCTTTTATGGTTTTGATTCGTGTATATAGTGAAAGATAATAAAAAGGGGCGGTGATTTGCCCGTGAAAAAAGAAAAAATAATTCCCGATGCCCGCAGAGCAGTCAATGAATACGGCAGCAGTCTGTATCGCCTCTGCTCGGTTATGACGGGCAACAGGGAGGATGCAGACGATGCTCTTCAGGAATGCTTTTTGCGGTATGTTGAAAAGGCTCCCGATTTCAATGACGGTGAGCATGAAAAAGCATGGCTGATACGGGTTGCATCGAACATATGTAAGGATATATTGAGAAAAAGGAAATATCAGAGCTTTGTAAGCCTTGACGAAATTCGGAATCTCGGAGTCTGCGAGGATAATGCGCAAATCCTCGAAACGCTGATTTCGCTTGAAGAAAAATACAGAATTGTTATTCATCTTCACTATGTTGAGGGCTATAAGGCTCGGGAAATTGCATCTATGCTCGGAATAACGGAGGCTGCAGTCAAGAAGCGTCTGCAGCGTGGCAGAGATGCACTGAGGGAAATTTACGGAAAGGAGGCGAGATAACAATGGATTATGAAAAAATAAAGCCCGCAGTCGAAGAAATACGGCTCAGCGAAATTCAGCGTGAGAGAATTATCGGAGCTTGCGAAAAACAAAAGAAAAAAGGCTTCAACTATAAGCTCTGGATTCCTGTTGCGGCGGCAGTTTTTGTTGTTGTTATCTGTTCTCCCGGATTTATTTTCAGAGCAGGCAGCAAGGCTGCTGATATGGCTGCGCCCGAAAATGGAAAAGGTTTTTATAATTATGCTGCCGATGATGAAGAATATGTCGCCGAGATTTATTTGGCAGACGGCGCTGTTTCTGCTCAGAGTCAGAGTGTGACCGTTGAGGTGAAACGGCTTTTCAACAGCGGAGTTTACAGAAAAATATATTCCGTTATACCGTCGCAGTTTGCATGGCTTGTTGACTCTGAGGAATATAAAAACTGGGAAAAGACCGTTAATGCATCGGGCGGAATGGCGATGCTTCAATTTGTCAGACATTTCAATATAACAAGAGAAGACTTTGATGCCGCAAATGAAGCATATGAATCGTATATTAACGGCATGGGTGAAAGCGCAATTCACGGAAAACCCGGAAAAGAGGAGGATGAAAGCCGTGAAATATTCAATGCGGATATCATCTACAGCTTTGACAGCGAAAAAATAAACGGATATTATCTCGCTGATTACAATTAAAAAAGCCGCCCCGTAAGGACGGCTTTCCGATTGAATTACTCAATGATTGTGTAACCGAGGTCTTTGATTTCAGGTTTTGAATAAGATTCATAAAGCTCATCAAAGGTCTGCTCCCAGACTTCGTTATACTTATAAACGACCATTCGTGCTTTGTCATCGGTGTCGATAAGCTTTCTTTTGCGGTCTTCTTTTATTTCGGCCTGAACTTCATAGTTGTTTATTTTGTCATAAAATTCATATGTCAGGCGTTCTGTCATTTTGCCTTTTTTGTTGAATTCGAAAACGTCGTATCTGTAGCCCAGCGAGCTTTCAGCTTTTATTACGAGCTTTTTGCCCTTTATCGTTTTTCCGATTTCATTATCGGAAAAGTCGTGAACGCCGTCTATGTAGTCATTTTCAGCCTGAAGTGAGGCGGCAACTCTTTCGGATTCCTGTGCTGCATATTTTGACTGCTTTTCTTCCGGACTGAGTTCTATGCTTTTGCAGGCGGAGAGTGAAAAAAGAACTGCAAAAGTTGAAATCAAAGCGATAAATTTCTTCATCTGATAATCCTCCCATGATATACTTATACTATATTACTGACACATTTTTGCAAAAATGTCAATGGTTTTGAAGAAAATTAATAATTACATAACAATAAAAACGAAAAGAAAGGTGATTGAAATGAAAAAAATTCTCGTGTCAATTCTTTGCATTATCCTTGTGCTTTCGCTTGCATCGTGCGGCTCGAAGGCTAACGACATGGCGGTTGAGAAGATGGAATATTTCTCCACGGCAGACAGTGCAGGCGGAGTATTCTATAACGCCACCGAAACCCTCAACGGCAAGGTTGAGATTCAGTCCGATTCCGTTCCCGACGAAAGCGGAGAAACCCCGAAAACAAACAACGAAAAAATTATCAAAACCGTTGAAGCCTATGTCCAGACCAAGGAATATGACAAATATATTTCGGGTCTTACCGCAAATGTTGCCGCAAACGGCGGTTACATTGAAAAATCCGATGCAAATATGGGCGGATATTATAACTCAAACCGTCATTCAACCTATGTTCTGAGAATTCCTGCAGATAAGCTTGATACATTTATGCTGTCTGCCGAGGAAAACGGAAAAATCACTTCAAAAACCGAAACGCAGCAGAATGTGACGCTCGAATATGTTGATATCGAAAGCAGAATATCGGCATATAAAACCGAAAAAGCAACCCTCACAAATCTTCTTGAAAAGGCTGCTTCTCTTGAAAATGTGCTTGCAATTCAGGAAAGACTTTCCGAGGTCAATTATCAGATTGAAAACTATACCGCACAGCTCCGTGTGCTTGAAAACAGGGTCAGCTACAGCACGGTGACACTCAACATTGACGAGGTTGAAAGAGTCAGCGAAACAGAACCGACGCTCTGGCAGAGAATCAAGAACGAATTTCTTGATAATATCGATAATCTCAAGGACGGACTTGAAGATTTTGCGGTTGCGATAATCGGCGGAATTCCCGTTATTATCCCCGCAATTGCAATTGCGATAGCTGCAATTATAATAATCAGAAAGCTCATCAAAAAGCGCAGAGCGAAGAAAAATGTTTCGCAGTAATAGCTTATTTGAAAAAATTTATCGGTAGGGGCGGATATCATCCGCCCGAAAAAACAATACCCGGCAGATTTTCTGTCTGCCGGGTAGATTTATGCTTGTTTCAATTTATACGCCTGAATAAGCGGAGAAACCGCCGTCAACGGGAAGAACAACGCCCGTCACAAATCCCGAATACTGTTCGTCACAGAGAAAAACAAGTGCACCCGTCAAATCCTCGGGAACGCCGAAACGGCGCATGGGAGTATGGGAGATAATCTTGTTTGAACGCTCGGTGAGAGAACCGTCTTCGTTATAGAGAAGCTTTGCATTCTGAATTGTCGAGAAGAATCCGGGTGCGATTGCATTGACTCTGATTCCGACCTCTGCAAAGTGAACAGCCATCCACTGCGTGAAGTTTGAAACCGCTGCTTTTGCTGCAGAGTATGCAGGGATTCTTGTGAGAGGCTTGAAAGAATTCATTGATGAAACATTGAGAATTGTTGCGTTTTCTCTGCCGACCATTTCCTTTGCGAAGCACTGCGTTGTGAGAAGAGTGCCGAGGAAATTGAGGTTGAAAACGAATTCAATGCCCTTTGCATCAAGGTCAAAGAAAGTCTTTACGCCTTCTGCCTTTTCAGCCATATCTTTGAGTTCAAGAGTATCCTTTGTTGTTGTGCCGAGAGGAGAATTTCCGCCTGCGCCGTTGATGAGAATGTCGCAGATGCCGAGTTCATTGATAACCTTTGCCTTTGCGTTTTCAAGGCTTTCAGTTTCGAGAACATTGCAGCCTACCGCAACAGCAACGCCGCCCTCTGCTGTGATTTCGTCAACAACCTTCTGTGCGGCTTCCTCTCTTAAATCAAGAACGGCAACCTTGACGCCGAGCTTTGCAAGGTCCTTTGCAAAACCGCTGCAAAGAACACCGCCGCCGCCTGTTATAACAGCAACTCTGCCTTTTAAATTTTCGTGAAACATAGTTTTCTCCTTTTGTAAAATCAAAGAATTTCAACGCTTTCGCCTTTTCCGGAGGAGTCGTAGCAGGCGAAAACAAGCTTTGCTGCATTGCCGCCTTCAAAGGCATCAATATTGAATTTTCTGCCCGTTTTCAGGCAGTCGTAATAATCATTGATAAGAATGGAGTGACCGACACCCCAGTAGCTCTGACCGTGATAAACAGCCTCGGGCTTTTCGCAGGCTTCGGAAATATCACCGTTTTTATCAACGGTGTAAAGCCTGTCACCTTCAAAACGGAGCTTGCCGTTTTCGAATGCAATTTCTATAAAAACATCCGAATTTTCGGCGTATGCCGTGGTTGCATACATCATTGCCGTTATTCCGCTTTCAAGCTCCATGAGTACACTTGCGTTATCCTCCACCTCAATTATGCCTTTGAGATGGTCATTTGAAACATGAGCCGTAACTTTTTTGCATTTTCCGCAAAGATGCTCAATGAGGTCGAGAGTGTGAATGGACTGATTGATAAGCACTCCGCCGCATTCTTTATCGAGTGTGCCGTGCCAGTCGTCGGAATAATAATCCTCGCCTCTGCTCCATGTCACAAAAGCACGGGCAGAGAGCATTTTTCCGAGAGTGCCCGATGCGATGATTTCTTTTGCACAAAGAACGCAGTTATTGTATCTGTTCTGAAAACATACGCCAACCTGCATTCCGCTTTCTGTCTGTGCCTTACGGAGAGCTTCAACCTCGTCGTATGAAACGGAGCAGGGTTTTTCGGTCAGAACATTTATGCCCTTATTGAGAGCTTTTATTGCCATATCCGTGTGGAGATAATGCGGAGTGCAGATATGAACAGCATCGAGTTCTTCTTTTTCAAGAAGCTCATCAAAGTCATAATATGCCCTTGCATTATATTCAACGGCGGCTTTGTCGGCTCTTTCGGGTTTTATATCGGCAACGGCAACAATATCCGTGTCGGGGTTATCCTTCAACGCTTTTAAATGCATTGTTGAAATTCCGCCGCAGCCGATGACGGCAACTTTCATAGTATTGCTTCCTTTCAATTAAAAGGTTGATGACATATCGCCCTGGATTGCTTCAACAACAACGTCTTTTTCAGCCTTGCCTGCAGCAATCTTCTTCTGAAGCTCTGCATAATAAACATCCTCGTCAACGGGAAGCTCGATTTCCTTGCCGAGCCATGCGGAAAGATGTGCGGCGTTGGAGATGGAAAGACCTCTGATGCCTTCTTCGCCTCTTGCAACGAGTTCTTCGCCGCGGAGAACAGCAGCTGCAAATTTGTTGCAGACTTCGGAGTGCTGCTTGTTTCTGCCGTCGGTTTCAACATCAATCCATTCGCCTTCAATCGAGCCGAAGCCTTCTTCTGCGGTTGCGCAATGCTCGGATGTGAGACCCTTGAGCTTATAAAGACGGAGCTTATCGTTTTCGCAGACAAGCTTACCGCCGTCGAGCGTAACTTCAAAACGGTTTGTGCCGGGGCAATCACCCGTTGTTGTTATGAATGTGCCTGTTGCACCGTTTGCATATTCGGCGTAGATTGTAACATCGTCTTCAACTTCGATGTTGTGCCACTTGCCTTCGTGAACAAAAGCCTTTACCTTAACGGGAAGACCGCAGATCCACTGCCACAGGTCAAGGTTATGGGGGCACTGATTAAGAAGAACACCGCCGCCTTCGCCTGCCCATGTTGCACGCCATCCGCCTGAATTATAATAAGCCTGAGTGCGGTACCAGTCGGTGATAATCCAGCTTACTCTCTTGATTTCGCCAAGCTCGCCGCTTTGAATAAGCTCACGCATTTTTCTGTAAACGCAGTTTGTGCGCTGATTATACATGATGCCGAATACAAGGTCTGTCTTTGCGGCAGCTTCATTCATTTCTCTTACCTGCTTTGTATAAACGCCTGCAGGCTTTTCTGTGAGAACATGAACGCCCTTTGAAAATGCATACTGTGCGATGGGTGAGTGGTCATAGTGGGGAGTTGCGATAAGAGCAACATCGATTTCACCGCTGTCAATAAGTTCTTCTGCGGAATTATATGTTTTGATTGAGGGCATAAGCTCCTTTGCGCCTTCAAGTCTTTTGGGGTCGATGTCTGCGCAGGCGGTTATGCGAAGCTCCTTGTGTGCGCCCTTAAGGTGCATATTGATATGTGAACGGCCCATATTACCCACGCCGATGATGCCGAATCTTACGGGCTGAACCTTTGTTTCAACAATATTGTGAATTGCCGAGCAAGCTGCGGCAAACGAAGTTTTGTTGTCGGGATAAACAAACTTGCTGTTCATCTTTGATGCCGTTGAATCGTCGGGTTCGAGATTGTCGAGACCTTCAAAAACTCTGAGGTGAGGTTCAACGGAAAGGAAATAAACCTTTTCTTCCTGATCGAGTCCCTTGAGAATATCCTCAAGATGACCGTCGCCCTCGCCTGCGGGAACAACAGTGTCGATTTCTGCGATGCAGTCCTTGATGTGCATATATGTGATGTAATCCTTGAGAAGTCTGAAGCCTTCCGAGGTGTCACAGCCGCACTGAATATAGTTTGAGGGGTCGAAGATACAGCCGAGCTTATCGCCGAAATGTTCTGCAAGCTCAAGGCATCTTTCGTGGGTATCGCCGTAGATACCTTTTTCGTTTTCGTGGCAGCAGAGAACATCATGTTCGCAAGCATAGTCAACCATAGCGGTGAGTCTTTTATATACCTCATCCTTATATTCTTCAATGCTCTGACCTTTTGTGAAGAAAAAGCTGAACATTCTGATATATTTTGTGCCGAGAACCTTTGCATCCTCAACAGTCTGCTTGAAAGCTTCGAAATGAGGCGCAAAATCATCGTCAATTTCGATTTTGCCGTAGTGAGAACCGATTGAAGAAACCTTCATTCCGTGTTCATCAAGGAGTTTTCTGAGGTCTTCCGCTTCTTCAACCGTAAAATTCGAGATGTTTTTGCCGTTGACATTGCGGAGTTCGATATATTCAATGTTGTTTTCTTTGCAGGCAGCTATCTGCTCGAGAATGTCGGGCGATGCTTCATCTGCGAATGCGGAGAATAAAAATTTTGCCATGTTATTGCCTCCTGAAAATGTTATTTGTCTAATCAAAACAATTTTAACATTTTTTCATAATAATGCAAGTAATTAATAAAAATATTTTTTAACAAAAACAGCAATTTGCATGATTGACACCAAAAACTATATAAGTTAAAATATAAATGAACATAATTGTATGTTTATATACAGAAAGGAGAGCGTTTACATGAAAAAAATTATCGCTGTTTTTCTTTCGCTTGCAATGATTTTCGGCGTTGCCGCAATACCCGCAGGTGCCGTTGAAATCAAGGAAGGCAAAACAAACTATCCTTATATTTTTGTCCACGGCATGGGAGGATGGGGAACGGATACCCCGTATTATTCGCTTTCACCCTATTGGGGCGGCGGACTTCTTCCCGGTTCCGAAACGGACATTGTTGAAATTCTGAACGAAAACGGCGTTGAGGCTTATGCGCCTTCCGTCGGACCTCTGAGCAGTGCATGGGACAGAGCTTGCGAGCTTTATGCGCAGCTTACGGGCACTGTTGTTGACTACGGTGAGGCTCATTCGAAGGCTCACGGTCATGACAGATACGGCTTCAGCTATGAAGGCAAGGCAACTATGGGTGAGCCCTGGAACTTGAAGGATAAAATCAATCTTGTGGGTCATTCATTCGGCGGTGCAACGGTAAGACTTTTCACATCTCTCATAACCTTCGGAGATGCGGATGAAATTGCTGCAACGGGCAAGGATACAAGTCCTCTTTTCAAAGGCGGACATGACTGCATTCATTCCTGCATAACTCTTTCTGCGCCTCATAACGGTTCTCAGGTTGCAAATCAGCTTGTTGACCCCGGATTTACCATGACTATCATGGCAACCGCACTAAATTTTATCGACATAATTTTCGACAACGATTTTCTTGTTTTTGCGTTCCAGCTCGGTCACATGGGACTTACTCCGAAGCAGGACGAATTCCGTGCATTTCTCAGCATTGACGGTATAAAGAGCTTTTGCGATACCAACGATAACTGCGGCTACGATATGACCCTCAGAGGTGCGGCTGAGCTTAACGAAAAAATAAAGCTTTCGCCGAATACATATTACTATTCCTACACAACGGAGAATACATGGGATATAACCGAGCCCGAGCTTCCCGATAAGGGGCTGAGCATCATTTTCTATATTTCATCAATAATGCTTGCTTCAACAAAGGGTAAAACCGTTGACGGAATAAAGATTGAAGGCGACTGGGCAAAGAATGACGGAATAGTTCCTCTTGCATCGGCAAGATATCCTTCGTGTGATGAAAAAACAGCGCTCAATTATGCAGCTGAAATTGAAAAGGGCAACAAGATTAAACCCGGCAGATGGTATTATTTTGAACCCATGACGGGTATGGACCATTTCGATTTCTGCGGTACAAAGGATTATCCCGAAGGATTTGAAGAATTCTATTTCGGCATGGTAAACACGGCAAACAGCAGATAAAAACAGAAACACCCGAATAAAATTCGGGTGTTTTTTAGTGATATACGCCTTGCGGAGTGTGATATATTACTTCGCAATATGATGTTTTCTGCGAAAGTGATATATTCCTTGCGGAATGTTAAGGATAGGCTCCGGCTATGACAGATTTGTGTTTCGACAATTCACGGATTTTCACGCTGTTTCAAATAATTTCCCGATTCTGCTTGACAAATGTTAACGGTTGTGCTATATTATGCTTGCAGCTGCAAAGAAACCGTTAACAAGCGTTAAAAAGAGGAGTTTTTATGTTTATAGAAGAAAGACATCAGGAAATCATCAGAATATTATCCGAAAAAGGCAGAATATCTAATTCGGAAATTCAGGAAGTGTTTCAGATCAGCTATGATTCGGCAAAAAGAGATTTGAGAATTCTTGAAGAACAGGGACTTTTGAAAAGAACTCATGGCGGAGCTATTCCTGCAAGACAAATCGGCGGAAATGTAATTAAAAATCTTTCTCCCGATGAACGCGTGGCTAATGTTAAAGAAAATTATCTTGCAATAGCGAAAGAAGCGGTTAAGACAATTGAAGAGAATGATGTTGTTTATATCACCAATGCAAGCGTCGGATTCCTTATGGCACAGAACATCGGGAATGTAAACTGCACCGTTGTTACAAACTCGGTTTCCATTGCCGGGGAGCTTCGGAAAAAGGACAACATAACAGTTATTCTTGCAGGAGGTGAAATGCAGAAAAACGGTTGTTTCTATGACAGTTTTGCCCTTTCCGTAATCAACAGACTTCGCTTTGATAAGTGCTTCATAACATCTGCCTGCGTTTCCTCGGGATTCGGGCTTTCAATTCAGAAGTCAAGAAGCGTTGAACTGACAAACGCCGTAATAAACAATTCAAAAACAGTTTACGGATTATATCCCGTTGAAAAAATCGGATTTGATTCCGTAATCAGCATTAGTCCCGCAAACAAGCTTGATTATATAATTACCGACGGCGAAACTTCGGAGGATGATTTGGCTTCGTTTGAAGAACTTGGTATAAGAATTAAAATCGCAGAGTAAAGTGACGATAAAACAGCCCCCGACAAATTTGTCGGGGGCTGTTGATTGCATTAATTATTCTGCATCGTCTGCGTTTTCCCAGTTATGCCATACAGCCTGAACGTCGTCGTTATCTTCAAACATTTCAAGCATCTTTGACATATTCTTGATATCGTCGGGATTGGTAAGTGCGGTATATGTTGAGGGAACATATTCAACCTCTGCGGAAACGAAGGTGTAGCCCTTTGCTTCAAGGTCTTCTCTTACTGCGCCGCAGTCGTTGGGTTCTGTTCTGATTTCAAAAACGCCTTCTTCATCGGTGATGAAATCGCTTGCGCCCGCTTCAAGTGCATCTTCCATGAGCTTATCCTCGTCAACGCCCTCTGCCTCAACAACAAGAACACCCTGCTTTGAGAACATGAACGAAACGCAGCCACTCATGCCCATGTTTCCGCCGTATTTATCGAAATAGTGGCGGACATCGCCTGCTGTACGGTTACGGTTATCTGTAAGAGCTTCAACGATAACTGCAACGCCTGAAGGACCGTAGCCTTCATATACGATTTCTTCGTAGTCTGCGCCGCCTGTTTCGCCGGCAGCCTTTTTGATGATTCTTTCGATATTGTCGTTGGGAACGTTGTTTGCCTTAGCCTTTGCGATAACGTCCTTGAGCTTTGAGTTTGAAGCGGGGTCGGGACCGCCTTCACGAACAACAACCGCAATCTCTCTGCCTATCTTTGTGAAAATCTTGGCTCTCTGATTATCGGTTTTTTCTTTCTTTCTTTTAATGGTACTCCATTTTGAATGGCCTGACATTTAGAAAACCTCTCTTTTATGAATTTAACTTAATAATTATATATCAATGATATATTGTTGTCAAGAATTAAATGGACTTGGTGAAGCCTTCGCCGAGTATTTCATTTGCTTCGCTGACAATAATAAATGTTTTTTCGTCTATGGATTTTATGGTTTTGAGTATTCCTGAAATTTCATGCTTTCTTGCAACGCAGATGAGAATATTTTTGCTGTTGCCCGTATATGCACCCTTTGCAGGCACAATCGAAACGCCTCTGGGCGATGAATGAACAATTGCATCTGCAACCTCATCGGCTTTTTCGGTAACAATCATCAGCATCTTGCCGTTGCCCGTGCCGTAAATAAGAGCATCGATAACTTTTGTGCTTACAAAAATCATGATAATTGCATAAAGACCGCTTTCGATGCTTCGGAAAACAAGCATCCCCGAGCCGACAACAACTGCATCGGCAATCATAACAACCGTACCGACGGTGATGTGCGGCCATCTTTTATGGAAAAGGCGTGCAACTATATCCGTGCCGCCGCTTGTTGCACCTGTTATCATTATAAGACCGAGTCCCGTACCCTGAAGCAGACCGCAGAATAACGCTGCAAGAATTTTATCGCCCTGATATTCGGGGGCAAACATTGCGGTAACATCGAGAGCCGTTGAAAGAAGCACGGTTACCCATAATGTTCTCGCAACAAGCTTTTTGCCGAGATGTTTCCACATGAGAATGAGCAGGGGAATGTTGAGTACGAGATTGACCGTACCTACGGGCAGGCTGAAAAGATGGTTGAGTATAACCGCAACGCCCGTAACACCGCTTTGCGCAATGGAATTCGGAATTGAAAAGCTGTTGACGCCGAAGGAATAAAGCAGACAGCCTATTATCCACATGATATTGTTTTTTGCAATCTCGGTTGCTTTGGTTTTGTTCATAGATTTATTCACCGCTGTTTTCTGTAATTTCGGAATAAAGATATCTGATTCTGTCGGTTTCTTCTTTGAGCCATAACCAGCCGAAAAGGCTTTCAAGTCCCGTTGCATAGTGGTAATCGGAGCTTGATGCATTCTTTGCCTTTGAACCGACATGGGCGTTCCTGCCTCTTTTGAAAACCGCCGTTTCTTCTTCCGTAAGAAGCGGCATGATTTTTTTTATTGCCTCTGCCTGCGCAGCGGCGCATACCCGTTTGCTTGCCATGTTGTGGAGCGCATTGACGGGTCTGTTCGCCTCGCACACAAGCTCGCATCTTGTCAGCAAATCGAAAACCGTATCGCCTACAAATGCAAGGGTGAGGGGACTGAGCGAAGAAACATCAACGTTTTTATCGTGTAAAATATCCATGCTTTTCCTCGCAATCAGTTGACAAAATCAAATTCAAGGTCATAAATCGAAACGGTATCTCCCTCGCAGATTCCTCTTTCACGCAGAGCATCGATTATGCCGCTTGAAATGAGAATTCTCTGGAAATACTGGAGCGATTCATAGTCGTCAAGGTCGGTGCGCTGAAGAATTTTGAGAAGCCACGGTGCTTCAACAAAATAAACATCGTCTTCAACGCGGATTGAGAAGCCTTTGTCATTCTGCTTTTCGAACATTTCAAGGGGAATGACTTCCGGTTCGTATTTTTTGATGGGAGGCAGAGTCTGAAGCTTGTTCCAAACGGAGCTTATAAGCTCGTCTGTGCCTTCGGTGATGGGTGCACACATCGTGTGGAATTCATAGCCTTTGTCCTCAAAATAATTGCGGAGTTTTTCAAGCTGTTCATCGCTTGCAAGGTCGATTTTGTTTGCCGCAACAATCTGGGGTCTTTTTGCAAGCTCGGGGTCGAATTTTTCGAGTTCTTTGTTGATGATTTCAAAATCTTCAATCGGGTCTCTGCCTTCGCTTCCTGCAGCATCAACAATGTGAACGAGAAGTCTGCAGCGGTCAACATGACGGAGAAACTCGTGACCGAGACCCACTCCGTCGCCCGCACCTTCGATAAGGCCGGGAATATCAGCCATAACAAACGAGCTTCCTTCGCCAAGAGAAACAACACCGAGAACGGGCGTGAGGGTTGTGAAATGATAGTTTGCAATGATGGGCTTTGCCTGGCTTACAACGGAAACAAGCGTTGACTTTCCGACATTCGGGAAGCCTAAAAGACCGACATCTGCAAGGAGCTTAAGCTCGAGATTCACTTCCCATTCTTCGCCGGGAACACCGCTTTTTGCAAATCTCGGAACCTGTCTTGTGGGGGTTGCGAAATGGGGATTGCCCCAGCCTCCCTTACCGCCCTTTGCAGCGATGAATTCCTCCATGTCGCTCATATCCGCCATAACGGCGCCGCTTTCAACCTCTCTGATTATCGTGCCTCTCGGAACTTTGATTATGAGGTCTTCGCCGCCCCTGCCGTTTTTTCTGCCGCCGGAACCGTTTTCACCGTTGGGTGCAACATATTTTCTTTTATAGCGGAAATCGGCAAGGGTTGAAAGGTTATCGTCAACCTTGAAAACTATGTTGCCGCCTTTACCGCCGTCACCGCCGTCGGGACCGCCTGCCGCAACATATTTTTCTCTGCGGAAGCTTACTGCGCCGTTGCCGCCGTTACCTGCTTTTATCTTTATTTTCGCAATATCAACAAACATATTCTTTTACCTTTTCTTGTTATTTTGGTGCATATCTATTCATTGTAAATTATAACCCGAAAAACCCGGTATTACAATATATATTTTCTACAATTTATTATAATAATATTTACAAATATTTTACTTTTATTTTTAATAAATATATGTTATACTATTCTGTAATTAAAATGGAAGAGTGTGCATTGTTTCATTTGCTCATTCCTCATGTGCAGCCCACATATCATTTCTTAAGTATCGGCAGGTGACAGCATGGCGGTTAAAATCAGCGGAATCGAAAAAGGCAGTATTGCCGAAAAGAAAAAAATCGGTGCAGGGGATATGCTCATCAGCATCAACGGCAACGAAATAAACGATGTTCTTGACTACCGTTTTTATATTAATGATACAAAGCTTCTTCTTCTGCTGAAAACAGCCGACGGAAAATCAAGGCTTGCCGTTATTCATAAGGATGAGTCTGAGGATATCGGGCTTGAATTTGAAACCTATCTCATGGATAAGCAGAGAAGCTGCAAAAACAAATGCATTTTTTGCTTTATTGACCAACTTCCGGAGGGGCTTCGAAAGAGCCTTTATTTTAAGGACGACGATTCAAGATTATCCTTCCTATTCGGAAATTATATAACTCTCACGAATCTGACAGATAATGAAGCGGACAGAATAATAAAGATGCATATCAGTCCCGTCAATATTTCGGTGCAGACGATGAATCCCGAACTTCGTGTTGAAATGATGGCAAATCCCAAGGCAGGGGAGTCGCTGAAATATCTTTATAAGTTTGCACAGGCTGAGCTTGCAATCAACACACAGCTTGTTTTGTGTCCGGGGATAAATGACGGAAAAGAGCTTGAACGAAGTCTTTCGGAACTCGGTGCACTTTATCCGTCGGTGCAGAGCATTGCGGCTGTGCCCGTTGGTCTTTCCGACCACAGAGAGGGTTTATATCATATAAATCCCTACACCAAAGAAACTGCACGGGAAGTTATCGGAATAATCGATGAATTCAACAGAAAGTTCAAGGAAGAACACGGCGAGATAATCGCCTATGCGGCGGATGAATTCTATCTCAAAGCGGAGCTTCCGATGCCCGATGCGGATTATTATAACGGCTTCCCGCAGCTTGAAAACGGCGTGGGAATGTGGGCGCTTCTTGCCTCTGAATTCAATGAGGCACTCGATGAATGCAAAATAAAGTCGCTTGAACGCACGGCAACAATAGTCACGGGCAAGGCGGCATATCCGCTGATTTCATCGCTTGCAGAAAAAGCCTGCAATAAAATCAACGGACTTCGGATAAATGTTGTTGAAGCGGAGAATAAACTGCTCGGAAAAATGATAACCGTTTCGGGGCTTCTCTGCGGAAACGATATTGTTTCGGCTCTTGAAGGAATCGAGCTCGGAGATGAGCTGATAATTCCGCCTAACTGTCTGAGAAGTGAAGGCGATATGTTCCTTGACGATATGACGGTTGGAGAGCTTTCGGATATATTGAAAATAAAAGTTACTCAGAACGGCAGCAGCGGTTATGACCTGCTGGATGCCATGACAGGAGGTTAAAATATGGCACGAAGCGTAGTAGCGATAGTCGGCAGACAAATGTCGGCAAATCAACGCTTTTCAATAAACTCGTCGGTTCCCGTCTTTCAATCGTAGACGATACCCCGGGTGTTACAAGAGACAGAATTTACGGCGACTGTGAGTGGCTCGGAAAGCATTTTATGCTTATCGACACGGGCGGTATCGAACCCTATTCGGATGATATAATTCTCAAGCAGATGAGAATGCAGGCAGAGCTTGCAATCGACAGCGCAGAGGTAATCATTCTTGTTACGGATATCCGTTCAGGCGTTGTTGCAACCGACAGCGAGGTTGCAACGATGCTCCAGAAAAGCGGAAAACCCGTTATTCTCTGCGTCAATAAATGTGATACTCCGGGTGAGCTTCCTCCCGATTTCTATGAATTCTATAATCTCGGACTTGGCGATCCGTTCCCCGTTTCATCTGTTCACGGCATGGGTACGGGCGATTTGCTCGACGAAGTTCTCAAGTATCTTCCCGATGATGAAGAAAACGAGGATGAAAAGGATTCAATCAGCGTTGCCGTTATCGGAAAACCCAATGTCGGAAAATCATCGCTTGTCAATGCCGTTCTCGGCGAAAACAGAATGATTGTTTCCAATATTGCGGGTACAACAAGAGATGCAACCGACTCACTTGTTGAAAATGAACACGGAAAGTTTGTTTTTATCGATACGGCAGGTCTTCGCAGAAAGAGCCGTGTTTATGACCAGATTGAAAAATATTCGATAATCAGAGCCAAGATGGCGGTTGAAAGAGCGCAGGTCTGCGTTATCATGATTGATGCAACCGAAGGTTTCACCGAGCAGGATTCAAAGGTTGCAGGCATTGCACACGAAATGGGCAAGGGCTGCATTATTGCCGTCAATAAATGGGATGCCGTTGAAAAAGACGGAAAAACCAAGGACAGCATGAGAAAGCAGCTCATGAAGGATTTTTCTTTCATGTCGTATGCACCAATCATATTTATTTCTGCAAAAGAAAAAATCAGACTTGACCGTCTTTTTGAGCTTATCAAGTTTGTTGATACACAGAACGCAATGCGTATTTCAACCGGAAAGCTCAACGATGTTCTTGCGGATGCAACTGCAAGAGTCCAGCCTCCCACAGACAAAGGCAAGCGCCTTAAGATTTACTACATGACCCAGGCTTCAACAAGACCGCCGACATTCGTATGCTTTGTCAATAACGCAGAGCTTTTCCACTACAGCTATCAGCGTTATCTTGACAATCAGATAAGAGCAACCTTCGGTCTTGAAGGAACGCCCACAAGAATGGTAATCCGTGAAAGAGAGTCAAACAAGAAATGATAGTTCTCGGAATCGACCCCGGCTATGCGATAGTCGGTTACGGCGTTATTGAATATCATAACAATCATTTCAGGGTTCTTGATTTCGG
>JAZSAH010000051.1:0-7787 GCA_045601745.1 Acutalibacteraceae bacterium
GCAATGAAAAGAACTTTCTTTGATGCATTGAAATACATCTCGGCATCTATTATTCCGTCAGGTAAAAAGGAAGTTTTGCTTACACTTTCAAACTTATAATTATTATAATCTTCGTCAGTTTCTTTGGCTTGAGCAGTTTGCCATTTTTTAAATAATTTATCAGATTCTCTGATATATTCTTCAACTGTCATTTATCTGCCTCACCTTCCGTTTTTCTTCGATTGTCTTTTAGCTTTTCTTTCGAGCTTTTTCTTAAAGTTTTCTATTTTAATTTCAATAAAACTTTCCGGATCAAACTCAATAAGTTCAGAATCATCGCTTTGATATAACGGGTGAGCAGGTGCACCGCTTTTATTCTTTTTAACCATATACCAATTTATTTCAAAACCTGACAGTTCGTTATATATATCAACAAAACAACCCGGCAAATAATCTCGGTGAAAAATATGGTCACCAAAGGCAAGCCATATGTCAACTTTTTCATACTTGCTTAAAGTGTTTTTTATAAAATCTATATTTTTCTTGTGCTCAAGGTTTTCGTTATCGCTCAACTCTTTACTCAAATCGTCAAACACAGTTGCTCTGACAGGGAAAACATTCATCATTATCCAGCTGTCATAGTTGTTATGTTCAGAAATTTTTGTGACTTTTCTTATAGTGTTATCTACCGCATTAGGTTCAGCGGTGCTGGGATTTATCCCAAAGCAGAATATGGGTCTTTCGCCTTCTGTTCCAAGCAAATATCTGGACGAGTTATCTTCATTGTTTGCATAAATCCATTTGATTTCTTTCATATTAATTCTTCTTATCCCCTATATTTGTCAAATAATGTGAGCAACTTATCAAGTTCATCAAGTGGTTGGCTTGACTCTGATATGATCTTTTTAATGGTGTTTCGGTAACCTTTTATACTTGAAACACCATAATCTTCAGAGTTTTCAAGAGATTGAATTATTGACTTCTCTTTTGCAATTATTAAATTTAATCTGTATGTACATTCAGCAAAAGCATATTTCATTTCAGTAAGTTGATTTAACTCTGTTTTTAATTCTTCAATTTCCTTGTTTAATTTAGATGAATCTGATTCCATAATAATTCTCCTTTAATTTTTATATTTCTCCACTGCTTTCTGCAGTGCATTTTTTATTTCATTCACAAGGCTTTCGGGGGATGTGACGGTTATATGCTCGCCGTACTGCATCGCCCAGAATTTCATTGCCATTTTGCTGACTCTGACTTCAGCGGTGACTTCATCTTCAGTTTCATCGGTGAATTTAACATCCTTGCCAAACCAATCGATTATTACGGAAACAATATATTTCTTCGCTCTGAATGTGACCTCCTCGGTCTTGTCGGCAAACATATAAATATGCTCTGCCATATGTTTAGGTAAGTCAAGTCCGTGTTCAAGACCTTCAACCTTTTTCATCGGCTTTACGGGATTGTCAAGCAAACGGATATCCGTTATTCTGTCAAGGCGATAATTTGATACGTTGTTGTACTTATCATAATTGCAGACAAGATAATATCTGCCGTTTGTTGCAACCATCTGATATGGATTTACAATGTATTCTCTCGCATTGCCCTCGCCGTTTTTGCGTGGATGATGTTTCTTGTCCGTACCCATATCGTTATACTTGAAAGCAACCTGTTTGCCCTTGCTTATTGCCTCATCAAGAATTTCTATTGTTAAGAAAAGTTCTTTGTTCTGCGGCATATTCTCGGGCAGATTGCGGATATGCTTCACTTTATTTTTGAAATACTTATTTGAAAGACCCTCGATTTTCTCAATAAGCTCCTTGCACTGCGAATAAGGAATATGCTTTGAGAAAAGCAGGCTGTCTATAAGCAAACGGAGCTCTGCATCCGTAAAATCACGCACAAGATAAAAATCGGAGAGAATATAGCTTTCTTCAAGCTCACCCTTTGAATTTTTTACCATTCGCAGAGCTTCACTGTATTCGATTTCATAACCGAATTCAATCAAGTTCATCAGATTTCGCTTGATCGCCTTGCGGTCAACCTTCATATCATATTCCGTTTCAAGAATCTCCGCAATCTCTTTCTGACTCAGACGGTGGTCTTCGTCAGTATACTTTTTGAGAATATCAAGAATGTTGATTATGAGTAATTTTTTAGGCTGCATTGAGTCCATAACTGTCACCTCTGTGTTTATTCTATCATCATTGACACCATTATGCAATATGCCGTGGGACATTTTCGGTGCACGGCATATTGTAACATAAATTTGCTGATGTGCAATCCGTTTTATCGGACTGACAATATGGCATTATATACTAAACTACTAAACTGATATCAAAACACGAAAGGAACGGTATTTATGGCACATTTAAGGAAGTTTAAATTAGCATCAGATGGAGACGAGAATGCTATAATAACAAATGAGCACAGGACTTGCTTTAACGGAGTATATCCGTTGAAGATTTTTCCTCAGAAGAGACTTGAGCGGATTGAGTTCGGAAATATAACGTGTTTTTATGGCTCAAATGGTTCGGGGAAGACAACTCTGCTCAACATCATTGGCGAAAAACTAAATGTAATCAGACACTCTGAATTCAGCAACAGTGCCTTTTTCAGCACATATCTTAAATGTTGCGAAGCATTTGGAACAGTACCTGAAAACAGTCAGTTTTTATCAAGTGATGATGTATTCGACTATGTTATGAATATGCGCTATCTTAACCAAAACATTGATGATCATCGTGAACAATTGATAATGGGTTACGCTACAATGCGTAGTCGTGCAGGTTTGGACGAAGAATACCGCCAACTTCATGGACTTGATGATTATGACAGGTGGAAAGAAAGAAAATCAGCTTTTCTTAAAAATAACACTCAGTCAAAGTTTGTCAACGAGCGTCTTGCAAGAAACATTGATATGTTTTCAAACGGTGAAACCGCATTACGTTACTTTACGGAACATATTGACAGAGATGCTCTTTATCTGCTTGATGAACCTGAAAACAGCCTGTCAATAAAGTATCAGCTTGATCTTGCAAAGTATATTGAGGATTCTGCACGGTTTTATAATTGTCAGTTTATCATTTCAACTCATTCGCCGGTGTTTCTGAGTCTGAAAGATGCACTGGTTTATAATCTGGATAAAAGTCCTGTAATAACAGAAAAATGGACCAAACTCGAAAATGTACGGAAATATTATGATTTTTTCAAATCTCATGAAGCAGAGTTTGAAAACGATTAAAATTATTTTAAACTATCGCGTTCTTTAAGATAATCTTCGTACTTCTTAAAACATATACGTAAGTGTTCTGAAACAAAACGCAACTCCGTGCATCATTGGTGTGCAGGGTTGCAATTTTTTTGGAGTGATGATATACTTAAATAAATCAGCATACATAAAATATCTAAGGAGGTATTGCAATGATTTACGAATTAAGACAATTTGATAATGTTCTTCTGAAGTTTTCTGCTGTTGAATCCAGCAATACTCCGGATATTGAGATTGTTTGGGTTAATGAAGATAAGAAGCATCTTCTGCCGCTTGATTTATTTCTTACATCTGATGGTTTGACTAAATGGTTAAAACACAGAACCATTCCCAAAAACCGTGCTTATGTGCAGAATTTTCTCAGTAAATGTGGTTTGAGTATCAACAGACCGATGAATATTATCAGTGTTTCCAAAGGTCTTTCTTTGAACGATTCTTACTGGGTTGTCGAAGAAGGCTTTGAAGGGTGTTTTGACAATTATAATCTGTATGAAAATCGATTCAGCCAGATACTTGCTCACATTGCATTTACAGGCTACGGCAGCAGCATTCGCACTTCACTGGCTTCTTGTCCGGAATTTACAACAAACGGCGCACTTCCCAAGTGCTGGCGTAGGGTTGATGGTAAAATTAAGCTTTATAAAGGCGGTACTGCGGGCGCATCTAATACCGGCAATGAACCGTATAGTGAGTTTTATGCAGCGCAGATTGCAACGGTTCTCGGGATTAATGCCATAGAATATAATATCTCTTGTTGGAAGGGTGAACTTTGTTCAACTTGTGATATTTTTACAAGCAAAGAATATTCTTATTTGCCTGTTGGCAGAATTGTTAAAAGCGGCGGATTTGAAGCTGTAAAAGAGTGTTATAAAAACCTTGGTAAAAAATTTGAAAAAGCATTGAACGATTTGATAGTATTCGATGCAATTATCTGCAATGTTGACAGACATTTCGGTAATTTTGGATTTATCGTTGATAACGAAACTAATCAGATTGTTGCACCTGCACCGTTGTTTGACCATGGCAATTCATTGTTCAGTATGGCGGGTCGTGATGATCTTGAATCAGAAGAAAAACTTAACGCATATGCAGAAACTTTGTTGCCTTGTGTATATGATGATTTCATTGAAACTGCAAAGCAAGTTCTGACTCCTGAACACAGAGAAGGGCTACGCAAGCTTTTGGATTTCAAGTTCAGAAAGCATCCAAGATACAATCTGCCGGACAAACGACTCAGACTTATTGAAAAACAGATTCATAACCGTGCAAAAATATTGCTTGATAAATAATTTAGTATCCTGACTGATTGAAACTCAACAATCAGAAAATTCAGATTGAAACAGTAAGACAATAATTTTAAAAGCTCGGAGTTTCAGTTGAAACTCCGAGCTTTGATACTATAAGATACGAAAAGGGCAGGGGGTCAGTCGAAAAATTTATCAAGATCTTCGATAGCTTTGACTCTTTGCGACTGGATCAGATGGATATAATAGTTTTCGGTGATTTTTGAATTTGCGTGCCCGAGCAAATCCGAAACAACTCTTACTTCGCAACCGTTTCTGAAGAGCATGGAAGCAAAAGTATGCCTGAGTGCATGCACGCCGTAAGAGTGATCTTCGTCAGAAATGCCGATGTTTTTCAGAATATCTTTAAGAGATCTGGAGATGGTGTGTGGTTGCGGTTGCTTTAAATTTGCAGTTGCAACAACATACTTGCATTTTCTGTTTTGCTTCTTTAATTCAGTGAGCATATCGTGTGTTTTTTGCGAAATCGGAATAACTCTTGCACCGGCTTTGGTTTTGGGTCTGCTTTGAGTGACATGTTTATAGTGACCGTCTGTTTTAACAACAACGGAGTTCTTGTTTATAATAATGTGATTGTTTTTAAAATCAACATCATTCCACGTCAAAGCGGACAGCTCACTTATTCTCATCCCTGTATACAACAAGAAAAGGATAGCCGGACCGTATCTGTACTTCAGACTTCCGGTGCCGTGCCTTTTCATTGCCTCTTTTTCAATAAGTTTGCACTGATCGGGAGTGAAAGCTTTGTAGTCGGATAGATCGTGCTCAATATTTTTGGGGAGAACGACTCCTTCGCACGGATTTATTCCCGCTTGATTTGTAACCCTGAAATGCCTCAGACAACCGCTTACAGCATTGAACGCTTTCTTTATGGTAGAATATGAGTAACCCTTATCGAAAAGAGAGTTAATCATTTTCTGTATATCCATATATGTAATCTCGGTAATTGGAATGTCACCGATATAAGGATAGACCTGATAATTCAGAGAGTTGCACTTTGCAATGTAACTTGTAGGTTTAAGTTTCATTTTTTCTGTGGTTATAAGCCAGTTTTCTGCATAGCTTTTAAAAGATAGTTCGGAGAAAAGCGGAAGACCGTTTTTAGAAAAAGCTTTGCTTTTATAGTCACTAATCTTATCCATAAGAACGGAAATATCTTTTGCTGAAAAGGTTTTTCTTATCTTTTCACTTCTTGATGTAAATTTAAGCTCTGCTCTCCAGCATTGTTTCTTTTGATCAAAATAAATTGATTCACCTTTATTTTTTTCTCTTAAGTTTTGTGATTTAGCCAAATGTTCACCATTCACAATCAAATTTTCAATTGAAAAAACAGAATCCTAAGAAATATAGAGCAGAGGTCTTGAAAAACGTAACTTTTTAAAATTACCAAACTTTTACCATACCGCATGGTTTTTGAAACTCAAAAACCCTTATATATCAAGGGTTTTTCCTATGACGTCGGAGACTGCAAAACCTCGATTCCCCAGTTCAAATCTGGGTGGCACCTCCACTCACTGGAGCCCTGAAACCCTTGTATATCAACGGTTTCGGGGCTTTTTCTTTTTCTTCTGAAAGTTTCAAAAGTCTTAATTATTATTCTAAAATGTCATTAAAATAGCGATTTTTAACCATATTGCCACCTGAAATGCCAACATTATTGCCAACACTTTTTGTTGGCGATTTTTTTGTTTGTTCAGTAAAAAATAACGATGTTTGTTTCGGGTCTTAAAATGAATTTGTTTTATGTCAAAACCCTGAAACCCTTATATATCAACAACTTTCGGCTTGCTCTTAACCTCAAAAAATTTTTATTTTTTAAATTTAAAGATTAAATTTTTTCTATTTGGGGGAAAGCTTTTTGAGCATTTTTTAACTGTTTGCCACTAAATCACCACTTTTTAATAATAAAAATGTCGTTTTTCGGGTGGCAATTTCCGTAAAATATCCACGGTTTTGCCTGCTTTTATATTGTCCGTATTTGCAAAGATGATTTTTTGTGGTATAATGTTTTTGTATTCTGAAAAGATATGAGGTAATACCGTGCCGTTACAAATCATAAGGCAAGATATAACCAAAATGAAGGTTGATGCGAAGTGTGTCATCCATATGTCGTGCCCCGTATGGCACGGCGGACTGGTAGGAGAGAGTATCATGCTCAAATCGTGCTACATAGAGTTGCTCAGACCCGCAGTTGCAAACGGTTGCGAATCCGTTGCATTTCCGCTGATTTCTGCAGGCGCTTACGGTTATCCGAAAGATCAGGTGTTTTCAGGATGTTGAAATGGAGAAAAAATATGTTAAAAAAACTTTTTCTAAAACACGAAACTCCGATGTGCATACTGTTGATTATTCTGTACGTTATAATCAATTCATACTGTGTGCAGAATTTCGGCGTGACGGATTACAGAAGTGCTGTTATAAACACCGCATTTTCGATTGCTCTGATAATTCTGACAATCGCTCTTAAACGGATATCATACTACGGATTGACAAAAGCAGAAAATACAAAGAAATTTCTATATTTTCTTCCGCTTATTCTGATTGTATCTGTAAATCTCTGGTCGGGAATCAACATCAATAACACACCGAAAGAGATTATATTCCATATTCTGACAATGCTCAATGTCGGCTTTATCGAAGAAATAATTTTCCGGGGTTATCTTTTCAGAATGATGGAAAAGGACAATGTGAAAGTTGCCACAGCCGTCAGTTCAATAACATTCGGAATAGGGCATATCGTTAATATTTTCAACGGCGCAGAGTTTATTCCGACCCTGCTCCAGATATGTTATGCAACGGCGGTTGGTTATTTGTTTGTTATTATATTCCGTAAAAGCAAATCTGTCATTCCGTGCATAATCGCTCATTCCGTGAACAATGCATTGTCAATATTCAATGCGGATAATACCGTGTCTTTATACATTGTGCCGATTTTCCTTATTATTGTTCCGTTTTTGTATGCGGTTTATATCAACAAAACCGTAAAGGATTAAAAGTCTCCCGTCGAGCGACCAATTGAATAAAACAAATTGCTATAATGTGGTTGTAAGGTTGAGAAACCAAGCAACCACATTTTTATTTTGGAGGACGAAAGAATGAAAAACAACATCACAGAACTTGTATTTATTCTTGACAGAAGCGGCTCAATGGCAGGTCTTGAGAGCGACACAATCGGCGGATTTAACGCAATGATTGAAAAGCAGAAAAAGCAGGATGGAGAATGCTATGTTTCA
>JAZSAH010000052.1:0-32643 GCA_045601745.1 Acutalibacteraceae bacterium
AGAAGGGAACAATTATTTTTCCGTCATAAACTTTCGGACATTCGGCTTCTGCGCCGGTGATAGAATAATCGTATTCACCGTTGAGGCAAAGCCAGTCTTTTCTGACAAGCTGAGGTCTGGGATATTCGGGGAGAGGACAGCTTTTGTCTATACTGTCATACCATCTTGATTTCAAATCGTTCATAGTAATATCTCCTGTATTTTAATAATAAAGTTTTTCAAGTTTAAGATTTCCGTTTTCGGAAACAGCAGAGGCTTCGATAATGGTTTTTCTGCCTTTTTCATCCTTGACTGTAATGCTGATGATATATTTACCTTCTGAGTCAATGCTTGCGGTAACTTCAGGCTGTGACCAGTCAAGCTTATAATAATCCGACTCTGCATATTCCGTGTTGAAATGAAGCTTTCCTTCGATATCAACATATTTTTCATCGGCAAGGATTGCATCAACAGCTTCTTTTGTGTAGGTCATTTCAAGTCGTGCCTTCAGGTCTGCAAGAGTTTTATATTCATCGGAAACAACCGGAGCGAATTCACCTTTTGCATTTCTGACTGTTTTTGTTTCATCAACGGGAAGATGGTTTGCAATAAATATATCCTTAACAAACCCTGCATTGGAATTGACAAGGATATTAATCAGTGTCATTTCACCTGCGCCGACATATGAAGCGTAGTTATCCTTGTTGAGTTTGGTTTTGTTTTCGGTTTCACCCGAACAGGCAGAGAATAAAAAGAGCAGACAGAAAATAAGAGCGATAATTTTTTTCATAGTGGTTCTCCAATATATTTATAATCTATTATATTATATATAAAAACATTTAATTAGTCAATCATAAAACTGCGGAATATAGTCATTTTATACAAAAACAAATAAAAACCCGAACCTTTTTTCGAAAGATTCGGGTTGAGTTTTACTTAAGAGCAATAACCGTAACTGCGGAAATAACAGCCTGAATCATGCAGAAACGGAAAATAACCTGCGTGTTTGACCAGCCTTTGTTTTTTCTGAAATGGTCATGCAGAGGAGTGCGGATATTTTTGAATGCGTTCTTCATCTTGAGGAAGCGGATGAGAGAAACCTTGACGATGCCGAGAAGACCGTCGAGGCAGAGCATGAAGCACAGGGGAATAACGAGAAGAATGTTGCCCGTTTTGAAAATGCAGATGCAAAGGAAAAGACCGAGAGCTCTTGAACCTGCATCGCCCATCATCATTGTGCTGGGTTCGGCATTTCTCCAGAGATAGGGGAGAAGTGTGAAAATCATGATTACTATAAGATACATGATTCTGCTGTCTTTGACTTCAAGAACCTTCATTGCACCGAGAATTGAAATGAGAGAAACGATTGTAAGACTTCCGCAGAAGCCATCGATGCCGTCTGAGCAGTTTGTTGCATTGATAAGCATCCACACAAGAACTGCGGCAATGATTCCGAATATAACGGGAGGTATGTTGAGAGTCATTCCGAAAAAGCTGACGGAAAGCATATCAGGGTTGAAATAAACGAAGTTAGCGGCAGTGAGAACCGAAATAACAAGGTCGATTGCGCCTTTTTTGTATTCACCCCAGGGGATTTTTGCTTTGTCATCGAGATAACCCGAGAGCATACCGAGGAAAATAAGTATCAGATAGAAAAAATATTCAAGATTATCCTTGACGGCAGTCATATTTACAGGAAGAAAAACTGCGAGGAGTGAAACAACGATGAATGCGCAGACAAAAATAATTCCGGCACCTCTGACTTTTCCTGCCGAGAGCTTTCCGTTGAATGCGAATTCTCTGCCCTGGTCACGAGGCAGCTTATCCTTGAAAAGTGCAAGAAGAACGGAACAAACAATGACGGGAAGAATAACAATTCCCATTGCAAGAGTTTTTATAGGCAAAAAATACATAATATACCTCCGATTTTTTTACTGCTGAAATGATAACACATAATTAAGGATTTTTCAATATTTATTAATTGACTAATCTTATATTTATGTTTATAATTTTATTGGTGATTATATGAAAATTATGGCGATTGGTGAAATAATATTCGATATTTTTAACTGTGAAGCCGAAATCGGAGGCGCGCCGCTGAATTTTTGCGCTCATTGTTCAATGCTCGGCGCTGAAAGTGCGCTCATATCTGCAACGGGCAGGGATGAACTTGCCTCTGAGGCGATAAAGCATCTTACGGATTTCGGAGTTGACACTTCTTTTGTTTCGGAAAACGGATATCCTACGGGAAAATGCATTGTAACGGTCAATAACGGCATTCCTTCATATGATGTTATAAGACCGTCTGCATATGATAAGATTGAAATTACCGATGATAATATCGGAAAAATCAGAGAATATAACGCTGATGTATTTGCATTCGGAACGCTTATCCAGAGAGATGAGGTTTCACGCAAAGCGGTCAGAAAAATTCTTTCGGAATGTGAGTTTTGTCATGTTTTCTGCGATGTCAATCTCCGACCTGACTGCTATGACAGAGATTCCTGTCTTTATTGCCTTGAAAATGCGGATATTCTCAAAATCAGTGAGGAGGAAGAACCGATTCTTGCTCACTTCGGTTTCTATGAAAAAGGAAATACCGAAAAGGATACAGTTAAAAATATATGCGCAAAGTTCGGAAATATAAAGCTTGTTCTTTTCACAAGGGGTGAAAACGGTTCGCTGATTTATGATGCGGTAAACAACGAGTTTTATGATATTCCGTGTGCCGAAGCGAAGGTTGTTTCAACTGTCGGCGCAGGTGACAGCTATTCCGCCGCATTTCTCTGCGAATACTTCAAAAGCGGCGATATCCGCAAGTCGGGAATTGCAGGCGCAAGCTTAAGCGCATTTGTTGTTTCGCACCGTGAAGCCGTACCAATCAAATAATAATGAAGCAGCGAGTTTTTTGCTCGCTGCTTTTTGTTACATATTGTTTTTATTACACCACTTTTTCAGCACAACGGTGAGTACAATTCCTCCGGCAATAAAAGCAAATCCGATTAATGCATGGAAAAATGAAAAAAAGATAAAGCTGTCGGGCATATAACCGCCTGCAGTAAACAATGGCATGATTGCATTTATAATCCGATATACTCCGATAAGTATAACCGCGATTCCGCAAATCCAGGCATACTTTTTAAAAATCTTTTCCGCACCGTCGGCAATTTTATCTGTTATATCATCAAATCTGCTGATTCTGTCGGGATATATAACAGGTTCCTTCTTCGGGGTTTCCTCAGGTTCATCTTCGGATATCATCCAGTCTGCCGTAACACCGAAAACATCGCATAAGGACTTAAGCTTTGATAACTCGGGCATCGCATCTCCCGTTTCCCATTTACTGATTGCCTGACGGGAAACACCGATTTTTTCGGCAAGGACTTCTTGTGACATACCCGTCTTTTTCCTGCAATAATAAATCTTTTCGTGAAGCTTCATGCTGATTCCTCCTTTAACAATGAGGATAACAAACCGTCGGTTGCAAAGCAATATATCACAGCTTGCAGTTACGCAACGAGAGGTTGCGAATGGCTGAATTTCAATGTTTTTTTATTTTACAACAATATCAAGAACGGGTTCGCCCGCTTTTTTCATGTAGTCAACGAGAATTGCACGAAGTTCGGCTTTTGTCTGCGAAAAAGCAGGGTTATCAATGAGATTTGTTCTTTCATAGGGGTCGTTTTTGAGGTCATAGAGGAAATCCTCCGTGTAATAATCTGCAAAAGCTCTGTCCTCATTTTTGGCTGAAACGCTGTATTTCCATCTGTCGGTACGCACTGCTCTGCCAATCTGGCTTTCGGATATCTGCATGAATACGCTTTCGTGACCTTTTTTATCTGTCAGACTCTTACCCATGAAATGTTCGGGAATTTCAACTCCTGCAATATCGAGAACGGTTGCAGGAAGGTCGATGAGCGAAACGAGGTCGCTGACTTTTCCGCCTCCCGTGAATGCTCCGCCCGTTATTACAAGGGGAACCTTTATGCTGTTTTCATGGCATGAACGCTTATATTCAAAGTTTCTTGTTCTGAAATGACAGCCGTGGTCGGAGGTGTAGATGATAACGGTGTTATCATATATACCCTCATCTTTGAGCGTCTGAATAAGTCTGCCGAAGTTTTCATCAACTCTGTTACAGCAGGCGAGATAAGACGGCATCTGCAATCTCCAGTCGCCGAGTGTTCCTTTGAGGTCGCCAGGCACTTCATAATCTCTGAACTTGTTTTTAAGACCTTTCGGAGATTCGAAACGCAGACGGTCATTCTGATGATGAGGCTCAAGCTGTGAAATAAACATTAAGAAAGGCTTATCGTGCTCTTTCTTTATGTATTCAATTGCATAGTCATTGATTTTATCGGCTCTGTAGCCCTTGAATTCGAGCTTGTTGTTGTTTTCATCGAAAACATAGCCGTCATATCCGTGAGAAGTGAATTCAAGAACATCCGATGCTCTCCAATAATCGTAACCGCCTCTGCGCTCCTTGGGTGTCGGCTTTGTTGCAAGACGGTGATCTTTGTCGGATGCAAGATGCCATTTTCCGATGTATGCCGTGTCATAGCCTGCTTCGGTGAGATAGTGCGCAATTCCCTTTGTGTCGTTGGGAAGAGCAATATCATTTCTGTAACAGCCGTTCTGGCTTGCATATACTCCGCTTTGGAGGCAGGCACGCATCGGACCGCAGACGGGCTGGCATGAAAAGGCGTTTTCGAAAAGAGTTCCTTCTTCTGCAACCTTATCAAGATTCGGGGTTACGGGAAGCTTCTGACCGTAACAGCCTGCCGAATCGGCTCTTTGCTGGTCGGAAAAATAAAAAATAATGTTCGGTCTGTTCATATTTATTATCTCCTATCTGACAGATTGAAGTTTTTCAACCGCATGAAGAATAAAGTCCATCTGAGGGCAATATCCCGAAAGCTCATTATATAGCTTTCTGTATCTTTTACAGCCTCCTCCGCAAAGGGGTCTGACCCTGCACGAAGCGCAAAGGCTGTTTTTCGGCTCGTCATATTCAAAGAATTTCCGAAGTCCCTCGCTGCTTAAAATATCATTTATATCCGCTTTGTTGATGTTTGCGCATTCAAACTCATCAAGACAGTAAAAATCGCAGGGATAACAGGTGCCGTCCGATTCAACAACGAGCTGTGCATTGCATCTTCCGCTTGCACCGCATTGCTCTGCAACTCCTTTTGTAAGAAGCGAAAGAAGATTGTCAAAATCCCTCACATAAAAATGATTGCCTTTTGAAACCTCTGCAAACCAGAGATTGAAAAATCTTTTTTTGAACCTTGCAAGCTGTTTTGCACTCAGGCTGTAATCCGCTTTTTCTCCGTTCAACGGGTCGAGACAGTAAATCGGCTGAACATCACGGAAACCGTTTTCAATATAGAAGTCAAAAAGGCGTGATGCATCGGTTTTTGCGGTTATAACCGAAAGAATATTGAATTCAACCGAATGCTTTTTCAAAAGTTCGATGCCCTGCATAGCTTTATCAAAAGATTTGCTCCTTTGTTTATCGTGCAGAGCTTTTTCGCCGTCAATTGAAACACCGATAAGGAAACTGTTTTCTTTAAAGAACTGCGCAAATTCTTCATCAATCAGCGTTCCGTTTGTCTGGAGAGTGAAGTTTAAAACGCTCCCCTCGGTTTTATATCTGTTTGCCGTTTCAACAAAATCTCTGAAAAAATCAATGCCTGCCATAAGAGGCTCACCGCCCTGAAACATAAATGTCAGAACGGAATTTTCACCGCAGAAATCTGTCATCTTTTTTATGAGATTTTCCGCAGTTGCCATATCCATGATTTTTTCGGGATTCTTGCTTCTTTTTTCTGCCTCGTCGCAATAAAAGCAATAACTGCATTCAAGATTGCACAGCGATGAAGCAGGTTTTACCAAAGCGGTCATATTCCGCATAAAACAACCTCTTTTGCCAATAGTAATTCGGGTGATAAAAATTGAAACTGAAAGAATACTTAATCTGTTTCGGCATCGGAGCATTCGCCTACGGCCTGATTGAAACAGTCGTCAGGGGCTATACTCATTGGACAATGGCGATAACGGGCGGAATTGTCCTTATGATACTCTATGCCGTAAACAAGAATAAAAAACTCGGATTATTTACACGGTGTCTTATCGGCACCGTTGTCATAACAAGTCTCGAATTCACCGTCGGAATGATTGTGAATGTGGGACTTGGATGGAATGTGTGGGATTATTCCGCAAAACCGTTCAATCTTTACGGTCAGATTTGTCCGCTCTTTTCGCTCGGATGGTTTTTTCTGAGCATTCCCGCATATTTTATCTGTTCGCAGATTGAGAAAAGACTCAGCTTGCGCTGATATATTTCTTGATGCCTTCAACCGTTGCGGCAGCAAGGATATCTCTGTTGCCTGCATCCTGAAGCACCTGACATTCGGAAATGTTTGAAACAAAACCGTATTCAACAAGTATTGCGGGACATTCCTCAACTCTTGTTACTCTGAAGGCATAGAAATCGGCTTTTCTGTCAACCTTGCTGAGAATGCTGTCAGATTTGCCTGCATAAATTTTTGTTTTGTATGCATTGACAATGCTGTCGTGAACAGCCTTTGCAAGGGGCTGGGAATAAGCTCTGTAATAATAAGCCGAAGTGCCCATAGCCGATGCCGTGTTGCTCGAGTCGCAATGAACGGCAATGAACATATCGGGTTCGGAATTTCTGACCGCAGCATTTCTGTCGGTGTAGCAGACCCATTTATCCGTTGTTCTTGTCATGATAACTTTTGCGCCTTCAGCTTCAAGAAGATCCTTGATTTTTGTTGCGATGGAAAGATTGATGTTCTTTTCATAGCCGAAGCCTGAGGATGAAACGGCACAGACGGCACCGGAATCAATACCGCCGTGACCGGGGTCAAGCATGATTGTGTAACCGCTGAGCGATGAAGATGGCTTATGCTTTATTGAAATAACAAGATAGCCGTCTTTGTCGTATTCATAATGGAAGCCGTAGAATCTGCCCTTGTTTGCAAGCTCAAGGGTGAGAGTTACGGTTGACGCCGATGAATCCGATGTCCACTTACCGCCTGAGCATACGCCGTTTGAAACGCTGATGTTGCCTTCTGCAGTGGTGGTGTCGGAAAAAACGAATTCAATGCCCGTACAGTCAAGCGAAGAAACTCTTACGGGTCGGTTGTTATATTTGCTGTAAGTCTGACCGAGAAGCTTTGCGTTGAAAGGAACCTGTCTGTTCATGTCGAGCTTAATTACCGTGTTACCGCCCGAAGACCCGCATGAAACAACCTTGATGCTGTTTTTGGGCATAACATAACCGCTTTTAACGCTGACATGAGTTATTTTGCCTTCGCTTCCCGATGCAAGTCTTTCTTCTCTGTGCTGTTCAACCTTGATTCCCGATTTGAGGATATAGAACTTATCGCCGTCAAAGGTTGATGAGGTTTTAACATAGTCAACAGTACCTTTAAGCAGGGGAGAACAGTCGGGAACGGAGAATGTGCTTGTTGTGTTGCCCGGATAGCTTTCAACATAGTCTTCGATGATTTCGCATATCGTTGCCGTTCCGAGACCGTAATTTTCTGTATAGAAATATTTCTGAAGTCTGTCTTTATCGGAAAGAGTAGGAGTATCCTGCGTTGTGACTGTGGATTCGCTTTCCGTTGACGAAGAACTATCGGTTGATACGCTTCCCGGTTCTTCGGAAGAATTGACGGTTGTTCCGGAAACATCGCTGACGGTTAAGGTTGTTGTAACCGCCTTGGTGGTTGTGGGTGAGGCAGTTGTTGTGGGCGCAGCGGTTGTTGGCGGCGGGGGAGGAGGTTCGTTTGCGCTCACGGAAATGTTTGCGCCGTTCATCGATTCGGAAAGACCGCTGTATTTTGCCGAAATCTTGTATTTTCCGAGCTTCTGCACCTTATCTTTTCCTGCAGGTGCGGTTATTGAAGCTGTGAATGTTCCGAAATCCGATTCTTTATCAATTGAGCTTTCTTCGTTGCTGAGGTCGGTAAGAGTCATTGGATAGTTTTTGCCGTTCAGAGAAACGCTGAGTGTTGCTTTTTTATGAGCAACGGCTGAAATTTCAATCATCATATCGCCGGGAACGGAGATGTCTGACGACGGAGAAACGGATTTGAGAAGCTTTATTTTATAGGTTACTTCATATTTATATGTCTTACCTTTGTGCTCGAAAGTGATTGTGTTTTTGCCGGGCTTGAGGTCGCAGTCAACGGAGAAATCGCCCGTCTTTGCAACCGTCATCTTCTGACCGTTGCAGAGGAGGTCGTATGCAGGGCTGCTTGTTCCTCTGAATGTTACCGATGACTGTTCAACAGTGAAGCTTGTCTTGCTGTGGCTTGTGATTTTGAATTCCTTGTCAAGCAGATAAGTGTCCTGCTTCTGAATATAGTTCATAACAATTTCGGAGCTTGTCCCCGAAGCTGTTGATATTTCACTGTAAGGAGCGAAAGAAAGACATTTACAGACTGACATATCGGCTGATTTTGAAATCATATCAATCATTTTCGATGCCTTGTCCGTTGAATATCCCGAAAGACCTCTGAGGTCGTGGCAAAGCCAGAGGGGTGCTGTTTTCTCATTCCAGACGGAAAGTGCCGTTTCAAAAATCGACTCCTGACCGTTTTTATGAGCAATGAAAACAAAATCTGCATTGCCCGAAGCAATAAGAGCAGTAAGCGAGGGAGATGCTTTTGTTGTGTTGATGGGTTCAATTCCTGTCAGCATATTGCAGTCAGCTGTTTTTATTGATGAACAGATTTTGTCCATATCCGTGCCGAAGGATTCGAGCGCTTCGTCTTTTCCGCTGAGGATAATAAAGTCCGCATTGAATTCTTCAACGAAAGAAACGGCATAGTCCGCATTTGAGGAAATATCGGCTTTTACTCCGTAATAAAGCTTGTTTGTTTTCGCGGTTTCAAGAAGCGGCGCAACCTTATCGGCATTTTTTTCATTGAGTTCAAAAATAACAGTGTTGAAACCGAGCTTCATATAATCCGCAAGTTCAGAGGCGCTTTTTTCGGAGTATTCATTATAAACCGCGGCAACAATGGAAGCGGGAGCCTGAGTTTTGGGTCTTCCCGAAGCAGAAGGCTGCGTTGTTTCCGTTGACGGTACGGTTGTTGTTATTTCCGTAACATCCTCCTTTTTGAAAGAGCTGAACTTGCCTGTTGCAAACATCGCCGCAATAATGCCGATAATCACAACAAATATCGCTATAATTGCACCTATCAGGATTTTATCTTTCTTCATCTTTACTCTCCGTAATCAAATAATTTCTCAGGTTGTTTATTTCTTCTATGCAGTTGCCGTTCAGTAAATCGCCGTATGAAAAAACAGCAAAACCGCAATAATTATTGTCATTTTCAATTGTTTCAACCTGCAGCGCAAGATTGTTCTTTTTGCTCTGCCAGTCGGACTTTTCGTTTTTGTCATAAAAAGAATAGTTTTCGTTGCATTTATAAGCCGCAATTCCGCAGGCGAGCTTAACCGACGGATTTCTTTCAAACAAACCCCATTCCGAGAGTGTTGCTGTAAAAGGCAGCTTTTCGTGGTTAAAGCCGAAATAAATCTGCGGAATAATCATGTCTGCGTAACCCTCGGAGGATAGCCATAAACGGCAGTCGGCATAAAGCTCATTTTCATTGGTGTCGATATCCGCTGCAGGACTGATACTGAAAATCATATTTGCATTTTCAGACTTGACAGCAGAATAGAGCGCCGAAACGAATGCATTGACGGTTGATTTTCTCCATTCGGGCAGCGAAAGGCTTCCGCCGTCGGAAAGATATTTTTCGAACTGGATTCTGTCGATGCTTTCATCGGATGACGGATAGAAATAATCATCGATATGAATTCCGTCGATGCTGTAGTTTTCAATGATTTCCTTAACACCGTCAAGAATTAAGGCGTGGTTTGAAACGCAGGCAGGGTTATAATAAATTCCGTTAGCAAGAACGCAGATTTCACCGTCTTTGTTACCTGCTTCAAAAATCTTTCTTGCAGGATTTTTTTCGCTCAGTGAGGATATATCTGTTTTTGATGATATTCTGAACGGATTTATCCATCCGTGAACGGAAATGCCGTTTTTTTCGGCACTTATAAGCAAGGCTTCAAACGGGTCAAAGGAAAGAGAATTTCCCTGACTGCCTGCAATGTATGCCGAATACGGAAAAATATCGGATTTGTAAAATGCATCGGAAAAAGCTCTCAGATGAACAAACGCCGTGTTCAGACCGCAATTTTTTATTGTTTCAAACATCTTGTCTGTTTCGGCAAGATATTCTTCTTTGGTTTTTCCGTATGCACTGATATGGTCGTAGCAGGATATCCAGACTCCCCTGATTTTTTCCGGAATATCGGATTTTTCGGGGATTATCTGTTCCGGGTGTTGACATGATGAGAATAAAAGGCATATAATCACCATGAAAGGGATGATTTTTTTCATAAAACTGTCCTTTCACTTTTTGTCAACAATAATCTATGATAAAAGGACCGGTTAAAATGTCATTATTTTCAAAGTTGTTAATTGTTTATTTTGCTGTTATATCGCTTGTTGCCGTTATCATGACAATTGCCGATAAGGCAAAAGCAAAAAGAGATGCGTGGAGAATACCCGAAGCAACGCTTATGCTTGTCGGTTTATTCGGAGGTGCGCTTGCAATGTATGTTGCAATGAAAACAATCAGGCATAAAACCAAGCATAAGAAATTCATGATAGGTCTTCCGCTTGAAATTGCGCTTCATGCGGCAATTGCCTGTCTGCTTATTTTCGGAAATTTCAATATCATGTGATTTGAGGCGGGATACGGATATCCCGCCTGCTTTTTTATAATGTGTTAAGATCGTAGGGAGTCTGCTGATAAACAAAGTAATTAAGCCAGTTGGTGAAAAGCAGATTTGCCGTGCCTTTCCAACCCATTTTCGGCATCATCGAAGGGTCGTCATCGGGAAAATAGTTGAACGGAACCTTGATATCAAGACCTTTGTTTTTATCCCTGAAATATTCCTTTGCGAGAGTTTCTCTGTCGTATTCCGAATGACCGGTTGCAAAAAACTGTCTGCATTCCATATCCGAAACAAGATGAACGCCCGCATAGTCCGAGTATGAAAGAATCTGCAGTTCCTTGACGAGGGCGATATCGCTTCTTCTGGTTTCCGTGTGTCTTGAATGGGGAACATAGAAAATATCATCAATTCCTCTCATGAGAGGATGATACGGGTCAAGACACTTGTGAGGGAAAACGCCGAAAAGCTTTTCTTCAAGAGGATATTTCGGAACGCCGTAGTGATAATATAACGCAGCCTGAGCGCCCCAGCAGATATGGAAGGTTGAATAAACATTCTTTTTGCTCCATTCGAAAATTTCGCAAAGCTCATCCCAATAATCAACCTGCTCAAAATCAAGAAGCTCAACAGGCGCACCCGTAACGATGAGACCGTCATATTTTTTATGGCTGATTTCATCGAATGTCTTATAGAATTTGAGCATATGTTCTTCCGATGTATTCTTTGATTTGTGGGATTTCATCTGGAGAAGCTCTATTTCAACCTGAAGCGGAGAGTTACTCAGAAGTCTCAGAATCTGGGTTTCCGTTTCGATTTTTGTGGGCATGAGGTTGAGTATAAGGATATAAAGAGGTCTGATATCCTGCTTCATTGCTCTGTCTTCGGTCATGACAAAGATGTTTTCCGATTCAAGGGCATGATGTGCAGGAAGCTCATTGGCTATTTTGATTGGCAAATTGATTCACCGACTTTCAACTGATGATTATATTCTTGTTTTAACCTTTCTCAATGCAAGGCTGACAGGGATTGCTATAACAATTGCAACAATGATTTCAATAACGGCGTTGATTCCGAATGCTGCAAGAATGTAGTTTGTAAGACCGCCGAAATTGACGGATGCAATACCGAGTTCAGCGCCGTATTTTTCGCCGTAGAGAACATAAATGCTTCCCATAACGAAAACCGTGTTGCAAAGACAGCCTGCAAGCGCACCGAGACCCGATGCGATATGCTTTTTCTTGTCTTTTTTTGCAACGAGTGTGAAAATAAGACCTGCAACTGCACCTGCGATGATTCTGGGAATGAGTGCAACTATCGGATTCTTGAAGATGATACCTTCAAGAGGTGAGGGAGGAGCGAGCACTGCTTTGATAATGCAGGATACTCCCCAGACAGTGCCGAGAATTGCGCCGCCTTTAACACCCATGACACAAGCACCGATTATAACGGGGATGTGAATCAGCGTGATACTCAGCGCACCGTAGCTGATGTATCCGAGATAGGGCACAAAGGTCATTGCTATGATGAGCGCGCTCATCATTCCCAGCTGTGCAAGGCTGAGGTTCTTTTTCATTGCGGATGATTTTGACATAATATATTCCTCCTTGCTGTTACTCCGAACATTTTTCGGATGCAACGCAAAATTTGACGAATTAATTATTTTCTGTTCTTTTCATAAAGAACCTTAAGACCGTAGAGGGTAAGCTCACGGTTGAAGATTATATCTCTTTTGCAGCTTTTGATAAGGTCTCTTGCAAGACCGCCTGTTGCAACGGTTGTCATAACCTTGTCGCCGAGCTCATCTTCAAGCTTTTCGCAAAGACCGTCTATCATTGAAGCATAACCGAAAACGGTTCCCGACTGCATGGAATCGATTGTGTTTTTGCCTATTGCTTTTGCAGGGGTTTTAAGGCTTATATTCGGAAGCTGTGATGTTCTTGCAGAGAGAGCATCAAGAGAAATGCCGATGCCGGGAGTAATTGTGCAGCCGCAGAATGCGCCGTTCTTATCGATAACGCTGATTTTGCTTGCTGTGCCGAGGTCGATAACAAGGCAGGGGAGAGGATAAAGAGCTGCCGCACCCACACAGCCTGCAAGCAGGTCCGCACCAAGCTGAGCAGGATTATCAATGAGGATGTTCATTCCCGTTTTGATTCCCGGTCCGAGAATCATCGGTTTTTTGTTTGTTATCTTCTCAACAGCCTCGCTTATCGTTGCGGAAAGTTCGGGAACAACGCTGCTGATTGCCGCACCCGAAAAGCTGCTGCATCTTGTATTGTATAAATCAAAAATCTGTCTGAATTCTATGGCATATTGATCGGGCGTTCTTGAACGGTCGGTTGCAAGGCGGGAAATAAATGCAAGCTCATCTCCGTTATAAACGCCGATAGTTATGTTGGTGTTACCGATATCAATTGTAAGAAGCATCTGATCATCCTTTCGGCAATATTCCAATATATTATACACTATTAATTAAAATATTGCAATGAAAAAACAGCTTGCTTTTATTAAAAATAATTGTATAATATGTATATAATTTATTAACAGTGAGGTCTTGTTGTGAAATGTTCCGTCTGTCCGCGCAACTGTAATGCGGAAAGAAATATAAATCACGGCGTCTGCGGTGTCGGAGAAAGCTTTAAAATTGCCCGTGCCGCACCCCATTTCTGGGAGGAGCCGTGCATAAGCGGAGATAAAGGCTCGGGTACCGTTTTCTTTTCGGGATGCAATCTCGGTTGTGTTTACTGTCAGAATTATGAAGTCAGCCATGCCGCATTCGGTAAGGAAGTCAGCGAAAAAGAGCTGATGAAAATTTTCGATTTGCTGATTGAAAAGGGTGTTCATAATCTAAATCTCGTGACCCCCACTCATTATGCACCAATGCTTGCAAAGGTTCTTTCCGAATATAAATCACCCGTGCCCGTTGTTTATAATTCATCGGGATATGAAAAACCTGAAACGCTCAGGATGCTTGAGGGTCTTATAGATATCTATCTTCCCGATATAAAATATTTTGACTCCGCACCTGCAAAGAAATATTCCGGTGCGGAAGATTATTTTGAATTTGCATCGTCTGCAGTGCTTGAAATGTACCGTCAGGTCGGAAATATCGTAACCGATGAAAACGGGATGGCTAAAAAGGGAATTATTATCCGTCATATGGTTTTACCCGGCAACATATCCCAGGCGGTCAAGGTTTTTTCCTGGGTTGCGGAAAATATTTCAACAGAAACACATATCAGCGTCATGAGGCAGTATACACCTTTCGGAAAAGCAAAGGAAATGCCTCCGATTGACCGCGGATTATCGTCAAGGGAATATAAAATCGTGAAAGAGAAAATCCTTGCTCTTGGATTTGAAAACTGTTATTTTCAGAGCAAAGATTCGTCAACGGAAAAATTTATTCCAAATTTTGACCTTGAAGGTGTTGACCTTTTATAAATAATTTGTTAAATTATAATGGAAATCAAAAATCGGAGGTAAAAATCATGGCAAAAGGAAACGGATTTTTCGGCGAATTCAAAAAGTTCATCATGAGAGGCAATGTTATTGACCTTGCAGTCGGCGTTATCGTCGGCGGTGCATTCCAGGCAATCGTCAAGTCACTTGTTGACGATGTTGTTATGCCCGTCATCAGCCTTGCAACAAAAGGTATTAACTTTGCTGATTTATTCATCGCTCTTGACGGCGGCGAATATGCAACTCTCGCAGCAGCTCAGGAAGCAGGCGCAGCAACCCTTAACTACGGTAACTTTATCAGCGCAATTCTCAACTTCCTCATTATGGCATTCGTTGTTTTCCTTCTTGTTAAGGGAATCAACACATTTGCAGATAAAACAAAGAAGAAGGAAGAAGAAGCTCCCGCAGCACCCACAACCAAGGAATGCCCCTACTGCAAGAGCGAAATCGCAATCGGCGCAACAAAGTGCCCCAACTGCACATCAGATCTTTAATATCAGAAAGCGCAGAGCTGATGCTTTGCGCTTTTATTCCATAAAGAAATCAGGAGATAATTATGAAACTGGGTTTTATTGGAACGGGAAATCTTGCAAGCGCAATTCTCAGAGGAATTATTGCTTGCGAAAAAATCGCACCCTCCGACATTCTTATTTATGATATAAATACCGATAAACTGAAAGAACTTTCCGGGGAACTCTGTGTTTGTGTTGCAAAAAGCGCAAAGGAAGTTGCATCGGAATGCGAAAACATTATCATTGCCGTAAAGCCCAAGGATTTTTCATCGCTTGCCGACGAAATAAAAGAAGAAACAAAGAAGAATAAACCTCTTGTTATTTCAACCGCTGCAGGCACTCAGACATCAAAAATCGTTTCGTTTTTCGGATTTGATGTCAGGGCAGTCAGAATAATGCCGAATATCAATGCCGCAGTCGGTCAGGCAATGACAGCTGTCTGTGCAACCGAAAGTGTTTCTTATGCCGAGAAAGAGTTTGTTCTTGACCTTTGCGAAGCCTTCGGAAAATCTGTTCTTCTCGAAGAAAAATATTTTTCCGTTTTCACTGCAATTGCAGGCTCGGGTCCCGCATTTGCATATATGTTTGCCGATGCACTTGCAACCGCAGGCATAAAATACGGTCTTCCTGCAAAAACAGCACAGGATATAGCATCGCAGATGATGCTCGGAAGCGCAAAAATGCTTCTTGAAAGCGGACTTTCCGTCAGTGATCTCGTCAGAAATGTATCTTCTCCGGGCGGAACAACCGTTGAAGGGGTCTGCAGCCTCAAGGAAACGGGATTTGAAAATTCCGTAATAACCGCAATAGATAAAACTGTCGCCAAGGATAAGGCGATGTCTGAAAATAAATAACCGAAGGGAGAAAACATGGAATTATTGATTCTTAACTCATTGCAGAAAGTTTTTTCGGATGAAAAACCGACTGCTTCCGATATTAAAGTCATATCAATGCTCAAAAATGAAAGAATGTCGTTTCAGACGGCATTCTGTTCCGAAAAAAACGGAATAATAAATGTTTCGTCCGGCGGTACACTTTCAGATGTTTCAAAGATTTATCTTGTTAAGGATATCCCCGTCGGAACGGCAACTTATGATGATACGGATGATTTTTATCTTCGCAAAACCTCGGGTATGTATCCCGATTATCTTCTTCCCGCAAACGGCGAAATTTCCGTTGAAAAAGATAAGTGGTACAGCCTCTGGGTTGAAGTTTCACCCGAAGGAAAATTTACGGGTAAAAATTCCGTGACCGTTGATATCAAAGGGGATATGACGGCAACAGCCGAGGTTGAAATTGAAATAATCGACGCCGAATTACCTGCGCAGGAGCTTATCTATACCAACTGGTACCATGCCGACTGCCTTTGCAATTATTATAATGTTGAGCCTTTTACGGATGAATTCTGGCGCATCAACAGAAACTTCATTTCAACAGCCGTTAAACACGGAATGAACTGCATTCTCACTCCGCTTTTCACGCCTCCTCTTGATACAAAGGTCGGCGGTGAAAGAAGAACCGTTCAGCTTGTGAAGGTTTATAAACGAGGCGGAAAATATTCGTTTGATTTTTCCGATCTGAGAAAATGGATTTCACTTTGCCGTGAATGCGGAATTGAGTATTTCGAAATGAGCCATCTTTTCACCCAATGGGGTGCAAAGCACGCTCCGAAAATCGTTGCAACAGACAGAAAAGGCAGAGAAAAGAAGATTTTCGGCTGGTTCACAAGAACCTCAAGCAAAGAATATGATGATTTCCTCCGTCAGTTCTCAAAAGGACTTCTGAAAGTTATCGATTCGGAAAATATCCGTGAAAAATGCTTCTTCCATGTTTCGGATGAACCCTCGGTCGAACATCTGAAAACATATAAACGCCGTGCAAAGCTCATAGAAGAATGCTTCCCCGGTTTCAAGGTTATTGATGCTCTTTCGGATTATGCTTTCTATGAAACGGGTGCAGTTAAAAATCCCATTCCGTCGGAAAACCATATCGAACCCTTCGTCGGAAATGTTCCTGAACTCTGGACTTACTACTGCTGCGGTCAGTGCAGAGAAAATGTTCCCAACAGATTTGTTTCAATGCCTTCGCTGCGCAACCGTATTCTCGGAGTTTTGCTTTATAAATACGATATCAAAGGATTTTTGCAGTGGGGATATAATTTCTATAATCTTCAGTATTCCGTCAAAGCAATCAATCCTTATGAAATCACCGATGCGGGCGGAAGCTTCCCCTCGGGCGATTCATTCATGGTTTATCCGGGTGAAAACGGTGAAACGGTTGATTCTCTCCGCCTCAAGGTTTTCTATGACGGTTTCCAGGATTTGTTTGCGCTGAAAGCACTTGAAAAGAAAATCGGCAGGGAAAAGGTTCTTGAAATTCTTGAAAAAGACCTTGACAAGCCTCTGACATTCAAGGAATATCCCCGTGACGAAAAATGGCTTCTCGAAATGCGTGACAGAATAAATAAAATGCTTAAGGAGAAATAAAATGCCAATCAGTTTTGACAGAGAAAAAAGAATATTCAAGCTTGATACGGCAACATCGAGCTATATTTTTGAAATATATGAAGAAAATTATCTTGTTCATCTTTATTACGGTGCAAAAATCCCCGACAATAATCTCACCGCTTTCAGATATACGGGCGGTTTTGCATCATTCAGTCCTCAGAATATCAACATTTCCGACGGTATGTTTTCTCCCGACATAAATCCCTTTGAATATCCCGGAAACGGTGCGGGCGATTTCAGAACTTCCGCCGTTGCGATAAGAAATTCTGACGGAAACAATGTTACCGATATGCGCTATGTTTCGCATAAAATTTACGCAGGCAAACCGTCAATCGAGGGTCTTCCCTCGCTTTATGTTGAAGACGACGGTGAAGCAACAACTCTTGAAATTCTGACCGAAGATGCAACAACGGGTATTCAGACGGTACTTTTCTATACTGTTTTTGAAAAACTCGGCGCAATGACAAGAAGTGTTAAAATCATCAATAATTCAGATAAGCCGGCGGAAATCGAAAAGGTTATGAGTGCCTGCATTGATTTCCATACATATGATTATGAAATGCTCTCTCTTTACGGCAGATGGGGCAAGGAGAGAAGCCTTGAAAGAAGACTTCTTGCTCACGGAAAACAGCTTGTATCAAGCAAGAGAGGTTCTTCAAGCCATCATCAGAATCCCTTTGCCGCGCTTGTTCAGACGGGTGCAACCGAGGATTACGGCGATGCCTACGGCTTCAATCTTGTTTACAGCAGTAACTTTGTTTTTGAAGCAGAGGTCAATCAGAATTCGGGAACAAGAGTTGTCATGGGTATCAACCCCGAAAATTTCGGATGGCATCTTAACGCAGGCGAAGTATTCAATTCACCTGAAGTTGTTATGGTTTATACTCCCGACGGTATCGGTGAAATGAGCCGAATTTTCCACAGACTCTATAATAAGCACCTTATCAGAGGCAAGTGGAAAGATATAAAAAGACCCTTGCTTATCAATAACTGGGAAGCAACGGGCATGGATTTTACGGGCGATCAGCTTGTTACCTTTGCCGAAAGAGCAAAGGAGCTCGGAATTGATATGCTCGTTATGGATGACGGCTGGTTCGGTGACAGAAACAGCGACAGAAGCGGTCTCGGTGACTGGCAGGTCAATGAAGAAAAACTCGGCGGTACACTTGCCGAATTTGTTAATAAAATCAACGCTCTCGGCATAAAATTCGGCATCTGGTATGAGCCTGAAATGATTTCGAGAGACAGCAATCTCTACCGTGCGCATCCCGATTGGTGTCTTCATGTTCCGAACCGTGAAAAGAGCATCGGCAGACATCAGTATGTTCTCGATTATTCAAGACAGGATGTCCGTGACTATATTTTCGGTGAGATGTATAAGGTGCTTTCGAGCTGTAAAATCGACTATCTCAAGTGGGATTTCAACCGCAACCTTTCCGAAGTCGGCAGTGCAATTTTCCCTCCCGAACAGCAGAAGGAGGTTTTCCACCGCTTTGTTCTCGGAACATACGATGTCATGGACAGACTTACAAAAGCTTTCCCCGATATGCTTATCGAAAACTGCTCGGGCGGCGGCGGACGTTTTGACCCCGGCACACTTTATTTCTCACCGCAGATATGGACAAGCGACAACACCGACCCCATTGAACGCCTGACAATCCAGTTCGGAACATCAATGTGCTATCCCGCATCAACCATGGGTGCTCATGTTTCGGCCTGCAGAAGAACGGACTATGATACAAAGGGCAATGTTGCTCTCTGGGGTTCATTCGGCTATGAGCTTGATCCGAACAAGTTCACCGAAGAAGATAAGAGAATAGTCAAGCGTCAGGTAAAGGAATACCATAAATATTATAATGTTATTCATTTCGGTGACCTTTACAGACTTATCAGTCCTTTTGAAAACCATTTCCGTGCCGCATGGGAGTTTGTTTCGGAGGATAAATCCGAGGCGCTTCTCACCTGCGTGACAATGAGAAAGCATCCCGACAGAATGCTTATTATAAAACTCAAGGGTCTTGACCCTGAAAAGTATTATATCGACGAAGATACCGATGAGGTTTATTCGGGTGCGCTTCTTATGTATGCAGGCATCTGTCTTCCCAATGCAGAGCATAACGACGGACAGAGCTTCATCAAATATTTCAAAGCAGCTGAATAACAGATGTTAAATTTACAGAAGGTGATAAAATGATTAAATTCGGAACAGGCGGCTGGAGAGCCGTCATCGGCGATGATTTTATTTCGGAAAATATCCGCAAGGTTGCAATGGGAATTGTGATGCTTGCAAAGGAACAGAATAAATTTTCAAAACCCGTTATCATCGGATATGACCGCAGATTTTTGTCTGAATCCGCAGCAAAATGGGTTGCTGAAATACTTGCAGCAAACGGAATGAAGGTCTGGTTTATGAACCGTTCTGCACCCACTCCTCTTGTTATGCACACGGTAAAAAAAGAGAATCTTTATTTCGGAATAGAAATAACGGCAAGCCATAATCCTCCCGCATACAACGGAATAAAGCTTATTGTTGACGAGGGCAGAGACGCTCCCGTTGAAACAACTCAGCGCCTTGAAGAACTTATTGAATCGGCAAATGATTTTGAAATCTGCAATTTTGATGATGCTGTCAGAGACGGCAGAATCGAATATATCCGCAACCCGTTCAATAAATTCCTTGATGACATTATCAGTCTTCTTGATATGGAAGCTCTGCGTGAAAGAGGTCTTCGCGTTCTTTTTGACACCATGCACGGCTCGGGTGCATATCCTCTCCAGGTTATTCTTCATACCGCACGCTGCACGGTTGATACAATCAACCTCAACAAGGATGCATATTTCGGCGGCATGATGCCTGCCCCGTCCGAACAGACTCTCAGCACTCTGAGCGACATGGTTGTCAAGGGCGGATATGATTTTGGTATCGCCATGGACGGTGACGGTGACAGACTCGGCATTGTTGATAAGAACGGAAGATATATAAATGCAAACGAAATTCTTTGCCTGCTTTATTATTATCTTGTTAAATACAAAGGCTGGAAAGGTCCCGTTGTCAGAAATCTCGCAACAACCCATATGCTCGATAAAATTGCAGAGAGCTTCGGCGAAAAATGCTATGAAGTTCCCGTCGGATTCAAGCATATTTCATCTAAAATCGATGAAGCAGATGCCGTTCTCGGCGGCGAATCCTCGGGCGGTCTTACAGTAAGAGGTCATATCAACGGAAAGGATTCGGTTTATGCCGCATCTCTTTTTGCCGAAATGGTCAGTGTTACCAATAAATGTCCCACCGATATTATCCGTGAGCTTGAAGCGGAATTCGGAAAATATGTAATGGTTGAGGATAATCTTCGCTTTGTCCCCGAATATAAGGCGGTAATTGATAAAATTATTTTTGAAGAAAAGAAGCTTCCTGCTTTTTCCAATGAAGTTGAAAGAGTCGGCTATGAAGACGGCTGCAAGGTTTATTTTGCAAACGGTGATTTTGTAATCTGCCGTTTCTCGGGAACGGAACCGCTTCTGCGTATATTTGCCGAAAGCAGCAATAAAGAAACTGCAGCACAGTATATCAAAGACTTCAAAACATTCCTGAATATTTAACAAATAAGGCACATCACCGATAAAAGTGATGTGCCTTGAAATTTTATTTTTTCCTTAATTTACTGATAAGTTTAACCGTTCCTGCAACGGCACCTGCAACAATCGCAATTTCTTTGACTGCTGTTGTAACCTGTGAAACATTTGTCGGCGCATAGGTGTAAAGTGCGAATTTCGGTTTGTTACCGACTTCTTTTCCGCAGAGTTCGCCGAAGGTTACTGTTCTTGTTTCATATTTTCCGTTTTCTTCAATGTCGAAAACTCTGACACCTCTTTTGTATCCTGGACCGTAAACATTGAAGCCGGCGCCCTGTGTATAGCCGAGGTCGATTCCTTTGTAGTCTGCAACGAAGCTGTTATTATGGTCGTGACCGACAAAAACGCCGAGAACTTCCTTCTTTTCAAGGAAAGCATCAATTTCACCGCTGTTAATATATGGTGCGGCAGGTGATTCACCCATGAAATCACGAAGCCCTGAATTGTGAGGGTCAAGGGCGTAGAATTCGTTTTTGTGGTTGCCGTAGGCTCTTACGCATCCTTTTGTGAATCTCTTTACCTTTTTGATAACATCAAAAAATTCGGGTGTGGGGATATGCTGGAAAACAAGGGAGGGGAGAGGAGTTTCACGGCTGTCTCTGACCGAGCGATACCAACCGAGCTGTTCTTCGTTTATTCCGCTGTATCCGCCGCCCTCTGCTTTTGAATGTGTATCGAAAAGATAAACGAGAAATTTATCCGAAACATTCAGGCAGAAAGTTCCCTTGTCTTTTTCCGAAACGGGGTCTGCATATACAAACATCGGCGATTCTCTGTAAATTTCAAACTGCTCGCTGTTACCGAGAGCTGCTTCGCCGTCGTGATTCCCGAAGGTCATGGTGAACGGTATTTCTCTTTCTTCAAGAGGTTTTATGAGTGTTTTAAGGGTTGAAACAATGTTTTTCTTTCCTTTTTCACCCATAAAAAACGACGAATAACCCTTTATCTGGTCACCCGTAAAAACAACGAGGTCGGGTTTTTCTCTGTCAAGCGCCGCACTGATGAGCTTTATGGTATCGGGCGATACGGCAGGGATTTCCTGAGTGTCGGCAATTTGCATTATTCTGAACTTTCCGTTTCTGAAATTCAATTCTTTATTCTGCATGGAAGCCTCCGTTGAGATATAAATACCGCCGAGGTCGGACTTCGGCGGTAAAAATAATTATTTGTTTTCTATATGACTTTCAAAGCCGTATTTTGTGAGAAGCTTATGAATTCTGTCTTTGGGGTCAAGAAGAGTGCTGATAGAATCGTCGTGGTTGAGGGTATCAATAATATATGAGCAGTATTTTGACATATCAACGCTGACATACCATTCTCTTGAAAGAAGTTCGGGGGATGAATAGATGAGGTTGGTTGTGAAAACCTTTGAAATAAGACCTTTTTCGTATGCCTTATCAAATGTTTCAAGACCGTTGCAGAAAAGACCGAATGAGGAGCAGATGAAAATTCTGTTTGCCTTGAGCTCCTTGAGCTTTGTTGCAACTTCAATCATCGAATCGCCCGATGAAATCATATCGTCGATGATGATAACGTCTTTGCCTTCGATGTTTGTGCCGAGGAACTCATGTGCAACAATGGGGTTTCTGCCGTCAACGATAACCGAATAGTCACGGCGTTTATAGAACATACCGAGTTCAAGACCGAGAACGTTTGCAAAATAGATGCATCTGCCCATACCGCCTTCGTCGGGTGAAATAACCATCATGTCATTTTTATCGATGTTGAGGTCGGGAATGTTTTTGCACATTGCCTTTATCATCTGGTAAACGGGCTGAACATTTTCAAATCCGCTGTGGGGAATTGCATTATGAACTCTGGGGTCATGAGCATCAAAGGTTATGATGTTTTCAACGCCGTAGTTGATGCAAAGCTCACGCAGCATATCTGCGCAGTCAAGAGATTCTCTGCTTGAGCGTCTGTGCTGTCTGCCTTCATAGAGCATGGGCATGATAACGTTGATTCTTCTTGCCTTGCCTGCAATGGCACTGATGGCTCTTTTGAGGTTTGCATAATGGTCATCGGGACTCATGGGAACATAGCGGCCATACATCTTATATTCAACGCTGTAGTTGAACGGGTCGCAAAGAATAAAAATATCGAAACCTCTGACGGTCTGATTGATGACGCACTTGCCCTCGCCTGTACCGAATCTGGGGAAAGAGGCTTTAATGAGATATGTTTCCTTTTCGTAACCTGCAAACGGGAGAGTGAGCTTATGTTCGCTTTCTCTTTCTTTTCTCCATTTGATGAGGTAGTTATCAATTTTTTTTGCGGGTTCTTCACAGCCGGGCAAAGCAATGATACCGAGCTGACCTACAGGTATTGAAGTGAAATCTTGATAATCAGGCATGGCTTTTTTCCTCCGAATTCTTTTATATACAGTATTCTACAATATTTTACGGGATTTTGAAAGATAGTTATTGAAAATTGACGTTAAAAATTTAACGAATTATTCATCTGTATTTTGGCTATTTTGCCGATAATCGCTCCAAAAACCACAATATTTGGTGATTTTTGTTATCCGACATAGTTTCTGTCAATATTGATAACGGTAAAATATTTTTCGTCGAGCTGTTTGACTTCGCATTCAACCATGTTTCTGAAATCGTTTTCCGCAATTTTTCTCGGAAGAACAACATCGAAAATGAGGTTGGTGTGAGTAGGACCGTCAACAACCCTGAAATCATGCATTGAAGCATCGGAACAGATATTGCCGATTATTTCTGAAACGGAATTCTTAAGGTCGTGAGTTCTTTCGTCGTTGATAATCGGATCCATATGGATTGAAATTTCAATCCCGAGTTTTTCCTTGACGGTTCTTTCAATAAGGTCGATTGTGTCATGGCTGTTAAGAATGTCAATTTCCGCAGGCACTTCCGCATGAAGCGAGCCTATGATTTTTGAATGACCGTAGGAATGAAGAACAAGGTCGTGAATTCCGACGATTCCGTCGAATGACATAACGAGCTTTTCAAGCTTTTCAACGGTTTCTTTTGCGGGAGGTTCTCCGAGGAGGGGACCCATTGTTCCTCTGATGATATCGATGCCTGCATAGATAATAATCAGCGCAACGATAATACCCATAACTCCGTCAACGGGAAAATCGGTGAATTTTGAGGCAATAAGTGCAATAAGCGAACAGGTTGTTGCAAGAATATCGCCGATGCTGTCGGTAACAACGGCATCAACAGCAACGGAGTTCATCATTTTTCCGATTTTTCGGTTGAACAGCGCAAGCCATATCTTGCCGAAAATTGAAAAAACAAGAACGATAACGGCAGGAACGCTGAAAATGACGGTTTCGGGATTTGTGAATCTGTCAACCGATGATTTGATAAGTTCAACGCCCATGATAAGAATGAAAAAAGCAAGAGTAAGCGCAGAAACATATTCAACCCTGCCGTGACCGAAGGGGTGTTCTTCATCGGCGGGTTTACCGGAAATTCTGAATCCGACAAGATTGATGACTGATGTTATCGCATCGAAAATGTTGTTTGCGCCGTCAGCAACGATTGAAATGCTTTTTGTTATTGCACCGAAAATCATCTTGAAAACAGAAAGAATTATGTTCAGAACTATTCCGACAACACCGCTTAAAATGCCGAGCTTCAGTCTTCCGTTTTCGTCGGGAATAATTGCAATTGATGATGCGCCCTTGCTGTTTTTACGGGCATCATTATATTCTTTGAAAAACAGTCTTAAAAGTAAGTCTGTCAAAAAAATCACTCCTTGGTAATATGAACATCAAGCTGACCGTAGGGAATGGGAATGCTGTTTTTGTCAAACGCGGTCTTGACAGCTTCCTGCATATAATAATAGATATCCCAGTAGTCATTGCTTGAACACCAGATAAGGCAGGCGATGTTGATTGAGCTTGCAGCGTGTTCCTTAACAGCAACAAGAGGCTCTGGGTCTGTCAGAATAAGGTTGTTGTCTGCAATAACCTGTCGGATAACTTCCTTTGCTTTTTCAAAATCAGAATCGTATGAAATTGGGAAAACAAGGTCAAGTCTGCGTCTGTCTTCCGCATTGTAGTTGATGATGTTGTTTGAAGTAATATACGAATTGGGAATAATAACTCGTTTGTTATCGTTTGTTATAAGTACGGTATACATTATTTTGATTTCCTGAACCTTGCCGCTTGCGGTGCCTACATCAATATAATCACCGCTTTTGAACGGATGGTTGACAAGAATCTGAACACCGCTTGCAATCTGACTGATGCTGGATTGAAGACCGATACCGGCGGTAATACCTGCGGCACCGAGTGCGGTGACAAAGGAGTTGACATCAATACCTATTGTTGAAAGTGCGGAAAGAAGAAAAACAAAGTTGAGAATGAGGGTTATAACCGTTCTGATAAAAGAATGAATGGAGGGGTCAACGCCTTTTGCACTCATCGCCTTCACAATAAGCTTTCCTATAAGCCTTGAAATAACAATACCTGCAATAACAATAAGTATTGCTGCTATGAATGAGGGGGCTTTTTCGATAACAAGAGAAATTATTGCATCGTAATTGCCTTCTTTGATAAGATGAAAAAGACTCTGTTCCGCAAGAGGAATGTGGAAAAATTTCATTTTTTGTCTCCCTTATTATAAAATTCCATACAATTCTAATATATTTTATGATAAATTTCAATACCGTGTTTTTGAAATTTATCCTGATAATTCAATTCTCTTATCCGTTGATTGAAATTGCCGGAAAAATATTTTATAATTATTTCAGCAGAATTACAGACCGATGACCCTGCATGATCGTCTAATAAGTGAAAGGGGAATAAACGCCCTTTCAGGAGGTAGTAAATATGAACAGAAGAAAACAGTTTATCTCAATGCTTATGGTTTTTGCGATGATAATCGGAATTGCCGCAGCAGGCATCGGCGGATTTATTGCCGAAGCATCGCAGAGCGATGAGAAAAAAGAAGGTATCTATACTTTTACCGTTACGGGTTCAAAAGCAACAATAACCAATGTTTCGGGTGCTGTCGGTGATGTTGTGATTCCGTCGGCTCTCGGAGGTTATCCCGTAACCGAAATCGGAAAAGAAGCTTTTCAGTTTGAAAGAGGACTTGTAAATGTTGTTATCCCGGCAAGCGTTGAAGCAATATCAACATCCGCTTTCAACTATTGCGATTCTCTTGTCACAGTAAAAATTGAAGATAACAGCAATCTCACAAGAATTGATGAAGCTGCATTTATCAGCTGTTTTGTGCTTGAAACCTTTGATTTCGGTGAAAACAGCAGGGTTGATTATATCGGCGAAAGTGCATTCTGTCACTGCAGAAAAATGGAATCAATTGATTTGCCCGAAACACTTGAATACATGGGACATACCGTTTTCGAGGGCTGCCTCAGCCTTAAGGAAATCTTTATTCCGAAAAATGTTGAATATATCGACTGGGGTATTCTCATGGGCTGCAAATCCCTTGAAATGATAACCGTTGACAAAGATAACAAAAACTTTGTTTCCGACGAAGCGGGTATTCTTTATAACAAGAAAAAAACAAAGATAGTCCAGTATCCCGCAGGCAGAAAAGCTGCCGTATATAAAATTCCTGCCTATATTGAAATCATTGAGGGATATGCCTTTGCAGGGTCGGAATATCTTGAAGAAGTGAAGTTCACAAATCCGAACATAATTCTTAATCAGGGTGCGTTTGCCGGAAGCAGAAGCATCAGCGAGGTAACTTTCCCCGAAGGTATGACTAAAATAGGCGACAGAGCGTTTGAGGAATGCCACAGCCTTGTAAAAATCAATTTTCCCGGAAGCTTGATTAAAATCGGCAACGGTTCATTCCGTTATTGTATTAATCTCAAAGAGCTTGATTTACCCGATAATCTCAGAACCCTTGATAAGCTTGCATTTGAAGAATGTGAAAGTCTGACGGAAATCATCCTTCCCGAAGGTCTTGAAACAATAGGTGAACGCTGTTTTGAGGAGTGTTATGCGCTGAAAAAGGTTTATATCCCCGACAGTGTTAAAAAAATCGGAGAAAAAGTCTTCTATCAGTGCTTCTCTCTTAAAGATATCAGACTTCCCGACGGAATTGCGTCAATTCCCGGATATATGTTTTATGAGTGCAGGGAGCTTGAAAGCATCGATATTCCCGAAACCGTAACATACATTTCTGAATATGCTTTTTCCGACTGCAGAAAGCTTGCAACAGTTCGTTTCCCCGATGCCGTTACAAGCTATAACAGCACGGCGTTCACAAACTGCATGAGCCTTGAAAGCGTAACCTTCAGCGATGAAAGCGTCTTTGAAACCGACGGAAACGGAGCTGTTTTCAACTCAGCCGGAACAAGATTGTTCACTTATCCTTCGGGAAGAAAAGATAAGGTTTATACAGTTCCCGACCATGCCGAAATCATAACTTCTCTTGCTTTTCATAATGTCCGTAACACGGCTTGTGTTGTCGTTCATAAAGATGTAACGGAAATTGCGAAGGATGCATTTGTCGGCGGAAACATAGTTGATATTTATTTTGAAGGTAGCGAAGAAGCCTGGAACTCTTTTGAATTTTCAACCGGTTCAGCATCAACCCATAATGCCGAAATCCATTTCAACCATAAGCCGACCGACCATGTTCATGAGTATTCTCAGACCGTTGTCAAGGAGCCGACCTGCATTGAAGACGGCTTGCTTCTTCTGAGCTGTGACTGCGGAAAAACCGTCGAAAAGCCTTGTTTCTCAACCGATTGCGATACTCTTTGCAGTGATTATAATTATAAATGGACAATTACAGAAACCTCGGATTGCGCCGGCTTCGGTGCAAAATCCTGCGCCTGCGAAAAATGCGGATTTGAGTTCATGAACCGCATGGTTGAAAAAGAAAGACACAATTTGACAAAAACCATGACTCCCGCATCCGATGATAATGAAGGTGAACTCAGTTTCGTGTGCAGCGTATGCGGTCTTGAATATTCCGATATTATTCCGAAAGGCGCAAAATATATTATATTCAATTGCGATGAGGGTGAGGAAGTTGTTTACGGCATGACGGGCGAAAAGTTTTATGTGCCGTTTGTTCCCGAAAAAGAAGGGTTTACTTTCAGATGCTGGATTGATGAAAACGGAAAAGACTTCACATCCGACACCTTCCCCGATAAAAACACCGTTCTTACGCCTTCTTTCAGCAGAAAACTTGTTGCGGAAAAATTCGGAGTTACTGCAGAGTTTGACGATGGCTGCTTCGGTGATATGACGGGTAGCGTCGTTCTTCAGGTGGAAAACACAACAACCAATGCGGATAAAGGTGCCGTTTATGTTTCAGGCGGAGAAAACTATTATCAGCTTGCATCATATAAAATAAGAACAGTTGATGAAAACGGAAATAAAATACAGCCGATTGACGGAAAAACGGTAAAAATAACCCTTCCTGCCCCCGAAGGATATCCCGACGGAGAAGAGTTCATCATCATTCACAGATTTGAAGAAGGAAAAAGAGAAGTCATTAACGCAACCGCTGTTAACGGATATCTTGTTTTTGAAACATCAAAGTTCAGTACATTTGAGATTTATGCAAGAGAAAGATTATCCCTCATAAGCCTTCCCTATAATCTTACCGTTGCATATAAAGGACAGCTTGACCTGACGGGTCTTGTTCTCGAATACCGTTGCTCCGAATATGCCGAAACAGTTTATGACGCATATCGGATTGAGGTCCGGGGCTTCGATTCAACAAAGATCGGGGAACAGACCGTAACACTCGGATATGAAGATGAAACCGTTGAAATCACCGTGAATGTTGAATACACATGGTGGCAATGGCTGATAAGAATTTTCTTCCTCGGATTTATCTGGTATTAAATTTTATCAATAGTGTTGACAAAACGGATAAAATTAATTATAATGACTATGCTGATTTAGTGTGAGTAGGTGCGTGAATCTGCTTAAAATCAGCAAAAATTGCCGGTGTGGCGAAATCGGCAGACGCAAGGGACTTAAAATCCCTCGGTGGCAACACCGTACCGGTTCAAGTCCGGTCACCGGCACCAGAATGCCTTCCGCTTGCGCTTTGGATGGCATTAATTAATGAATAATGAACGATTTGACATTTTGGATATGATATAATTTCTTGAATGTAAGCAAGAGCCAATTGTTATTTTATATCATATTCTGTCAACATTGTTCATTGTTCATTTTTTTTATGCAAAAAAACCGTCAGACCTTGAAACAAGACCTGACGGAATTTTTATTTATATGCAATTCTTTTCAAAATATCGGGCTTTTTTGTGGTGATATTGTCGGGTGTGGCTTCAATGACACCGACCATATCCGCTGTTTTATTGACGGTCCAGAGAGAAACAAGCAGACCGTTTTTATGAGCAATGTCAGAAAAATCTTTCGTTCCGTTTTTATAGTGGGAATTTATTCCGATTGCACCGAGCTTTTTTGTTTTTTCGATTATTTCAATAGCTTTTTTCTTATCGCACGCTTCTTCGGCGGTTATTTTATGATTGAGATAATAGGGGATAGCCGAAGAATTCTTTACGGCATCAACCCAGTCCTCGAAAACGCCCGTGTAAAAAACTCTTTCAAAAAGACCGTGCTTTTTAACAAGCCTGTCAACCTCGGGAAGATTTGCCGTTGATTTGATATCAAGGTTTATTCTGCATTTGTCAACGCCCGCAACAATTTTCAGAGCTTCATCAAGAAGAACTCCCTGATTCATCTTCGGAGCCGAATCGTGAATAATAACAGCTGTGCCGTCGGGTCGGAAGCTGACATCGAATTCAACAATATCTGCACCCCAATCAACTGCAGTCTGCAGAGATTCAAGACTGTTTGCCTTTGTTCCGAATGAACCTGCATGGCAGGTTATTGTAAATCCATCGGGAAGAATTGCGTTGTGTGACAGCTTTGTTTTATTGACACTGCAATAAATTTTATCAATTGCCGAAGTGATTTTATATTTCAGTTTGCCCATAAATATCCCTCCGTTTTCAGCATACAGCAAAAAATGTGTATTGTCAATTAAAAATCGCACATACAAATTGAATAAAAGTTATTGAAATTATATAAGGAATATGTTATTATTATACAAAACAAGAAAGAGGAGGCGGTTCAGTGGCGGAAAACACAAATGTCGCTTATGATGAACAGCAGGAAGGCATAGTCATAGACTATGAAAAAGGTGTCAAAAACCCGCTTTTGAGAAACCGACGCTATGTCGGAAATAAAGAAAGAATAGGTTATCTTCTCAACGACGTTTCCGCAAGCTTCAATATCGGCAAGTATAATGACCGCTTTATTTATGATATTGTAAAGCTTGATTTTGATTTTCTTGCCGTTTTCGGACTTTTTTCAGGTTTATGGGATACTTTCAACGATACCTTCATCGGAGTTATTGTTGACAGAACCCGAACCCGCTGGGGTAAATTCAAGCCCTATATTCTTCTCGGAAAAATTCCTCTGACTTTACTCGGCTTATGGTATTGGTTCATGCCTGTTTTCTTTTCGAATACAGACGCTTCATATATTCCGAAGCTGGTTTTTTATGCCGTTTTTACGGTTATTTGCGAAACGGCAGGAACATTCACTTCTGTTGCAGGCACCGGTTTTATGGCAACAATAACTCCTGACCCGAATGAACGAACGGGACTTATAACCATGGCAAACCTCATTTCGGGCTTTGTTGGCGAAAAGCTTCCCGAACTCACCTTCGGTGTTCTCCTTGACCTTGTAAACAATGAGGTTGTTCAGTGGGACAGAACAAAGCTTTTCATTGTTTTCGGTGTGGCAACGGCTCTTATTAGCTGTGCAATGTCGTTCTATTTTATCTGCGTAACAAAAGAAAGAGTTTCGCAGACGGTTGATAAGCCGAGCATAATTCAGGGTCTTAAGGCTATTATCAATAACAGACCGATTCTGCTTTATACTCTTTCCGAGTTCCTTGCAGGCTTTGCAGTCAGCAAGAGCAGAACCAACTATTATATTGACGTTCTCGGTTCAGCTACATATCAGACAATCGTTGGTATTCCTGCTTCTCCCGTTTCATCAATAAGCTATGCATTTATTGCTCCTCTCAGAGAAAGATTATCAACAAAAGCAATCTGGATTCTTGAGGATATATGGACAGATGTTTGCTGGCTTGCCGTTTTCGGCATAGGCTCAATCGGCGGCATGGAAAAGGGTCTTTATAAAAATAAATGGGTAATGCTTCCCGTAATGGCTGTTGAAGAAGTGTTCGAAATGTGCGTTTACGGATTAAGACATGTTATTCCTACGGAAATCCTCAACGAAGCCATGGACTACTGCGAATGGAAAAACGGCTACCGTGCTGAGGCTATGACAGGCGTTGCAAGAGGTCTTGTAACAAAGCTTCAGGGTATCGTTATGGGTTCAATCCAGAACTTTATCATGAAGAGAATCGGCTATGTTCAGGGCCTTTCAATCGGTACTCAGGCTGACTCTACAAAGTGGTGGATTTTTGCTATGGGTACGGGCGTTCCCGTTATAACAGGCGCTCTCGGAATTATTCCGAAGTTCTTCCATAACCTCAACGGTGAAATGCGCGACAGAATGTACCGCGAGCTTTTTGCAAGACGCGAGGCAACAAGAAATGCTATCAACAGCGCAAGAAGTGTTGAAGAAGCCGCAAATATCGCTAAAGCACAGATGAATGCAGATTACGTTCAGGAGAAAAAATAATATATGATAAAAGCTTGCAAAGGAATTCCCAATGCAAGCTTTTTATGTTATTCAAATTCAGCAATAACAGGAAAATGGTCTGAATATATTTCGGTAATAACATGGGAATATCTGCATTCAAGACCTCTGTAAAAAATATAATCAATTCTGATTTCGGGAGAGTAGGATGCATAAGTGAAAACGCCTTTTTTGTCTGCTCTTTCATCGGAATCCGAAAGTCTTTCATAAATCGGCGAAAGAACAGGGTCGTCGGGAGTAGTGTTGAAATCGCCCGTGAGAACAATCGGAAGGTCTGTGCCGTCAATTAAATCACAAACTGTTCTGACCGCTTCAACTCTTTCTTTGTCGGAAAGACCCATGTGACAAATAAGAAAGCAAATGTCCCTGCCGTCAATTTCTGTTATCACTTTGATAACGCATCTCGGTTCATTATATTCATCTTCCTCTTTCAGAGGCGAAACGGGAATTGCGACCGTTTCCGAGTATTTAAAAGGAAATCGGCAGACAACGGCATTCCCGTAAGGGCATATATCTCCAACTTTTACAGCCTCTCCGAAATACCCGTAAAAACAAAGACCGTTACCTATAGCATGGGTCTGGTCGGTATAACCGTCAACGGGACCTTCACCACGTACTTCGTTGAGACAGCAGATATCTGCGCCGTGTTTTCTTATTGCATCAACAAACAAATCCGTGTCGATAATTTGTTTTTGATAGTCAAGTGCGTGCTGGATGTTGAATGTCATAACTTTCATATTTATCACCCTGAAATACAATCTGTTATGATTATAAATCTGTTTGATAAATAAAGCAATAGCATTATCAAAATCTCTGTTTACGAAAATTTTTTTAAAAATACGGAAATATTAAAAAAAAATATTGACAAATCAAAATCTTTTTGATATTATATCTATCGTTGCGAATGAGTAACGCTTGGGCCATTAGCTCAGTTGGTTAGAGCAACCGGCTCATAACCGGTCGGTCCGGGGTTCGAGTCCCTGATGGCCCACCATAATTAAATATAGGGGTATAGCTCAGTTGGTAGAGCAGCGGTCTCCAAAACCGCGTGCCGAGGGTTCAAGTCCTTCTGCCCCTGCCA
>JAZSAH010000053.1:0-11904 GCA_045601745.1 Acutalibacteraceae bacterium
GGCATACGGATGGCAACCGTGTCAAGATTGGGGCTGACTTCATCGGGGATAAGTTCGGATTTTCTGAGAATTATTGTTAACGGACCCGGCCAGTATTTTTCGGCGAGTTTATAGAGTCTCGGGTCAACCGTCTCAACGAGAGGTTCGATTTCTTCGAGCGACGAAACATGAACGATAAGCGGATTATCGTTGGGTCTGCCCTTTGCCTCAAAGATTTTCTTGACTGCTTTTCCGTCGAGGGCATTCGCCGCAAGACCGTAGACCGTTTCGGTAGGTATGGCAACAAGACCGCCGTTTTTGAGAATTTCGGCAGCGGCGGTTATTGCATTTTTATCGTTTGAATTGAGATGAAGAGTTTTCATTGTTATTCCTTTTTATTTCTCCCAGAAGTTACGTTGATTATCCTCTTCTTTTTTTATGGTTTCAAGGAAATCGGATTTGGTTTCTTTTGCTTTTTTAGGGGATATTTTTTCTTTTTGAGATTTTTTCTTGTTAAATATCTTTACAAAACTGTAAATCACATTAATTAAAACAATGATTAAAACAATCGCAAGAATAACCGCAATTACAATACCGACAACGGGAAATGCTTCAATTATGCTTCTTATAATACCGATTAAAATGGCTGCACCGATTATGACGGATATAATCGTTATAATCATAGTTTCACATCCTTGAATACGATTATTCGTTTTTCAGTTTTTCCGCTGTATCGGCGGTAACGAGTGCGTCAATGATTTCATCGAGGTCGCCGTTGAGGATTGCCTCGATTCTGTAAAGAGTGAGATTTATTCTGTGGTCGCTGACACGCCCCTGCGGATAGTTATAGGTGCGTATTCTCTCGCTTCTGTCACCCGTGCCGACCTGCGCACGCCTTTCGCCTGCTATGGCATCATGCTGTTTTGCCTGTTCCGCCTCAAGAATTTTTGAACGGAGGATTTTCATCGCTCTGTCCTTGTTCTTATGCTGGCTTCTTTCATCCTGACATTCAACAACCGTTCCCGTGGGAAGATGCGTTATTCTGATTGCGCTTTCGGTTTTGTTGACGTGCTGACCGCCTGCACCGCCTGAACGGTAGGTGTCAATCTGCAAATCTGCAGGATTTATTTCGATATCAACTTCCTCCGCCTCGGGAAGAACGGCAACGGTTACGGTTGAGGTATGGATTCTGCCCTGACTCTCGGTTTCGGGAACACGCTGAACTCTGTGAACACCGCTTTCAAACTTGAAGCGTGAATATGCGCCCTCGCCCTCAATCATGAAGCTGACTTCCTTGAAGCCGCCGAGCTCGGTGGGATTGGAATTCAGAATTTCGGTTTTCCAGCCCTTTGTTTCGGCATACATTGAATACATTCTGTAAAGAACGCCTGCAAAAAGCGAAGCTTCTTCCCCGCCTGCACCGCCTCTGATTTCAACGATAACGTTCTTATCGTCGTTGGGGTCACGGGGAAGAAGAAGAACCTTGAGTTCTTCCTGAAAAACTTCGATATTTCTGCCTGCCTCCTCATATTCTTCCCACACCATGTCACGGAAATCCTTTTCCATTCCGCCTGCATCAAGCATTTCCTTTGCTTCATCACGGGTTGCCTGTGCGGCTTTGAGCTGACGGTATTTTTCAACAATCGGAGTTAAAACCTTAAGCTCCTGCATAAGCTTTTTATACTGAGCCATGTCGGCAACAACATCGCTTTCGCACAACCTTTGGTTTATATCTTCGAAGCGTTCTTCAACTTTTATCAGTTTATCGAGCATAATTATTCCTCACGGATTATTTTTTTTATATTTTTTTCAACCTTGGCTCTTTCGAGCATAACTTCCCTTCCGCAGCCGAGACATCTTATGCGGAAATCGGCGCCTATTCTTAAAACGGCAAACTTATCGTCACCGCAGGGATGCTTTTTTTTCATGAGAAGCGTATCTCCGACTCTGACATCCATAAATATTCTCCCGTAAAATGTTAATAATAGGTAATATATTATACCATAAATAATATCGGTTGTATATGTAATGTTTATAATTTTCGGTATTATTTTTTTGCAGAGGGCATATTTATAAAATATGAATTGACTTGCGGCATGAATTGACTTCGTCATGAATTGCAACGGATTGCATGATTTGCACTTCGTGCATTGATAATTAATGAATTATGAAATAATTCAAATCATGGAGCGAAGCGAAAAATCATGACGGGTTACCGTCAAATCATGGCAACGCCAATTCATTTTATATCCATATATAGGAACGGTGGTCAACAATGAAGCTTTTCAAACCCGAGGGTCAGACAATATCAACAGAAGAAAACAAGAGATATCTTTCAGGCGCATTTGCACTGCGTGACGCTTTTTATTCCGATGCGCTTCTCGAGGGGCGTGTCACACGGTGCGACAGCGAGCATAATCTCCATGTCGACCTCGGATGCATGAAGGGGATTATTCCCCGAAACGAGGGCGCTGTGGGGATTGAAGAAGGAACTGTCAGGGATATCGCCCTGATTTCGAGAGTGAATAAGCCCGTTATGTTTTCGGTGACGGGTTTCCGCACGGATGCCGACGGAGAAACCGTTGCGATTCTCTCAAGAAGAAAGGTTCAGCGTGAGTGCATAAACAGCTATATAGCCTCTCTCCGGCCCGGAGATGTTATCCCTGCAACCGTTTCGCATATTGAGGGCTTCGGCGTTTTCTGCGATATCGGTGCAGGTCTGAGCGCACTCATGCCCATTGACAGCATTTCCGTTTCGAGAATACCCCATCCGAGCGCAAGATTTACGCCGGGACAGAATATTTTTGCCGTTGTGAAAAATATCGACGAAAACGGCAGAATCACTCTCAGCCACAGAGAGCTTCTCGGCACCTGGGAAGAAAATGCATCGCTTTTCAATGTGGGCGAAACCGTTCCGGGAATAGTGCGTTCCGTTGAAAAATACGGCATTTTCGTTGAACTGACACCCAACCTTGCAGGGCTTGCGGAGTTTTCCGAGGGAATATCGGCAGGCTGCCATGCAGGAGTTTATATCAAGAGCATCATTCCGTCAAAAATGAAAATAAAGCTGATTATCGTTGATTCCTTCAATGCGGATTATCCCGTCAGACCTCCCGAATATTTCATAAAGGAAGGACATATCGACACATGGAGCTATTCTCCCGAAGGAAGCGATAAGATTATTGAAACGGTGTTTTGATGATTTGGCTTTGCCATGAATTGATTTCATCATGAATTACAATTTTCACAATTCATCGTTGCTTAGCAACAATAATCCTTCCTCCGCCCAGAACAATATCCCCGTCATAGAAAACGGCGCTTTGTCCGGGAGTTACCGAGCGCTGGGGTTCATCGAAAATAACGGTCACAGTGCCGTCATCATTCGGAGTGACGGTTGCAGGCGCAGGTTTTGCGCGGAAACGGATTTTGACATCCGCCCTTATCGGCTCGTTCAGATTATCAAAAGGAATAAAATTCAGTCTGTCGGCAATAAGACCGATGCTGTACTGACTGCCGTTTTCACCGATTGTGACCGTGTTGTTTTCGGCAGAAATTCCCGTCACGAACATCGGTTTTCCGAATGCGCCGAGACCCTTGCGCTGACCGATTGTGTAGTTGATTATTCCGTTATGAGTGCCGAGAATGTTGCCGTTCATATCAACAAAATTTCCCTTCGGAGAGGTAATTCCGAGCGATGAAAGATAGGCAATGTAGTCATCGTCGGGAACAAAGCAGATTTCCTGGCTGTCGCCCTTTTCGGCAACGGGAAGTCCTGCTTTTTCGGCAATTTCACGGATTTCGGTTTTTTCAAGCCCTTCAAGGGGAAAAACCGTATGCGAAAGCTGATGCTGAGTGAGTTTATATAAAAAATAGCTCTGGTCCTTGGGACTTTCGGATTTTTTCAGAAGAAATCTTCCGTCTTTTTCTTCGGTTCTCGCATAATGCCCCGTTGCGATTCCGTCACAGCCGATTTGGAGCGCATAATCAAGCATTGCGCCGAATTTTATAACGCTGTTGCATTCAACGCAGGGATTGGGAGTTCTCGCATTGATATATTCGGAAACAAACGGGTCGATAACGCTCTTTTTGAAAAAATCACGGCGGTCGACAACATGAAGCTCAATTCCGAGACTGTCGGCAATTCTCCGTGCATCGGAAATATCCGCATCTGCAAGAGAATCGGGCTTAAGGCGCAGAATAATGCCCGTTACATCATATCCTTTTTCAAGAAGAAGATATGCAGCCGCTGCGCTGTCAACTCCTCCGCTGAGTCCGATTGCAATTTTTTTCATAAAAACAAATCCTCCGAAAAAATTCATTTTTCCGAATAAAATTATATTTTTCTGTTTTGTTATTTTCATATTATATTATAGTAAAAAACTGAATAAAATCAAGGAAAATCCGTCTTATTTTGCCCCGAATATTCAAAAAACGCTTGCACAATGTTCACAAATAGTATATAATTATGTTATATATTGAGCTAATTATGCATTTTTTTGAGAGAGGTAAAATTTATGTCAGCGGATTTGCATTGCCACACAAAGCTTTCCGACAGTTCAATGGGTATTGACGACCTCATTGTTCTTGCCCAGAAGCGAGGAATTTCAACAATCGCCATAACGGACCGCGACTGTCAGGCAGGCACGGTCAGGGGAAAAATTATCGGTGAACGCAGAGGCATAACCGTTATTCCGGGCGTAGAAATTTCCGCAACCGATCCCGAAACCGGCAAGAATGTTGAGATTCTCTGCTATCTCAGCGACAGTCCCGACAGACTGGAAGGTCTTTGCCACAGAAATACTCTGACAAGAAAAAAAGTATGTCAGCTGATGACTCTTAAAATTGCAAAAAAATATCCCATAACACCCGAACTCGTTCTTAAGTGTGCAACGGGTGCAACCGCTGTTTTTGAACAGCACATAATGCACGCTCTCCTCGAATGCGGTCTGACAGATAAGATTTACGGCGACCTCTGGTATGAGCTTTTCTCTCCCGAAAGTCCCGATAACGTGCTTGTCAAGGCAAGCTATCCCGACCCGAAGGAGGTTATCGATGCCATCCACGAGGCAGGCGGAATTGCCGTTCTTGCCCATCCCGACAGCACAGAGCTTTTCGAAAAGCTCATTCCTGCAGGAATTGACGGCGTTGAGGTCTGGAATCCCGAAATCGGCGATGAGCTCGAAAAGAAGCTTTCCGCCCTTGCAAAGGCAAACAGTCTGCTGACTGTCGGAGGCACGGAATTCAGAGGTATGTATTCAAAGAAACCCATCAGCATCGGCGAATATTCAACTCCCGATGCGCAGGTCAAGGCTCTCATGAGCTACAAGACCAGAATGAAAAAGAAAAAAGCAGCAACGGAGAATAAATAATAATGAAAGCAAACGACGAAGATATTAAAATCTTTCATCCCAAAAAAACAGACGGTGCAGGCGCAGACCTTGCGGAGCTTGCTCTGCTTATGGACACCTTCAGAAGCAACGGCAACATGGATAAGGCGGCTTCTCTCGGAAAGATGCTCGCTTCCCTCAAGCCCGAAAACATCTGTCCGAAGGATGCCGAAAAGCTGACAACGAATGAAGTGCGTCAGCTTCGTGCGCTTATTGTTTTTTCGGTACAGATTGCTCTGCAGAAATATATGCAGCATCCCATGCTCACCTCGCAGGTGGTCAATGCGATGTATGCCGAAATCAGCGAAACCGCACCCGGATTTTTTGCAAATATTTCCGACGGCTCATCATTCACCTTCTATTTCCTTTCGGTCAGAAAGAACAGAAATGTTGAGGAAAGCATCGGAAAGAATTATGCCATGCTCTGCGACAGGGATAACGATGAATATTATGAATCCCTCGGCGAAAGAGTTTTTGCGCTGACCGATTTCAAGGTCTGCGACATGATTGAAGAAACTGAATTTATGGAATAAAAAGAGAGGCTGTTTTTAGCAGCCTCTCAATTTTTTTATATGGGTCGCATCGTTCCGGTTATTACGGGCGGATATCCGCCTCTACCCGAAACATACGGAATAATTGCGGATTATTTATAGTCTTTCATATATTCGCCGTGGGCTTCGATAAGCTCGTCAACCATAGCTTTGATATCGTCGATTGAAAGCTCGGCTGCGGTGTGGGGTTCAAGCATGGCAGCCATATAGATATCTTCTCTCTTCTTTGTAACAGCGGCATTGATTGTAAGGAGCTGGGCGTTGATATTTGTCTGGTTCATTGCCGCAAGCTGAACGGGAAGCTTGCCTACGTGGCAGGGATGAATGCCCTTGCCGTCGATAAGGCAGGGAACTTCAACGCAGGCTTCTGCAGGAAGGTTTTCGATAAGTCCCGTGTTGAGAACATTACCGCCGATTTTATAGGGATTGCCCGTAACGATTGCTTCCATGATATATGAAGCATATTCGCCTGAACGCTCATGGGTAATCTGACCGTTATCGAGGATTCTTTCCTTTTCAGCCTTCCAGCCTGCAATCTGATTTACGCAGCGGCGGGGATATTCGTCAAGAGGAATGTTGTATCTTTCAATAAGCTCGGGATATTTATCCTTGATATAGAAGCAGTTGTATTCTGCGTTATGCTCGCTGGATTCGGTGCAGTAATATCCGAAGTTTCTGATATATTCGAATCTTACCATGTCGCTGTGCTTTTCTCTGTCGTTCATCTCGACAGCTCTCTTGCGGATTTCGGGATAGAGGTCGTTGCCGTCCTTATCCTCGATTTCAAGAAGCCAGCCCATGTGGTTGATGCCTGCGATAAGCTCTTTTCTGCCTTCAAGCTTATCTTCCATGCCGAGTCTGTTGAGCAGGTCTCTTGAACAGCTCTGAACGGAATGGCAAAGACCGATTGTTTTTATCTTTGTGTATCTCTGCATATAGCACGAAAGGATTGCCATGGGATTTGTGTAGTTGAGGAACCATGCATCGGGGCATACTTCTTCCATATCGTCTGCGAAATCCTTGAGCACGGGGATTGTTCTCAGACCTCTCATGATACCGCCGATACCGAGAGTATCTGCGATTGTCTGACGCAGACCGTATTTCTTGGGCACTTCAAAGTCAATGATTGTGCAGGGGTCATAAAGACCGACCTGAATTGCGTTAACAACAAATGTTGCACCTCTGAGAGCATCTTTTCTGTTTTCAACACCGCAGTATTTTTCAATCTTTGCTCTGCCCTCGTTGACATTCTTGTTCATTGCGCTGAGGATTATGTAGCTGTCCTCGAGTCTTTCTTCGTCGATATCGTAAAGAGCGATAACGCCGTCACGAAGTGCAGGTGTGCACATACAGTCGCCGAGAACGTTTCTTGCAAATACGGTGCTTCCGGCACCCATGAATGTAATTTTAATCATAGTCAACTCTCCTTATCGTTATGCAGTCAATTTGCATAAAATAATACGATATAATTATAAAGTAATATGTATAAAAAATCAATAAAAAAAATCAGTCCGTAAAAAATATATTGATTATTTCTGATTTTGTGATATGATAGACTTGTAAAATATTCCTTGAAGGAGAAAGAACTATGCCTAAATATCTTATCGTTAATGCAGATGACTACGGTATGTGCCATGCGGCAAATGAAGCTGTTGCCGAGCTTTTCGAAGGCGGCTGGCTCAAATCCGCAACCGTTATGATGCCCTGCCCCACAGCGAAGGAAGCTGTTGACTTTTCAATCGCTCATCCCGAATACGCTATCGGCGTTCATCTCACAATGACGAGCGAATGGGGAAAATACCGCTGGAAACCCCTCACAAACGGAAAAACTCTTCTCGACGAAGAAGGCTTCATGTGGCATGAGAGCGACCAGGTTGAGAAAAACGCATCCTATGAGGACCTCGAAGCTGAAATCAGAGCACAGATTGACCTTGCTCACAAGTGGGGAATGAAGCCCTCGCATACCGATAACCACATGGGCTCGCTCTACGGTCACTACACAGGCAGACTCGGTCTTGCAAAGATGACCCTCCGTGTCTGCGGCGAATACGGCTATGCTTACCGTCTTTATACAAAGCACGACAAGAGAATCTGCCCCAACGGCACTCCCTATTTTCTCTATGCGGCAATCACCCTTCTTTCAAAGAGATGGGGCAAGAAATATAATGTTGTTATTCCCGATTATCTTCTTTTCCCCGACTGGAATGACGACATGAGAGTCAGCTACGAAACATACAGAGATACCATTCTCAAAATCTGGACAGACATTCCCGAAGACGGCGTTACCGAAACCTTTATCCATCCTTCCGTTGAATGCGACGAGCTTAAGGGCATCACAGGCAGATGGCAGGACAGAGTCTGGGAATATCAGCTCATGAAGGACCCCTATACACATAAGTATCTCAAGGACCACGGCGTTGAGCTTATCAGCTACAGAGAGCTTATCAAGATGAAGGGCGGAGTAGTCAAGGGTTAAGTTTTATTTGACTTCGTCAAGCGGTATTTGCTTTTGCAAGTTCTGATGCGAATAAAATATCACTGAAAACATATTAAATTAAATAAAAAAACGGCTTGAACGGAATAATCTGTTCAAGCCTTATTTTTATACATTTGTAAGAGAATCAACATAACCTGTTCTTTTCAGAAGCGTTGTTGACGAAATCTGCGATATATAAACTTTTTCGTTGCCTTTTTTATCACGGCAGACGATGAACGATTTCGGAATATCGTAGCAGACATTTTCAACAATTCCTGCCTTTTCCGCCCTTGCAAGATAATCTCTTGTGCGCTTTGAAACGGTGGTTGTGTCAAGGTCGAAAATTCCGATTATTTCATCAAAGGTTATAACCTTGTCCATTCCGAGGTGCAGATACATTTTCTTACTCCATTTCCTTTATTTCGCCGTCGATAACCTCAAACGCCTTGCCTTTTTTGGAGCGCAGAAGCTGTGACGGGTCACAGCAGGTGATGAATACCTGCCAGTTATCAAGATAATTGAGAATGAAGGTCTGCCTGCCTTCATCAAGCTCGCTCATAACATCATCGAGAAGCACAACGGAGCTTTCACCCGTTATTTCTTCAATAATCGAGGCTTCTCCGAGCTTCATGGCAAGCGCACACGACCTCTGCTGACCCTGCGAACCGAAAACTCTTGCATCCCTGCCGTTGAGGCTGAGAACAAGGTCGTGGGTATGGGGTCCTGCATTCGTATAGAGCTTTTTGAGGTCGGCATCACGGTATTTTTCCAAATCTGAAATAAGCTTTTGTTTTATTTCTTCATCAGAAATATTTTCGGATGAAAAATCATAGTGGAAGGTGAATTTTTCCCGTCCCGAGCTGATGCCGTTATAAATTTCGCCCGATAATGCCGATAATTTTTCGATATAATCGAGGCGGTATCTGACTATTTTAGTGCCGAGCGAAACAAGCTCATTGTCCCACGGCGCAATATATCCGTTTTCAAAAGCTCTTTCGCCCATTTTTTTCAGCAGAGCATTTCTCTGGTCGAGCACACGCAGATATCTCGACATAACAACCGCATAATTCGGTTTTATAAGGCTCAGAGCGATATCGAGAAGCTTCCGCCTTTCCGACGGTCCGTCCTGAACAATTCCGAGCGTTGACGGCGAAAAAACGACCGCAAAATATTTGCCCATCATAACTCTCGGAGAATCTTCTTTTATGCCGTTGAGAACAAGCTCCTTGCGCTTGTTTATCTTCATCTCGGCAAGTTGTTCACGCATATGTGAATAAAATCTTGTCTGAATTTCGGCTTCTTCGTGACCCTGAGAAATGAGCTGGGCATTTTTTCTTGCACGGAAGCTGTAAAAACCCGTCAGAAGCCAGATGCTTTCGATAATATTTGTTTTTCCCTGACCGTTTTCGCCGTAAATAATATTCATTTCGGGATGCGGTTCAAAGGATATTTCATTTATGTTGCGGAATTTCTTTGCGGAATGGTGTGTTATTATCAAATTTTACCACTCCGTTTCTTTTAATAATCATTTTGAAATGCGTACGGGCGATTCATGAATCGCCCCTACACAATTATTCAACAATATAAACTGTGCGTTCAAACTCCGCCTTATCACCGCTGCGGAGTTTTTTTCCTCTCTGGGTGCAGATTTCTCCGTTGACCCTGACCTCGCCTTCCTGAATAACGATTTTTGCGTGGCCGCCCGTCTGCACGGCATCACACATCTTCAGGAATGCGTCAAGTCTTATGAAATCGGTATCAATTTTCTTCGATACCTGCTTTTTTTCAACAATTCTCGCTTTAATTTTCATTTTTCAGCCTCACGGGAAGAATAAGGAAGATGAAATCATCGCCCTCGTTGGGTACAATAAGAATGGGTGCGATTGCGCCGTTGAGCATGATTCTCACTTCGTCGCTGTCGCAGGCACGCAGAGCATCAAGCATATATTTATTGTTGAAGCCGATTGTGCAGGCCTCGCCCTCAATATTTGCCATGAGCTTGTCGTTTGCCGTGCCGAGAGAGGTTATACTCGACATCTTTATCATGTTTTCATCAAATACGCACTTGATGGGGCTCTTGATTTTTTCGGTGATGATAAGAGAAGTTCTGTCGATGCTTTCAACAAAGCTTCTTGTGTTGACACGGATAACCGTTTTTGTTGAAGAAGGAATCGCCGCTTTATAGTTGAGGAATTCGCCGTCAAGAAGGCGTGAAATGATATTATATCCGCCGACCTCAAAAATGATGTGGCGTTTGCCGACACCGAGAGTTACCATGGCATCGTCATCATTCATGAGCTTTACAACCTCGGAAAGAGTTTTTGCCGGAACAACGAATGAAAGAACTTCACCGCTGTAGTTTATTTTTTCATTTCTGATTGCAAGGCGTACACCGTCAACGGCAATGAGTCTGATATGATTTTCTTCAATTTCAAACTTGATACCGGTGTGAACGATTTTGCTGTCCTTGACTGCGGCGGAAAAGATGGTTTTTCTGACCATATCTTTCAGAACGCCCTGAGGAATCGAGATGGGATAACCGCCCGAAACAGAAGGAAGGTCGGGATATTCCTCTGCAGAAATACCGATGAGAGTTGATTCGAAATCGCCGCAGGAAATTGCCGCAATGTTTCTCTTATCGCTGAAAATGCTCACCGTTTCTTCGGGAAGCTTTCTCAGAGTTTCGCTGAGCATATGCGCATTGAGAACAAGCTCGCCTGCTTCCTCGATTTTTGCGGAAATGGAAGTTGTTATTCCCATTTCAAGGTCGTAGCCTGTAAGAGTAAGCGTACCGTTTTCGGCAACCATAAGAATACCCTCGATTGCAGGGATTGCCGTTTTGGTTGAAGCGGCTCTCTGAACATTCTGACAAGCCTCACAAAGTTCGTTTGTACTGCAGATTATTTTCATAAAACATCCTCCTGAAATTATCCACGCACCTTCTGCCGTCTGAATGAAAAAAATTAAAAATTCAAATCTTTTTCAGCAGAAATAAATATAATATATATATATTTATAGTAGTAGTAGTAGGGGGCGTGGAAATGTGGTGTAACTCACGGAACCCTTGAAATATAAGGGAATTTTGTAAAAAATTATCAACATCGGAATGTGGATAAAACAGGGTTGTTCACTTCCCTTTTTCTGCCAAAGTGAAAATGTGGAAAACCGTGTGTGGAAAAGTATAAAAAAGTGGAAAACTATTATGATGAATTAGCGTTGCCATGAATTGACAATGTCATGATTTCTCGCTTTGCTCCATGATTTGAATTATTTTATAATTCATTATTACAGCTCTTTTCTGCCTTCAAGAGCACGGATAAGAGTGAATTCATCGGCATATTCGAGGTCTGCGCCGACGGGTACGCCGTAGGCAAGACGGCTGACGTTGACTCCGAGAGGTTTTATCAGCCTTGAAATATACATCGATGTTGCTTCACCCTCAACGGTGGGATTTGTTGCCATGATAACTTCCTTTACGGTGTCATCGCCCAGACGCAGAAGAAGCTCTTTT
>JAZSAH010000054.1:0-3728 GCA_045601745.1 Acutalibacteraceae bacterium
GGGATTTCAAGGGCATCAAGTTTATCCGCGCATTCCTGATTATTCTCGGTGCGGTCATTCTTGCCATACAGGCAGTCAGAGGCTATACGCTCTGGGAAACATGGGTGTGCTATCTGGTCGGCTACTGCTTGTTCGATGCAGTTGCGTTCCTTCGTCCCAAGAGAGTCAAAGAAAATTGGGAAAAGACAAAATCCTTCAAGGATTTCCTTATTTCCTTCGGCGGTGACCTTACAGTACTTCCGTTCTTTTACATTCTTGTAGCAGTTCTGCTTGTATTCGGTTATAAATACCTTCGCTGAAAATTAAACTCAAAATGATGAAAGCCGGTTTTTACACCGGCTTTCTTTTTATTATTTATGCTTTTGCATTTTTTCGGTAAAGCAAATCAGATAATCATAACTCGTACTTGCGTATAAAATAAGACGGTGTACAGCTCCATGCATGGCAAAGGCTGTTTATCATTCTGTCATCATACGGAGAGAAATCGGGATCTTCGGGGATATATGCCTCCCAGAAGGTGTCTGCGCCGAGTTCAAGCATACCTCCCCAGAATGTTTTCAGGTATTGCACGGCAGCATCTTTCATATCAAGCCTTAACATTGCCTCCGTTGCGTAATGACGCATATAAGGGGTAACGGGCTGCTTTGCATCCTTGTTGTTGAGGCAGGAAACAAGAAGCTCTTTCGCTTTTTCGCCGTCAATAACGCCGCCCAATATCATCCACACCTGCGAATGAACGCTGAGCTGTCCGTTATCAAGCTTATTGACAAAAGCGTTTGTTTTTTCATCGTAAAGATGCTTTTTGCAGGCATGGCGCACTTCGGAAAGATGAAGCGAATATTTTTCGCAGTCCTCATCTCCGATTGCCTTGAGTAATTCCGAAAACCGTTCAAGCGTGTAGAGATATACACCCTGCAGCGCAGTGAGCTTTTCAAGACCCGGACACCAGTCGATGAACGCAAACCAACCTTCCTGAGGGGTTACAATCAGATTTTCATCGAGTATGTTTCTGAAGCTTTCAAGCTGTGATTTGCAAACATCAATGAGGTCGTTCACAACGCTTGTGTCGCCGGTATGCTCATAGTAATCGCATACCGTCACAACAAACAAAAGCGCATAGTCCGCAATATGCGCCGAACCGGAGAAATAATACGGCGTTTCATAAACATATGACGGCAGAAATCCGAGCCTGTCACGGTCACCTGCGGCAAAAAGATATAAGCATCTTCCGGTGATATCAAGGTTTCTGAACGTATAGTAATTTGTCAGGGCTTCAAGACGAAGATCGCCTGTCCACAGACGGCGGTCACGCTTCGGTCCGTCTTCAAAAAATGTCTGCATACATTCTTTCAGAGTGTCGGTTGCAACAATATCGATTTTTTTCAATAAAGCATCGGTTGTTTCCGCAGGCTTCAGAACAGACACATCGGCGCTCGTTGATGCACGGAAACAGAAATCATACAGCCTGATGGGTTTGTTCGTTTTTTCTACGGTTATTTTTATATATCTGCAGGCGTATCTTCTGGGCATGGATGTTTTCTGAGGATAATCAATATTGATTATCTCCTCCTGCAGCCATGTCCGCGAAAGTCCTTCTCTGTAAAGAGAATAGTCATCTTCAATCTCTCTCATATCTTCGCCGAACCTGATGATTAAACGCACGGGGGCATCAATAAAATCGCCTGCATTATCTAATGCAAAGGAAAAATGTCCGACCGCGTGTTCACCCAGGTCGAGCAAAACGCTGTCACCTGTTGAAGCGGAAAACTCCGTTATATCGGGCGTTATATCCCTGTAATGAAGCACGGGGAATTTCTCCTGCGCTTTTTTCAAAAAGTAATTCTTATCTTTCATATATCAGATATTCATCCTTCCTTTAAGTTTATGGGATGATTTTTACTCTGCATCAGGCTGTTGACCGTCGTGGGCGAGCCATTTGCATTCCGTTATTTCCATATCGGTGAATGTTGCCTTAAAGGATGAGTTTTCGGGACTGCAGGCATAAATTCCGAATTGAATCGTGCCTGCACCGTTCCACATATGGCAAACTCTCATCTGTCTGAAGGTTATGCCGTCATCGGAACACTCAATGCAATAATCATCTTCTCTGCGGCTGAATCTGTACCACATTGATTTGACTGCAGCATCAATTTCCGTTGTTGCCCAATCGGAATAGCCGTTGTTTGTAACAACGGAGCCGAGATGCTGAAATCTCTCATTTTCAAATTCGATTGATGCTTTTATCCAGTTGTCGCTGTCGAGATACATAACAACGCCGCACTGGTCAAATCTGTGGTTGGTGTCAAACTCCGTTCTGACAACAAAGGAGAAAAACTTTTCGTCTGTTTCCGTCTGAAGAACGGGAGCATTGTCATTTCTGAAATGATAATATGTTCTCTGCCATAAATCCGTTTCGGGAGCAGTGATTATTTCGATTTTATCATCGGAAATCGTATAGCCGGCAGGCTCTCTTGTCCATTTCAGCTTGTTTGTGTCAAGTTTCATAATAACACCTCGTCATATTATTAATATAACAATATCATAAAAAAGCGGTTTTTTCAATCATCATATAATCAATCGGGACACTTTTGACTTTAAAACCGACACTTTTGCACCGAAGCCGAAAACTGTTGACAAACTATTCTTATATTGTTACAATAAATAAAAATTACTGAAAGGCAGGTGGACAAGATGACAATGATGATTATCACAATGAATCGGAGAGCCGTTTTGTCCGTTTGCGATTGATGTAAAATATCTTTCTGAACTTACAAGCATCTCCGTATTTCCGGAGGTGCTTTTTATTTTTGAGGAGGTATTGAAATGATATTTGAAGAAAAGAGAATTATATTAAAAGACGGCACAAATGCCATATTAAAAACTCCCGAAATTGAAGATGCGGAAACATTACTCAATAATATTAAACTCACCGCTTCTCAAACGGATTTCTTTTCCCGGAGTGCGGAAGATTGGGCAGGCTTTACAGCCGATGATGAAAAGGAATGGATTCGCAATGTCCGAGAATCCAAAAACACTTTGGTAATATCTTGCTTTGTAAACGGTCAGGCTGTAGGCAGCTGCGATATAACTTTCAAAAGCGGCAGCAAAACATCCCACAGAGCCACCGTAGGAATTGCAATTCAGAAGAAGTATTGGAATATCGGTATCGGTTCGGCAATGTTCAACGAACTGATAAAAGCGGCAAAAAATCACGAAGGAACAGAAATTGTTGACCTTGAATTTGTAGAAGGTAATGACAGAGCAAAAGCACTTTACGAAAAATTCGGATTTCAAACTAAATCGCTAAAACCCAATTTCTTTAAATTAAAAGACGGAACATATCAGAACCTGGTTTATATGCAGAAATATTTGTAAAAGGATGATATCATGAAATTAGTTATAATATTCGACAATCTGGCTGTCGGCAAAATGACGGTCGGGCAGGAGCTTGCAAAAATCACAGACCTCAAGCTGTTTCATAACCATATGACTATTGAGCCTGTTATAGAGATTTTCGGATATTATGAAGGCAAAACGGTACACAGACTGCGTCAGGTTTTCTTTGAGGAGTTTTCAAAAAGCAATAACTACGGAATGATATTCACCTATGTATGGGCATTTGACCATCAAGGCGATTGGGACTACATAAAATATGTTTCCGATTTGTTCAAAGAGCAAGGCGCAGAAGTTTATTATGTTGAGCTTGTTGCTTCACAAGAAATAAGGCT